>CAWFOJ010000337.1:0-11929 GCA_963816585.1 uncultured Holophagaceae bacterium | reverse complement strand
AAAAAAAATCGATCGGGTGAAAGCCAATCTCGGCCGGAAGCCAAGGGTCTGTTCGGCGGATGCGGGGTTCTGCTCGGAAGCGAACCTGGAAGGCTTGGAGGCCCGGAAGATCCAAGCCTATATCGCCACCGGCCGCCAGCAGCATGGCAGCAAAGCTGCAACCCACGCCAAGAACGGCAAGCCGGGTAGCCTCGTGGCCCGGATGCGGGAGAAACTGAAGCGGGGTGGCTGGCGGAGTCCCTACCGGCTTCGAAAGCAGATCGTGGAGCCGGTGTTCGGTCAGGTCAAACAGGCCATGGGCTTCCGGCAGTTCCTACTCAGGGGGCTGACCAAGGTCAGGGCTGAATGGAGCCTGGTCTGCACCGCCCATAACCTCTTGAAGATGGCCAGCGCTTCGGCCTGAGGGGCAGAAACCCAAGAAACAGGCCCAGGAAGCCTATGAAACGCTCTGCGGGGTCGATATCCCGGAGGTGGAACACAGCCGACGAGTACCTTCCAGCCAAGCCATCCGCTCTGTTGGATCGCGATCAGCGATCCAACAGAGCGAACCAGGGCGAAATGGAGGGACCCGGACCTTTACTTGGTCGGGCTCCTAGAGGGCCAGGTTGTGCAGCACCAGCGGCACCCCCAGCATCACGATTGGGATGCCGTACAGCCCCGCCACCACATCGTCGGCCACCACGCCGTGCCCTCCCGGCAGCACCTGGATCTGCCGAACCGGCCAGGGTTTCCAGATGTCCAGGAGGCGGAACACCAGGAACGGCACCAGCAGCGCCGGCAGCCAGCGCCAGCCGCCGGATGACCACAGGCGGTGCAGGTTCTGGGCGATCTCCCAGCGCACCGGCCACAGGGTGATCCACATGCCGGCCCATTCGTCGGCCACGATGTACCCGGGGTCCTTCTCGCCGGTTTGGGCCACCACCAGGTCCGAGGCGCGCACCGCCAGCCAGGTCATGGCCAGGGGGGCCGCCAGGAACAGCAGTTCGGCCCCGTAGATGCGATAGGCCAGGTACGGGACGCCCCGGTTGGCCTGGACCCAGGCGGCGAACGGGGTCGCCAGGAGCCGGGACAGCAGGCACCAGGCCGCCGCCGCCGCCAGGCTGCCCCAGGTGCCCGGAGCCGGGCGCAGGCAACCGGACCCCAGGCCGGTGGCCACCACCCAGGCCCACTTCGGGGCCTTCACCTGGCCCTGCGCGCCGGACGTCCCCACGGCCGGGTCAGCCCGCCACCACCCGGGGCCGCATGGCCACCCGGGCGGTAAGGCTGTTGCCGATGACGCAGTACTTGTGGGCCTTCTGGAACAGCTCCTCCACCTTGGCCGGGTCGGTGCCCGGGGCCACGGTAATGGTGGGCTGGAGCAGGATCTCCCCCACCCGGCTGATCTTCTCCTCGGTGACCAGGGTGGCCTCGGCCCGGTCCTGGTAGCCCAGCACCTGGAGCCGGGCCTTGGCGGCCAGGGCCAGGAAGGTGAGCATGTGGCAGTGGGCCAGGGTCCCGGCCAGAAGATCCTCGGGATTCCAGCGCGCCGGGTCGCCCCCGAACCGGGCCAGGGCGCTCACCGGGATGGGGGCGGTCCCGCCGGGCTTGGCCAGCTCGGCGCCGCGGGGGTAGTCGGCCAGGGACGTATCGCCCGACCAGGTCAGGTTGGCGGGAAAGGCTTCCATGGCGAACCTCCAGGACAATCAAGATACCCGGTCGGCGGAATCACACAACCTCTCCCACCAGGTCGTACGCGTGCCCCCTGGCGATGCGCACCGGCTGGATGGTGTTGGGCCGCACCTCGCCGCCCACGATCAGGACCTGGCCGTCCACCTCCGGGGCCTGGCCCCAGTGGCGGCCTTTGTACACCAGGTCGGTGTCCTCGTGCGCCCCTTCCACCAGGACCTCCAGCACCTGCCCCTCCAGGCCCCGGTTGCGGTCCCGGCAGATCTTCTGCTGCAGTTCCATGATCCGGCGCCGGCGGCTGTTCTTGGTGCGCGCCGGGACCGGGTCGCCCAGGGCGAAGGCGGAGGTGCCCTCCTCGGGGGAGTAGGTGAACACGCCCACGTGCTCGAACCGGGCTTCCGCCACGAAATCCAGCAGCTGCCCGAAAGCGGCCTCGTCCTCGGGGGGGAAGCCGACGATGAAGTTGGAGCGGATGAAAATCCCCGGCACCGTCCGCCGGACTTTGTCCAGGAGCCGCAGGAACCCGGCCCGGCCCCCGCCCCGGGCCATGGCCCGCAGCACCCCGGGGTCCGCGTGCTGCAGGGGCATGTCCAAGTATTTGGCGCAGTTGGGGGTTTCCCCCAGGGCCCGGAGCAGGCCGTCGGTGAGCCGGTTGGGGTAGGCATAGTGGACGCGGAACCAGCGCAGCCCCTGCACCCGCCCCAGCTCCCGGACCAGCTTCTCCAGGGCGTCCGGGTCCCCCAGGTCGCGGCCGTAGTCGGTGGTGTCCTGGGCCACCAGGTTGATCTCCAGGACCCCCTGGTCCACCAGCTGCCGGGCCTCCGCCAGCACCGAGGGGATGGGCCGGCTGCGCTGGGGGCCGCGGATGGCCGGGATGACGCAGAAAGCGCAAGCGTGGTCGCAGCCCTCGCTGATCTTCAGGTAGGCGCTGGCCTTGGGGGTGGTGAGCAGGCGCGGGCTGTGCTCGTCGTACAGGTAGGCCGGGTCCCGTTCCGGCTCGAACAGGCGGTCCGGGGCGCCCACCACCTCGGCGATGTGCTCGATGTCCCGGGTGCCCAGGCAGGCGTCGATCTCCGGCATGTCCGCCAGCAGCTCCTCCCGGTAGCGCTCCACCATGCAGCCCGCCACCACCAGCTTGCGGCAGGCCCCGTCCTGTTTGCAGGCGGCCGCCCGCAGGATGGCCTCGATGCTCTCCTTCTTGGCACTTTCGATGAACCCGCAGGTGTTCACCACCAGCACCTCGGCTTCCCGGGGGTCCGGAGTGAGGGTGTAGCCCTTGAGGCGCAGATGGCCCAGCATCACCTCGCTGTCCACCAGGTTCTTGGGGCATCCCAGGGAAATGAAACCGACTTTGGTCATCCGGACTCCTGACCCTCCAGAATATCCCAAGCATCTTCTATTTCCAGAAAGGGTTCCGGACCGGCGGCCGGCATCCCCCCCCGGAACCCCATGGTAGAATCGCCCTTCTCTGGACATGACCCATGAAGATGAACCTGCTGGTGGACGGGGCGAGGCATTCGGTGAAGCTCACCGAGGAGGGGACCACCATCGGCCGGGGGGACGCCGCGGACATCCGGATCAATTCCAACGCCGTCAGCCGGGTGCACGCCCGGTTTTTCCTCAGGGACGGCCAGGCCTGGGTCGAGGACCAGCATTCCCTGAACGGCACCACCCTGAACGACGTGCCGGTGACCGAGCCCATGGTCCTGAATCCGGGAGACACCGTCCTGCTGGGGGAGGTGTCGGTGCGGTGGCTGGATGACGCCACGGCCACCGTCCCCCCGGTCACCCGGGCCACCGGCCGGGTGACCACCGAGGCCAAGCTCACCTTCATGGAGGACCGGGCCTTCGACGCCTCGGGCAGCATCCTGGTACCCCATGCCAGCATCGAAGCCATGCTGGCCAGGCACAAGGTGGAGCAGCCCCCGGCGGAGGTGGAGTCCCTGGTCCAGCGCCTGGCGACCATGGCGGCCAAGCTCCTGGGCGCGGCCGGGCTGAACGAGCTGCTGGAATCGGTCATGACCCTGGTGACCGCCCAGATCCGCTGCCAGCGCGGCTTCATCCTGCTCGCGGACGCGGCCGGTGAGCTGGTGCCGGAGTGCACCTGGGAGGAAAAACCCGGCCTGATCTCCGCCCCGATCAGCCGGACCATCGCCCGCACGGCCATGACCGACCAGGTGACCATCCTGCACCACCGACGCCCGGGTGGATCCCCGCTTCGCCGCCGGCGAGAGCATCAAGATCCACGGCATCTCCTCGGCCCTGTGCGCGCCCCTGATCGTGGAGGACCAGGCCCTGGGTGTGGTGTACCTGGAGTCCAGCCTGAGCAAGGGCGGGTTCAAGCAGGAGGACGAGCACCTTCTCTCGGCCATGGCCAACTTCGCCGCGGTGGGCATCCAGCGGGAGCGGGAGACCCGGTTCCGGCAGCGCCTGGAGCGCTACCACAGTCCCCAGGTGGTGGGGGAGATCCTGCGGGCGGCCCAGAACCTGGACGCACCCCTGCTCCAGGCCCGCCGCTGCGAGATCTCGGTGCTGTTCGCCGACATTTCCGGCTTCACCCGCCTGTCCGAGGGCATGGAGCCCCTGGAGCTGGCCTCCATCCTCAACCGGTCCTTCGAGGCCCTGACCGAGCAGATCTTCCTGCACGGGGGGACCCTGGACAAGTACATCGGGGACGCCATCATGGCCTTCTTCGGGGCCCCGGCGCCGGACCCGGACCATGCGCTCCACGCCGTGCAGGCCGCCGTGGCCATGCAGCGGCGCCTGCGGGAGCTGAACGCGGATCGCCCGGAGGGCTACCCGAACCTGCACATGCGCATCGGCGTCAACAGCGGCGAGGCTTTCGCCGGGGACATCGGCTGCGAGAAGCGCATGGACTACACGGTCATGGGCTCGGCGGTGAACCTGGCCTCCCGGCTGGAAAGCGCGGTGGCAAGGCCGGGCGCCATCGTGATCGGGCCCCGCACGGCCGAACTCGTCGGCCGGGAGGGTCTCCGGGAAGTGGCGCCGGTCACCCTCAAGGGCATCGAGCACGCGGTGCGGCCGTACGAAGTGCCATGGGAATAATCGGCATGGGGGCCAGGCTCAAGGGAAGAATTTTACCTTTCCCGCCGCTTCCTGCCAGGCCTCCAGTGTGGTGCAATAAGCTTGAACTTTAGAAGATCTTCAGGGCGCACCTACCCCCCACGCCGCCTCCAGGACTCCGAACCATGCCAGCCGAGCGCCGAACCTACCGACGGATTCCCATGGGAGCCACCGTGGGCTTCCAGGAGCTTTCCTTCTCCAACCCTTCGGAACCCTCCACCAGCGTGTACGCCGACATCTCGGCCGGCGGCCTGCTCCTCAACTCGCCCAGGATCTTCCCCTTGGGCACGCTGCTCAAGCTGGAGATCCGGGTGCCGGGGTGGGGCAAGCACCAGGGACTGTTCGGGCCGGCCCACGAACGGGACCTGCGGCCCCTGGTGGCGGTAGGCCAGGTGGTGAGGATCGAGACCCTGGAGGAGCGGGAGTACGAACTCGGAGTGAAGTTCCTGAACGTGTATCCCGACGACCAGGAAGCCCTCCGTAAATTCATCGAGGCCTCCGTCCCAGCACACGGTTAACCGGGCGTTTGCCCCTTAAAGGAGTTTCCCTTGAAGATCCTAATCGTGGACGACTCTTCGACGATGCGCCGCATCATCATCAACACCCTCTCCCGGATCGGCTACACCGACGTGGTGGAAGGGGAGCACGGCAAGGCCGGGCTGGAGAAGCTCGCCCAGGGCGGGGTCGAGATGATCATCACCGACTGGAACATGCCCGAGATGGACGGGCTGGAGTTCGTCCAGGCGGTGCGGGCCCAGAACGCCAGCATCCCCATCCTCATGGTCACCACCAACGCCGCCAAGGAGGACATCGTCCAGGCCCTGCAGGCGGGGGTGAACAACTACGTGGTCAAGCCCTTCACCCCCGACACCCTGAAGGAAAAGATCGAATCGCTGCTCGGCTAGACGCCCCCTGGGAGGGCACATGGATCAGCCTGAAACCAATGAGCTTATGTCCAAAAGCGGGGTGCCGTCCGGGGCCAAGGGGGGACCGGTGCAGCCCGACGATCCCCAGGGGCACGTCCTTTCCGAACTGGACGCGGTCACCGCGGTCACTGAGCGGGAGACCAACAAGGTCATGGACCAGCTGGACCTCATCAGCAGCCTGGTGGGCACCCAGCAGGCCCTCGTCACCGGCGTCATGCGCCACCCGGGCGCCCAGGACCCGTCGGTACAGGAAGCCATCAACCAGGTGATGGCCGCCGGCAAGGACATCCAGAACAAAGTCTACGAAGCCATGGACCTGATGCAGTTCCAGGACATCACCCGGCAGAAGCTGGAACGCATCGTCCACCACCTGCGCCAGATCCACGACTACATCGTCGAGCTCCTGGGCACCGGGCTCAAGGGCGACCAGGACCGCCCCACCATCAGCCGGACCATCGCCTCCACGGGCACCGTCCCGGACGAGCAGCGGGCCCACGCCGATTCGGTGGTGGAGGCATTCAAGCGCGCCAAGAGCAAGGATTGAACCATGGCCACCGCGGAACTCCAGGGCAGGCAGGCCCTTGACGTCGTCCCCTCGGGCCAGCTGGTGACCTTCACCCTGGACGATGTGGAATTCGGCATGGACATCGACCGGGTCCAGGAAATCACCCCCCGCACCACCATCACGCCGGTTCCCGGCTCGCCCAGCTTCATCCTGGGCATCGTCAACCTGCGCGGGAGCATCATCCCGGTGCTGGACAGCCGGCTGCGCTTCCACCTGCCGCCCAAGGAGCCCACCCCCAAGACCCGGATCATCATCCTGGACCTGGCCGGGCAGCTCACCGGGCTGATGGTGGATTCGGTGACCGAAGTGGTGAAGCTGGACGACTTCACCCTAAGGGAAACGCCCCCCCTGGTGGCCGGGGTGCGCAGCGACTACCTGGCGGGGATGGTCACCGCGGCCAACCGCCTGATCACCCTCATCAACCTGGAGAAGATCCTGGATTCGGCCGAGTTCGGCCAGCGGGAACGCCTGGCGGAGCGGGCCGGGGAGACCCGCGTGCCGGGAGCCGGCGGCAGCATCCTGGAGGGCCTGGAGGAGGTGCAGGAGGACTTGCCGTACGTGACCTTCACCCTGGGCCAGGAGTCCTTCGGCATCAACCTCAAGATGGTGGAGGAGATCATCGAGCTGCCGGCGGTCACCAAGGTGCCCGACGCGCCGCCCTACATCCTGGGCGTCATCTGCCTGCGGGACCAGGTCCTGCCCCTGCTGGACCTGTCCCAGCTGCTGCACGCGGAGCCCGCGGCCGCGGCGGTGCCGGCGGACATGGTGATCCTGCTCAGTTCCGGCCAGGCCAAGCTGGGCATCGTGGTGGACGGCATCCAGGAGATCATCCGGATCCGGCAGGAGGACATCCTGGCGCCGCCCCAGACCCTCAGCGAGCGGGAGGCGGCGGACCTGGAAGGGGTGGTGCTGCGCTCGGACCGGATGGTCAGCCTGGTCAAGATCCTGGACATCATCACCGGCGAAGACCAGGCCAAGATCGCGGCCATGAGCAGCAGCCTCATGCCCCAGCGGCCCGAAGATCTCCAGGCGGCCAGCACCGAGCTGCCCATGGTGGTGTTCCACCTGGCGGCCGAAGCCTACGCCCTGCGCCTGCACGAGGTGAGGGAGATCATCATGGTGGGCAACATCACCCCTGTCCCCCGGGCCCCGACGTTCATCGAGGGGGTGCTCAACCTGCGCGGCGAAGTGATGCCGGTGATCGACCTGCGGGACCGCTTCGGGCTGCCCCGCCAGCCGGTCACCAGCGTGTCCCGGATCATCATCACCCCCATCGGCGGGGTGAGCACCGGTCTGATCGTGGATGCGGTGGACGAGGTGAGGAGCGTCGACCAGAAGCGCCTGGAGGACCCGCCCAAGGTTTCGGCGGTGGGAGCCAACGCCTTCATCGAGAAAGTGGCCCGGGTGGAGGCGGGCGTCATCTTCCTGCTGGACGTGCAATGCCTCCTTTCGGAAGTGGAGGGCCAGCAGCTGCAGGTCTTCCAGGGCAAGAAGAAAGGCTGAACCATGGGCGAGTTCTCCCTGGATGATCCCAGTTTTTATGAAGATTTCCTGGTCGAGGCGGGGGAGCATTTCGAGCTCATCGAGCAGAACTTCCTGACCCTGGAGGAATCCCCCGGGGACCTGGAGATCCTCAACGCCATCTTCCGCAGCGTGCACACCATCAAGGGCGCGTCGGGCTTCCTGGGTCTGACCAAGGTGCAGGCCCTGGCCCACATCGGCGAGAACGTGCTGGACGACCTGCGCAAGGGGCGGATCCCGGTGAGCCCCAGGGTCATGGAACTGCTGTTCGAGACCGAAGACACCCTCAAGGTCCTGGTGAACGACGTGGGCATCGGCCTGCGCAAGCATGGCACCCCGGCGGATCCGGACACTTCCGGGCTCATCGCCCGCCTGGAGGCCCTCAAGGGCGGCGCCAAGGCCCCGGCGGCCCCCGCCGCGGACCGCCGGGAGCCGGGGGTGGTCCTTCCCGCGCCCTTGGCTGGCCTGGACGCGGACTCGGTCCAGGCGGCCGAAGCGGCCCTGGGGCGCGGCGAGGAGGTCCTGGCCCTGGTGGTGCAGTTGCTGCCGGAGCTCCTGAGCACGCACTTCAATCCCCTCTCCATGCTGACCATGGCGGACCTGGTGGGGACCCTGATCCGTTGCGCGGTGCTGTTGCGGGACGTGGACCTGGACCGGTCCCGGCCGGACGAGGTGCCCTTCGACCTGGTGCTCCTGGTGCGCCCGGCCGAATCCCGGGAGTCGGTCGAGCAGCTGTTCGGGGGCGTGAAGAACGTGGCCATCCAGTACTACCCCCTGAGCCTGAGCGCCGTCCCGGCCCAGGCTTCCGTCCCGGCCCAAGCCCCCGCCCCGGCGGCTGTAACGCCTGCGCCTCCGCCCGTCCCGGCTCCGTCTCCCGCGCCCGCCCAGGCCCCGGCTGAACCGGCCCAGGCGGCCGGCCCCTCCCGGGGCCCGGAGAAGGTCCAGGACAAGTCCTCGGACACCATCCGGGTGAGCCAGACCAAGCTGGACAATTTCATGAATACCGTGGCCGAGCTGATCATCAGCAAGACCATGATCAGCCACATCGTCGAGCGCCTGGAGACCGAGACCCTGCCCGCCTCGGCCGACGACCTGGTGAAAGAGCTGCGCAAGGCCAGCCTCTACCTGGACCAGGTGAGCAAGGAGATCCAGTCCTCGGTGCTGGGCATCCGCATGGTGCCGGTGAAGACCATCTTCACCAGGTTCCCGCGCATGCTCCGGGACCTGGCCAAGAGCAGCGGCAAGCGCATCGAGCTGCAGATGCTGGGGGAGGAGACGGAGATCGACAAGAGCCTCATCGAGGAGTTGAGCGACCCGCTGATCCACCTGATCCGCAACAGCGCCGACCATGGCATCGAGCTTCCGGACGTGCGGGCCCGGGCCGGCAAGCCCGAGAGCGGCACGGTGGTGCTGCGGGCCCGCCATGAAGGGGACTCGGTCCTGGTGGAGATCGAGGACGACGGCAAGGGCATCGATCCCAAGGTGGTCCGGGCCAAGGCGGTGGAAAAGGGCGTCCTCACCCAGGAGCGGGCGGAGCAGCTGAACGACGAGGAAGCCGTCAACCTGATCTTCCTGCCCGGATTCTCCACCGCCCAGACGGTCACCGACATCTCCGGGCGCGGGGTCGGCATGGACGTGGTCAAGTCCAACGTGCGCAAGCTCAACGGCAGCGTGTCGGTGAGCAGCGTCGTGGGCCGGGGCAGCGTGTTCACCATCAAGCTGCCCCTGACCCTGGCCATCATCGACGCGCTGCTCATGAGGGCCGGAGGGCAAGTGTTCGCCCTGCCCGGCACGGCGGTGGAGGAGACCCTCCTGGTGCCGCGGGAGTCCGTGGCCCACCTCACCCGGCGCAAGGCCATCAACCTGCGGGGCGAGGTGCTGGGGGTGGTGCGCCTGCGGGACCTGCTCCATTTCAAGAACACGGACGACCAGCCCGCCGCCGTCGACGAAGAGCTGCCGGTGGTGGTGGTTTCCACCGGCGGGCGGCGCATGGGCATCATCGTGGACGCTTTCCTGCGCAGGCAGGAGATGGTCATCAAGCCCCTGGCCCCGTACCTGGCGAGCCTGCCGGGCATCTCCGGCGCCAGCATCCTGGGTGACGGCGGCGTGGTGCTGATCCTGGATCCGGCCGAGCTGCTCATGCTTGCAGTCGAGGAGGCCCTGTGAGCTTCCCGGCGGGCCCGGCCGGGGATCAGACCGGCGCAGCCCTGGTCCAGGGCCAGTACCTGAGCTTCCTCCTGGACGGGCACCGGTTCGCGGTGCCCTTGGAAAAGGTGGCGGAGATCACCCCCTTCATGGACCTGAACCGGATCCCGCACATGCCTCCCAGCGTGGCGGGGCTGCTGAACCACCGGGGCCAGGTGATCCCAGTCATCAGCCTGCGCGCGCGCATGCGCCTGGCCGCCCAGGACGCCAGCCTGTCCCGGAACATCGTGGTGCTGGACCTGGGCGGCGACAGCCTGGTGGGCGTCCTGGTGGACGCGGTGGACGCCGTGGTGAGCGCCGCCCCCGGGCAGGTGGCGCCCGCCAGCCCCCTCCTGGCCGGTCCCGAAGGGGCCTGGGTGCGCGGGTTCGTCCTGCAGGAGGACCGGATCATCGCCTTGCTGGACACCGGCTTCATCACCGCCCTGCACAGGTCCGGGACCCGGCTGCAGGGGGTCCGGTCCCAGGACAAGGGCCAGCTCCTGGACCAGGAGCTCACGTCGCTCATCGAGATGGCCCCGCCCAAGGCCCAGGCGGAGCGCGCCCGCATCATCCCCCAGATGGAGGAGGCCATCGCCCACACCGAGAGCGAGATGGCCAAGGTCATCGACTGCGTGGAATCCATGCTCGCGGGCAGCGACCAGGGCTTCCAGGCCCTGGTCCGGCTCAAGCAGGAAGCGGCCCTGGGCCGGCTCAAGGGCGAGGAGCCCGCCATCTCCGAAATGGAACGCCTGGGCACCGAGCTCCAGGAGCGCATTTTCCACCTCCTCCACCAGTTGCAGTTCCAGGACATCGCCAGGCAGAAGCTGGAGCGGGTGCTGAGCCATCTGCGGGGACTGCAGGTGGTGATGGGGGCGAAGCTGCGGGACAAGGCCAAGGCTCCGCAGCCGAGGGGATCGTTCACCTGATCCGGAGGGTGGCCCCTTGGGGGGCCATGTCCAGCAAATCTAGGACAGCACCAGTTCCCTGCAGAAGGCCCCGGCATACCCCATGTCCGGGGTGGTGAAGGCGGCGCCGGCGCGGCCGTCGGGGCCGATGGCGAGGATGCCGCCCCGGCCCTGGGTACGGCGGAAGATGGTGCGCAGGACGGCCTCCACCGCCTCCTGGGGATCCGTGCCCCGGCCGATGAGGTCCGAGGTGGACTTGGCGGCAGCGGTGCGGATGAAGGCTTCACCCCAGCCGGTGCAGCACACGGCCGCGCCTTCGTCGTCCGCGTAGATGCCGCAGCCCACCAGGGGTGCGTCGCCCACCCGCCCGGCCTTCTTGCCCCGGGTGCCGCCGGTGCTGATGCCGGAGTAACAGTTGAAAATTCCCCGCCGGCTGGCGCACCCCCACCACGATGCCCACCGTGCCCCGCTTGGCGTGCTGCGCCGGGGCGGCCCCGGGCTCCACCTTGCCTTCCTCGTTGAAGAAGGTGCGGGCGTCGGGCTTGCCGGCCGACACCCAGGCTCGGTACCCGGCATGTTCCCGGGAATGCACCAGGCTGGTGGGATCCACCGGGGTGAAGCCCTCGGCCAGGGCGAAGCGCTCGGCCCCCGTACCAATGAGCAGCACGTGATCGGTGCGCTCCATGACCGCCAAGGCGATTTCGCAGGGGTTCTTGAAGCGTCCGATGGAGGCCACCGCTCCAGCCTTGAGCCCAGCGCCCTCCATGACCGCCGCGTCCAGCTCCACCTGCCCGTCCTCGTTCAGGAAGCTGCCGGTGCCGGCGTCGAAGGTGGGGTCGTCCTCCATCACCATGAGGGCGGCCAGGACCGCCTGCAGAGGCGGCTGCCCGGCCGTCAAGGACCCCAGGGCCGCCTGGTACGCCCGCTGCACGCCGTCCCGGTGAGGCTCCTTGAGTGCCGGGGGGATGGTCCAGGCTCCCCCGTGCACCTGGATGACGAAGCGTGGGTCCGACGGGGGGATCAGGCAGTGAGAGAACATGGGCTCAACCTTATCTTCAGTTTCGTTCGATAAATCAAGG
>CAWFOJ010000336.1:0-21374 GCA_963816585.1 uncultured Holophagaceae bacterium | reverse complement strand
AACCGGCTGCTGGAGTCCCGGGTGCAGGAGCGCACCCGCCAGCTCATGGAGACCATCTGGGAACTGGAGGAGATCCGGTCCAACCTGGAACAGCTGGTCCAGGACCGCACCCGGGGCCTGGAGCAGTCCCGGGCCGAGCTGGCCGCCTGGGCCGGCACCCTGGAGGAAAAGGTGCAGGAGAAGACCCGGGAGCTCACCCAGGTGAACCAGAGCCTCGGCGTCAGCCTGCGGCGGCTGCAGGAGCTGGACCGGATCAAGGACGAGTTCCTGGCCAACATGAGCCACGAGCTGCGCACCCCCCTCAACGCCGTCATCGGCTTCTCCGGGCTGCTGCTCCTGGAGGCGCCCGGGCGGGTGCCGGACGACGTGAAGGACGACCTGCAGGTCATCCACCAGAACGGCCGCAGCCTGCTGACCATGATCGACTCCATCCTGGACCTCTCCAAGATCGAGGCGGGCAAGTTCGAGCTGGAACTGTCCCTCATGGACCCGGTGCCGGTGCTGGAGCAGGTGCGGGCCCTGGCCGCCGGGCTCATCCTGGACCGCCCCATCCGCTTCACCTTCGAGCCCCCGCCCGGAACCATGCGCGTGCTGGGGGATCCGGTCCGCTTCAAGCAGGTGGTCACCAACCTGCTGGGCAACGCCATCAAGTTCACCGAGGAAGGGGAGGTGCGCATGGTCGCCGAACGCCGGGGCGGCATGCTGCGCATCCACATCGCCGACCAGGGGATCGGCATGACCCCGGAGGAGATGGGCCGGCTGTTCAAGCCGTTCCAGCAGGTGGACGGGAGCATCACCCGCCGGTTCGGCGGCACCGGCCTGGGCCTGGCGCTGTCCGAGCGGCTCATGACCCTGATGAACGGGCGCATCACCGTGGCGAGCGCGAAGGGCGAGGGCAGCACCTTCACGGTGGAGATGCCCCTGGTGGAGGAGGGCGCGCCATGACGTCCCAGGAGCCCGTGCGGATCCTCTGCATCGAAGACAACCCGGTGAACTGGAGGCTGGTGCAGCGGCTGCTGTCCCAGGCCGGCTACCAGATGCACTGGGCCCCGGACGGCACGAAGGGGCTGGAGATGGCCCTGAGCCTGCGCCCGGCCCTGATCCTGCTGGACATCAACCTGCCGGGCCTGTCCGGCTTCGAAGTGGCCACCAAGGTCCACCAGTATCCGGAACTGCAGGGGATCCCGGTGGTGGCCCTCACCGCCAGGACCCTCAAGAGCGACCGGGATACGGCCCTGGTGGCCGGCTGCGCCGGCTTCATCCCCAAGCCCCTTGACCCCTTCACCTTCGTGGGCCAGGTGAGCGCCTACCTGGGCGGGGCCCGGGAAGAGCTGGACCAGTCCCAGGAGAGGGCGGCCTTGCGCCAATTCAACCGGCACGTGCTGGAGCACCTGGAGGCCCAGCTCCAGGAGGCCCAGGAGGCCAACCGCAAGCTGCTGGAGGCCCAGGCGGCCCTGGAGGTCCGGAACCGCAGCCTGAGCCGGCTCCTGGCCCTCAGCCAGAGCACCCTCACCGAGCACGACCCCAGGGCCCTGCTGCTGCGCATCCTGGGGGAGGTGCGTGCCGAGCTCCGGGCCGCGAGCCTGTGGGCCTACCGCATGCCACCCCAGCGGGGGCTACCTGGAGGGTCTGCGCTGGACCGGAAGCCGTTTCGGCGAGACCCCGGTGCTGCCCCTGGACCATCCCTTCGTGCTGCGGACCCGCACCGTGCCGGCGGGCACCGGCCTGCGCGGCGACGCCCTCAGGGCCCATCCGGTGTGGGAGGAAGGGCTGGGCCTGGGCTTCTGGATCGCCGGCTCCGAGGCCTGCCTGCTGGTGCAGCGGGACCACCATGCGGACCCGGAATTGTTCGGGTTCTGGATCCTCACCCGGCCCGGGGACCAGCCCCTGCAGCCCGCGGAGCTGGAAATGGTCGCCCTGCACGCCAGCCTGGCCCTGGTGCAGCTGGAGAACGCCGAACTGATCGTCTCCCTGAACAACAGCAGCCGGGCCCTGGCCGCCAGCTACGAGCGCCTGGAAACCGCCTACCAGGACCTGCAGGACGCCGAGAAGGTGCTCAAGCGCCGGGACCGCCAGGAACTGCTGGAGAACCTCACGGTCAAGATCGCCCAGCGCCTGGAAGCCCCGGTGGCCAGCCTGCACCGCCAGAGCCAGCTGCTGGACCAGATCATGAGCCCGGAGGGGCAGGACCGGGCCGCCCTGCGGGAATCCCAGCCCAAGGCCCTGGCGGAGATCCGCGAGGCGGTGTTCCGGATCGACAGCCTGCTCAAGGCGCTGCTGCGGCGGGTGGGGCGGGGCGGGCCGCCCATTCCCGAATGGCTGGACCTGCATGACCTGATCCAGCAGGAGCTGGGGCTGTTCCAGGCGGAAGGGGTGATCCCGGCCGGGGTGGCCGTGACCCTGGAACTGGGCGCGTCGGCGCCCCTGATCCACGGCGTCTACGGCGATTTCGCCAACGCCCTCCTGAGCGTGGTGCGCCATGCCCTGGGCGGTCCCACCCCCAGCCCGGCGCTGGCGGTGCGCACCCTCAACGGGGCGGGGGACTTCATCCTGGAGGTGCGGGACGAAGGCGGCCCGGTCCCGCCCGGCGAGCTGACCACCGCCTTCGAGCCTTTCTCGGGCCTGCACCAGCAGGCGGTCCTGGACGCCCGGAGCCCGGGGGAGGACCTGGCCACCTGCAAGCACCTCATGGCCACCTACCACAGCGAAATCACCCTGGAGAACCACCCGGACGGCACCCTCCTGCGGCTGCGGATCCCCCTGCATTCCTAGCGTCCGGGTCCCGGTCGGCGACAGGGTCCTCCGACCGGGACCCGGATGCCGGGCGCCGGATTACGGCATGTAGCCCGTGCGCAAGGCGGATTCCCAGTCCGGGCGGCCCCTCGCGGCGGCCAGGTCGGCCATGGCGTGGTGGTCTGGACGGGGACCGCGTGTGGAGGGAGGTGGCAACGAGCGGCCGCCGCGCCGCTCCAGGGTGGCGTAGCGGGCGTCCGGGGACCCGGTCTCGATCCGCGCCGGAGGATCGCCGGACCCCCAGGCCCGGCAGGCCGAACGCCTCCGGGGTTGACGATCAGCTGGCCGGACCGGGCGCGCACCGCCCGGGGCACGTGGGTGTGGCCGCACCAGGACCACTTCCGCTTCCGCGTCGCCCAGGCGGCCCTCCACCTCCAGGGCGGAGGCGGTCCGGCACCCGGTGGGCTCCAGGGTCTCCAGGAGCGAGTCCAGGTCGCTCTGGGGCGTTCCGTGGCAGACGAACACCTCAGGCAGGAATCGGCCGGTGGGGGGCTGGGCCGCCAGCCAGTCCAGTTCCCGGGCGGTGAGCCGGGAATGGGTGTAGGCGTCCGAGAGACCCCACTGGTCCGGCCCCAGGGTCAGCAGCTGGCGCTCGTGGTTCCCGGCGATGGTCATCCACCCTTGGGCCATGAGGAACTGGGCGGTTTCCAGGGGCAGGAGGGGGCCGGACAGGCTGTCGCCCAGCAGCTTCCACCACCGCGTCCACCCCCCGGCCGCGGGCGTGCCGGAGCACCGCCTCCAGGGCCAGGAGGTTGCCATGGACATCCGCCAGCACGGCGATCCGCATGGGTCACACTCCCAGGGCCGAATAGTTCATGGACAGACTCCTAGGCCGTTCGCTTCCCGTAACGGCTCTTGATGTAGTCCAGGACGATTCCTCCTGGAACTCCTTGGCGATCCGTTCCCCGCGGAGGGTGACCGTCTTCTCGCCGTCCACATAGACCGGCGCCTGGGGATGCTCCGGTTCCGGGCAGGCGGATGCCGATGTTCGCGTGCTTGCTCTCGCCGGGGCCGTTGACCACGCAGCCCATCACCGCCACCTTCATCTCCTTCGACGCCGGGAAGCGTTCCGCCATACCGGCATCCGCTAGCGCAGGTAGCTCTCGATCTTCTCGGCGAGCTCCTGGAAAAGTGCTGGTGGTGCGCCCGCAGCCGGGGCAGGCCGCCACCCTGGGCGTGAAGGGCGCAGTCCCAGCGACTGGAGGATCTCCTGCGCCACGATCACCTCCTGGGTCCGGTCGCCGCCCGGCTCCGGCGTCAGGGAGACGCGGATCGTATCGCCGATGCCCTCCTGCAGCAGCACCGCCAGTGCCGCGGTCGACGCCACGATGCCCTTGGTGCCCATGCCCGCCTCGGTCAGGCCGAGGTGCAGCGGATAGTCGGCAGCGCCGCGGCCAGCTCCCGGTACACGGCGATCAGGTCCTGCACCCCGGACACCTTGGAGGACAGGATGATCCGGTCCGCGGGCAGGCCCACCGCCTCCGCCTGGCGGGCGCTGTCCAGGGCGGAACTCACCAGGGCCTCGTACATGATGGCCTGGGCGCTCAAAGGGACCGGGCGGCTGGCGTTGGCGTCCATGATCCGGGCCAGGAGCTCCTGGTCCAGGCTGCCCCAGTTGACCCCGATGCGCACCGGCTTGCCGTAGCGGCAGGCCGTCTCCACGATGCTGGCGAACTGGACGTCGCGCAGCTCGCCCCGGCCCACGTTGCCCGGATTGATGCGGTACTTGGAGAGGGCCTGGGCGCACTCGGGATAATCGCTCAGAAGCTTGTGGCCGTTGTAGTGGAAGTCGCCGATCAGGGGCACCTCCAGCCCCTGGGCGTCCAGGCGCTCCCGGATGGCCGGCACCGCGGCCGCGGCGGCCGGGGTGTTGACGGTGATCCGCACCAGCTCCGAACCGGCCAGGGCCAGATCCCGCACCTGGGCGGCGGTGGCCGCCACGTCCGCGGTGTCGGTGTTGGTCATGGACTGGACGACGATGGGCGCCCCGGTTCCAATTGATATTTCATTGCTTCCGTGGCGCACCCGGGTGGTCAACCGGTGGCCCCGCGCGCTCGGCCCCGAGCCCTGCTCTGACAACATGGTGATCCTTCGTCCGGGTGGGAAAAAACAGTCCGGCTCCGGATGCAACCGGGCCGAACCCCTCAGCAGCCTACCATATCCACGTAATCAAATGGCCTTACGAGCCGGAAAGTTTCCTTCACGGCGCAGCTTTCTCCCTGGAAAGAGTGTGGTAGGCTTCGGGAAATACATGGAGGCAACATGACTGCTGCGGATCCACGGCGGGTCTGGCCCAGCCTGGACCCAGCCGGTTCCTCAGCGCGGCCGGCCCCAGGCGTGCAAGCCTGGGTCCTGGCCTGGCTGCGCGTGGCGGTCCTGGCCGCGGCCGGGGCCTTCGGCCTCTGGGCCGCGACGCCCGCCGCCGCCCCGGAGATGGCTCCGGCCATCGCCATGGCCCACCGGGTCGACCACCTCAAGGCGGCCTTCCAGTCCGGAGAGCCGGCCGCCGTCCAGGCGGCGGTCCAGGAAGTGGAGCTCCTGCGCCGCACTTACGGCACCCTGGACGTGCAGCCCCTGGTGGATGCCATGATCCTCTACGCCCGGCGCCTGGGGGACCAGGGCCAGACCGCCAAGGGCCTGCAGGTGATCCAGACCCTGGACGCCGGGCGCCGGGGGACATCCTGCCCTCCGCGAACGCCAAGATCATGCTCCTGCGCCAGCAGGGCCTGAAGAAGCCGACACTTCCTGAGCATCGCCGACGTGATCGACCTGACCCGGGCCCGCCTGGCCCACCCGGCGGACCGCTGGCTTCGGACCCTCCAGCACCTGGCCGGGTGCGCCTCATGGCCACCCTCCTGCTCTGGGGCTGCGCCTGAGCCTGCCCTGCGCTACCGGCGGGTGTTCCGCCACCTGTGGGAGGAGCCCCTATGCGCCGGGGGATCAACCCGCGTGGTGGCCTTCCTGGGGGCCCTGCTGGACACCTTCCGGTGATCCTGGGGCTGGACCCCAGCGTGGTGGCCCTGCTCTGGCTCTGGCTGCCACGCCCTTCCTGCTGCCCATGGAACTGCGGGCGACCCTGTTCATCGTGCTCCTGCAGCTGGTGCACCCCCGCTGACCCTCTGAGCCCCTGGCCAGGCCCCAGCCGGGCCCACCATCGTGGCGCTGCAGCTGGGCCCAGCCCATGCCGGCGACCCGCGGGTCTGGACGGCCCTGGCGCCGGCGGACCGGAGTTCCTGGCCGGCTGGCGCCAGCTTCAGCTCCAGGACTGGGCCAAGGCCGAGACGACCTTCCGGGACCTGGCCGCGGGGGGCCGAACCGCCAGCAAAGTGCTGAACAACCTCGGCGTGGCCCGGTTCCAGCAGGGCAACCTGGCCGGGGCCAAGCTCTGCTTCGACGAGGCGGCGGCGCTCGGCCCCGCCGGCGCGGAGGTGCTCCTGAACCAGAGCGTGGTGGCCTTCAAGATGCTGGACGGCCCCCTGGGCACCGCCAAGCAGGCCGAGGCCAGCCATGCGGCCCCCGGCGGCCTACAGCCGGATGACGGTGGGCCAACCAGGCCCGGAAGAGAGGGCGAGCGCACCTTCGCCATGTGCCTGCAGGACACCCCCGCCAGGACTTTTCCAGGCCCTGTCGGCCGCGGGGCGCCCGGCGGGAGCGGCGCCGGCGCGCCGGGCGGCATCCAGGACCTGGTGCTGCTGTTCAATCTCCTGCTGCCGCTGATGGGTGCAGGCGGTCATCGGGATGCGGGTCCGGAAGAGCGTCAACGAGGCTCATCCCGCCCAGTGCGCCCGGTGCGGCGACCCGTTCCACACCACGGACAGCACGGACACCTCGGTCTGCTCCAAATGCTATCATTTGTTCCTGGTCAAGGATGGGCTGCACGGCGGGAGCCGGAAGCGGAAAGTGGACGAGGTCGCGTCCTACCAGCGGACCCAGCGGGTGCTGTCACGGGCTGCTCATGGTGGCGCTGCCCGGGATGGACCGCTGCTTCATCGGCGACACCTGGGCCGGGTTCGTGGAATACGGCTTTCTTTTGCTTCCCCCCCTGGGGATCGTGCTGGTCACCGGGCGCTCCGTGCGCTCCCCAGCGAGATCCTGCCCGACCCTTCCTCGATGTGGCTGCCGGTGGGCCTGGCCCTGCTGGCGGTGCTCTGGTTGCGCTCCTGGCTGAAACTGCTGCCGCGGCGGACGCTGAGAGGGGGTGGCGGATGGCGCTCGAAGGCTCACTGCGGGATTTCGATCTCTTCTCCCTGTTCAACATGATCAAGACCCAGGGCAAGAGCGGCACCCTTGGTCCTGTCCCGGGCCCAGGAGTTCGTGAAGATCTTTTTCGACCAGGGCGGAGTCGTCGGCTGCGATTCCAACCAGGTGCCCATGGAGGACCGGGTCAGGGCCCTGCTGGTGCGCCTGGGCCGGCTGTCCGGGGAGGAGCTGCTGGCCATGATCCAGCACCAGCGGCAGACCCTGAAGCGCATGGGGACCCTGCTGATGGAATCCGGCCGGGTGACCCCCCAGGACCTCCAGGACGCCCTGTTCAACCAGGCCATGGCCATCATCAACCGGACCTTCCGCTGGGTGGAGGGCAACTACGGGTTCGACTCCATCCTGCCCATGGACCTGGACCGGGAGGATTTTTAGCCCATCCCCGTGGACACGATCCTGATGGAAGCGGCCCGGATCATGGACGAGTGGCCCGAGGTCCAGCGCCGCCTCCCCGACACCCGCCTGCCCCTCGCCAACCGCCGCGGCCAAGGCGCTCCAGCTGGACATCGACCAGGACCTCTCCGCCCTGCTGGAAGGGGGCGGCCAGGTGCAGCCCAAGGGCTCGGGCCTCACCCACGAGCAGGAGAAGACCCTCACCTACTTCGAAGAGCCCTCCAGCATCCAGAACGTGCTCCAGATCAGCCGTTACGACGAGCTGGAGACCTGCAAGGTCATCGCCGATCTGCTGGACCTGAAGCTCCTGGAGCCTTCCCCGGAGCCAAGGAGCCGCGCCGGCCGGCCGGGAGCGCGCCTCTGGAAAGGCGCGCCAGGCGGCCCAGCCTCCCGGCCCGTCCAGGCTGTTCTGGCCCCTGGTGGCGGCGCTCCTGGCGGTCCCGCTGCTCACCTACGTGCGCCTGGCCCCCGGTCCCTGGACCAGGAGCTGGCCAGCCTGCATCCCGGCGCCCTGGCCAAGGCCGCCGACCGGGACCTGAACGAGCGGCAGGCCTGGTCCCTGCGCCTGGCCGAGCCCAAGGACCAGGGCCGGGCCCTGGCCAGGTCCCTGGGCCTGGAACTGGACGGCACCCTCCACGCGCCGCCGGACTTCAGCGCCCAGCCCGATCCGCTGGCGGGAATCCAGGCAGGCTCCTAGGGATAGGCCGTCAGCCTTCGGCTTTGGAGCCGCGGCCCAGGCCACCAGGATGGAGATGAAGTACAGGCCCAGCAGCACCACGCTGAAGAAGATGGTGGTCACCACCACGTCCCCGGGGGTCAGGAAGGCGCTCACGACCAGGATCACGATGACGGCGTGGCGCCAGTACCTGAGCATCCAGCGGGCGGTGATCAGGCGGAACCGGGCCAGGAAATAGATGAGCACCGGCAGTTCGAACATGATCCCGGTGCCCACCACCGTGTAGATGAACAGGTCCAGGTAGTCCTCCAGGTGCAGGTTGGTGCGCAGGCCGGCGTTCAGGGCCTCCTGGAACAGGATGTCGCCCAGGAACTTGAAGGCGTTCCAGTAGGCGAAGGCGGCGCCCGCCAGGAAGCAGCCGCTGGTGACCACCACGAAGGGGATGGCGTGCCGGCGCTCCCGCTGATACAGGCCGGGCCGGATGAATCCCCACACCTGGTGGAACAGCAGCGGCGAGGCCAGGAACACCGACGCCCACAGGGACAGCCGCATCAGGGAGAAGAACGGCTCGGTCAGGCTGGTGTAGGCGAACGGCTCGAACACCGTGGGCGGGGGCTGGTGCAGGATCCGGGCCTGGGCGATGGCATGGGCCTTGTACACCGTCATGAAAGGCCGTTGTGCCAGGGTCATGAGCCTGAAGCGGAAGCTGTAGGTGACGGCGAACACCGCCACCAGGATCACCAGGCAGCGGATGATGCGCGTCCGCATCGGACAGGTGGTCCCAGAACGTCATCTGGTCGTTGGCTTCGGGGGACGGCATGAGTTGGCTAGGGTTTCTTCTCGATCTTCTCGTCCTTGGTGGATTCCGCCGTGTCGTCTTTGACCGAATCGGACAGTTCCCGGCTGGCCTTCTTGAATTCGTGGAGACCCTTGCCCAGGGCTTTGCCCAGTCCGGGAGCTTGGAAGGCCCGAAAGGAGCAGCAGGGCGACGCCGATCAGAGCAACTCGCCGAAGCCTAGATTACCCATGGGAAACTCCTAACGTGGGGCGTCTGTGGGGGATGGCGGGGGAACAGCCCCATCGATCATCCAGGCCGGTTCGGGGGCCCCGGGGATCAGGCCGGTTCCACCGGGGTCCGGCCGATGGAATGGTAGGTCCATCCAAGGCGCCTTCATGGTCTCTGGCTGAACAGGTTCCGGCCGTTGAACATGAGTTTCTGCTTGAGCCGGCCCGCCACCGCATTCAGGTCAGCCTTGCCATATTGAGGCCATTCGGTCGCGATGAGAAGGGCGTCCGCGCCGTCGCAGGCGGAGAGGGGATCGGCGGCATACCCCTCCGGTCGCCCAGCTTGGCCCGGACGTTGGGCATGGCCTCGAAATCGTGGACCACCTCCTCGGCGCCCAGGGCGGTGAGGCTCTCGATGAGCTCCAGCGCCATGGCTTCCCGGATGTTGTCCGTATGGTCTTGAACGCCAGGCCCCAGAGGGCGAACCGCCGTCCCGCAGCGCGCGGGGGCGCCCGCCGCGCACCTGAAATACCTGCGGACCTTGAGGGCCAGCACCTGCTTCTGGTGGCGGTTGGCCTCCACCGAGGCCTCCAGGGCCCGGAGGGGCTGGGCGTGCTCCCGCCCGACCTTCAGGAGCGCCTGGAGGTCCTTGGGGAAGCAGCTGCCGCCGAAGCCCGGGCCCGGGTTCAGGAAATGCCAACGCCATGCTGGCGCTGCGCATCAGCTTCATCAACGAGATGGCCGCCCTGTGCGAGAAGGTGGGCGCGAACGTGGACTGCCTGCGGGAAGGCATCGGCAGCGACCACCGCATCGGCAGGCATTTCCTGAACCCGGGCCCGGGCTTCGGCGGCAGCTGCTTCCCCAAGGACCTCCAGGCGCTCCTGAAGGTCGGGCGGGAGCACGCCCAGCCCCTCCGGGCCCTGGAGGCCACGGTGGAGGCCAACCGCCACCAGAAGCAGGTGCTGGCGCTCAAGGTGCGCCGGTACTACCGGTGCAAGCCGGGCGCCCCGGCGCCCCTGGAGGGACGGCGCTTCGCCCTCTGGGGCTTGGCCTTCAAGGCCCATACGGACGACATCCGGGAAGCCATGGCCCTGGAGCTCATCGAGAGCCTCACCGCCCTGGGCGCCGAGGTGGTGGTGCACGACTTCGAGGCCATGCCCAACGTCCGGGCCAGGCTGGGCGACAAGGTGCGCTACGCCGACGACCCCCTCGCCGCCTGCGACGGCGCGGACGCCCTTCTCATCGCGACCGAATGGCCTCAATATGGCAAGGCTGACCTGAATGCGGTCGCGGGCCGGCTCAAGCAGAAACTCATGTTCGACGGCCGGAACCTGTTCCAGCCGGAAACCATGAAGGCCCTTGGATGGACCTACCATTCCATCGGCCGCCCCCCGGTGGAACCAGCCTGATCCCCGGGGCCCCCGAACCGGCCTGGATGATCGATGGGGCTGTTCCCCCGCCATCCCCCACAGACGCCCCACGTTAGGAGTTTCCCATGGGTAATCTAGGCTTCGGCGAGTTGCTCCTGATCGGCGTCGCCCTGCTGCTCCTGTTCGGGCCTTCCAAGCTCCCGGAGCTGGGCAAAGCCCTGGGCAAGGGTCTCCACGAATTCAAGAAGGCCAGCCGGGAACTGTCCGATTCGGTCAAAGACGACACGGCGGAATCCACCAAGGACGAGAAGATCGAGAAGAAACCCTAGCCAACTCATGCCGTCCCCCGAAGCCAACGACCAGATGACGTTCTGGGACCACCTGTCCGAGTTGCGGACGCGCATCATCCGCTGCCTGGTGATCCTGGTGGCGGTGTTCGCCGTCACCTACAGCTTCCGCTTCAGGCTCATGACCCTGGCACAACAGCCTTTCATGACGGTGTACAAGGCCCATGCCATCGCCCAGGCCCGGATCCTGCACCAGCCCCCGCCCACGGTGTTCGAGCCGTTCGCCTACACCAGCCTGACCGAGCCGTTCTTCTCCCTGATGCGGCTGTCCCTGTGGGCGTCGGTGTTCCTGGCCTCGCCGCTGCTGTTCCACCAGGTGTGGGGATTCATCCGGCCCGGCCTGTATCAGCGGGAGCGCCGGCACGCCATCCCCTTCGTGGTGGTCACCAGCGGCTGCTTCCTGGCGGGCGCCGCCTTCGCCTACTGGAACGCCTTCAAGTTCCTGGGCGACATCCTGTTCCAGGAGGCCCTGAACGCCGGCCTGCGCACCAACCTGCACCTGGAGGACTACCTGGACCTGTTCATCTACACGGTGGTGGGCACCGGGATCATGTTCGAACTGCCGGTGCTCATCTATTTCCTGGCCCGGTTCCGCCTGATCACCGCCCGCTGGATGCTCAAGTACCTGGCGCCACGCCGTCATCGTGATCCTGGTCGTGAGCGCCTTCCTGACCCCCGGGGACGTGGTGGTGACCACCATCTTCTTCAGCGTGGTGCTGCTGGGCCTGTACTTCATCTCCATCCTGGTGGCCTGGGCCGCGGCTCCAAAGCCGAAGGCTGACGGCTGATCCCTAGGAGCCTGCCTGGATTCCCGCCAGCGGATCGGGCTGGGCGCTGAAGTCCGGCGGCGCGTGGAGGGTGCCGTCCAGTTCCAGGCCCAGGGACCTGGCCAGGGCCCGGCCCTGGTCCTTGGGCTCGGCCAGGCGCAGGGACCAGGCCTGCCGCTCGTTCAGGTCCCGGTCGGCGGCCTTGGCCAGGGCGCCGGGATGCAGGCTGGCCAGCTCCTGGTCCAGGGTACCCGGGGGCCAGGCGCACGTAGGTGAGCAGCGGGACCGCCAGGAGCGCCGCCACCAGGGGCCAGAACAGCCTGGACGGGCCGGGAGGCTGGGCCGCCTGGCGCGCCATTTCCAGAGGCACGCTCCAGGCCGGCTGGCGCGGCTCCTTGGCCTCGGGGGAAGGCTCCAGGAGCTTCAGGTCCAGCAGATCGGCGATGACCTTGCAGGTCTCCAGCTCGTCGTAACGGCTGATCTGCACCACGTCCTGGACGCTGGCGGGCTCGTTGAAGTAAGTGAGGGCCACCTCCTGCTCGTGGGTGAGGCCCGAACCCTGGGTGTGCACCTGGCCGCCCCCGTCCAGGACCGTGGAGACGTTCTGGTCGATGCCCAATTGCAGGGTCTCCGCCGCCACGGTCTTGACCAGGGGGATCTTGCTGTCCGGAAGCCGGCGCTGCACTTCGGGCCACTCATCCATGATCCGGGCCGCCTCCATGAGCACCGTGTCCACGGGGATCGGCGGGAAGTTCTCCCGGTCCAGTTCCAAGGGCACGATGGAATCGAACCGGTAGTCCCCCTCCACCCAGCGGAAGGTCCGGTAGATGATGGACATGGCCTGGTTGAACAGGGCGTCCTGGAGGTCCTGGCGGGTCACCTTCCCGGACTCCAGCAGGAGGGTCCCCATGCGCTTGGCGGTCTGGCGCTGCTGCTGGATCATGACCATCAGCTCTTCCCCGGACAGTCGGCCCAGCCGCACCAGCAGGGCCCCCAGCCGGTCCTCCATGGGCACCTGGTTGGAGTCGCAGCCGACCACCTCGCCCTGGTCGAAGAAGACCTTCACGAACTCCTGGGCCCGGGACAGCACCAGGGTGCCGCTCTTGCCCTGGGTCTTGATCATGTTGAACAGGGAGAAGAGATCGAAATCGCGCAAAGACCCTTCGAGCGCCATAGGCTCCTCACGAACGCCTGGGCAGCAGCTTCAGCCAGGACCGGAAGAACAGCACCACCAGCAGGATCACTCCCACCGGCAGCCACACGGAGGCGGGTTCCGCAACGATCTCGCCCGGGTAGCGCGGGGGCCGCCCGGTAGCCAGCACGAGGCCCGCCGCAAAGCACAGGAATCCGTACTCCAGGAAGCCGGACCAGGTCTCGCCCAGGAACGACAGGTCCGACCCCGGGAGGAGGAAAATAAGAATCTTATGAAGCCATCGCTGGGATTTCTGGTAGGCCGCCACCTCGTCCACCTTGCGCTTGCGGCTCTCGGTGTGCAGCCCGTCCTTGAGGATGAACAGGTGGTGGCATTTGGAACATACGGTGGTGTCGCCGCTGTCGGTGGTGTGGAACGGCTCGCCGCACCGGGCGCACTGGGACGGATGGGCGGCGCTGATGCTCCGGCGGTGGCGGGCCAGGATGGCGCCAGCGGCCACCAGGGGCAGCAGCAGGTTGAACAGGATCGCCAGCTGGGCGCCGGCTGGGGCCTCGGGCTCCCGCCAGGTCCCGGCGGCTGCCAGGGCCTGGGCCCGGGCCGGGGTGTCCGGCAGGGGGATGGGGAAGGTCCGCTGCTCTTTGCGGGCGTGGTTGGCGGACAGGAGCCGGTTGTAGGTCTCGGGCGCGGCCTTGCTGGCCTCGTCCTGCTTGGCCTCGCCCAGGACGCTGTCCATCTGCTTGAAGGCCACCACGCTCTGGTTGAGCAGAACCTCGGCGCTCCCCGGCAGGAGGGCCGCGGCCTCGTCGAAGCAGGCCTTGGCTCCGGCCACGTCACCCACCTGGAACCGGGCGACGCCCATGTTGTTCAGCACGATGCCCCGGTCCGGGTGGCTGGCGCGCAGGTCCCGGAAGGTGGTCTCGGCCTTGCTCCAGTCCTGGAGCTGAAGCTGGCGCCAGCCTTCCAGGAAGGCCCGGTCCGCCGGCGCCAGGGCCATCCAGGCCCGCTGGTCCATGGGCATGGACTGGGGCTGCAGCTGCAGGGCCACGATGGTGGGGCCCGACTGGGGCCTGGCCAGGGGCTCGGCGAAGGTGAGCAGGGGGTGCGCCAGCTGCATGAGCACGATGATCAGGGTCGCCCGCAGTTCCATGGGCAGCAGGAAGGGCGTGAGCAGCCAGAGCCAGAGCAGGGCCGCCACGCCGGGATCCAGCCCCAGGAGCACCGGGAAGGTGACCAGCAGGGCCCCCAGGATGGCCGTCGCCGCGGGGCTCATGCCGCGGCGCATCAAGGGCTCCTCCCACAGGTAGCGGAACACCCGCCGGTAGCGCAGGGCCAGGGTCAGGGCCCAGCCCCAGAGCAGGAGGGTGGCCATGAGGCGCAGCCAGCCCAGGTGCTGGAGGGTCCAAAGCCACCGCTGGGCCGGATGGGCCAGGCGGTACCGGGTCAGGTCGATCACGTCGGCGATGCTCAGGAAATAGCTCTTCAGGCCCTGCTGGCGCAGGAGCATGATCTTGGCGCTCAGGAGGGCGGGATCCCCCGGCGCCCAGGCGTCCAGGGTCTGGATCACCTGCAGGCCCTTGGCGGTCTGGCCCTGGTCCCCCAGGCGCCGGGCGTAGAGGATCATGGCATCCACCAGGGGCTGCACGTCCAGGGTGCCGTAAGTGCGGCGCAGGAGCTCCACTTCCTGGACCGCCGCCTGGACGGCGGCCGGCTCTCCGGACTGGAAGGCCGCCTTGAGGTGGTCGACCCGGTGGGCCATGGCGATGGCCGGAGCCATCTCCGGGGCGGCGGCGGGCGTCGCGGCCCAGAGGCCGAAGGCCCCGGCCGCGGCCAGGACCGCCACGCGCAGCCAGGCCAGGACCCAGGCTTGCACGCCTGGGGCCAGCCGCGCTGAGGAACCGGCTGGGTCCAGGCTGGGCCAGACCCGCCGTGGATCCGCAGCAGTCATGTTGCCTCCATGTATTTCCCGAAGCCTACCACACTCTTTCCAGGGAGAAAGCTGCGCCGTGAAGGGAACTTTCCGGCTCGTAAGGCCATTTGATTACGTGGATATGGTAGGCTGCTGAGGGGTTCGGCCCGGTTGCATCCGGAGCCGGACTGTTTTTTCCCACCCGGACGAAGGATCACCATGTTGTCAGAGCAGGGCTCGGGGCCGAGCGCGCGGGGCCACCGGTTGACCACCCGGGTGCGCCACGGAAGCAATGAAATATCAATTGGAACCGGGGCGCCCATCGTCGTCCAGTCCATGACCAACACCGACACCGCGGACGTGGCGGCCACCGCCGCCCAGGTGCGGGATCTGGCCCTGGCCGGTTCGGAGCTGGTGCGGATCACCGTCAACACCCCGGCCGCCGCGGCCGCGGTGCCGGCCATCCGGGAGCGCCTGGACGCCCAGGGGCTGGAGGTGCCCCTGATCGGCGACTTCCACTACAACGGCCACAAGCTTCTGAGCGATTATCCCGAGTGCGCCCAGGCCCTCTCCAAGTACCGCATCAATCCGGGCAACGTGGGCCGGGGCGAGCTGCGCGACGTCCAGTTCGCCAGCATCGTGGAGACGGCCTGCCGCCACGGCAAGCCGGTGCGCATCGGGGTCAACTGGGGCAGCCTGGACCAGGAGCTCCTGGCCCGGATCATGGACGCCAACGCCAGCCGCCCGGTCCCTTTGAGCGCCCAGGCCATCATGTACGAGGCCCTGGTGAGTTCCGCCCTGGACAGCGCCCGCCAGGCGGAGGCGGTGGGCCTGCCCGCGGACCGGATCATCCTGTCCTGCAAGGTGTCCGGGGTCCAGGACCTGATCGCCGTGTACCGGGAGCTGGCCGCGGCGCTGCCGCTATCCCCTGCACCTGGGCCTGACCGAGGCGGGCATGGGCAGCAAGGGCATCGTCGCCTCCACCGCGGCCCTGGCGGTGCTGCTCCAGGAGGGCATCGGCGATACCATCCGGGTCTCCCTCACCCCCGAACCGGGCGGCGACCGGACCCGGGAGGTGGTCGTGGCCCAGGAGATCCTCCAGACCATGGGGTTCCGCCAGTTCGCGCCCATGGTGGCGGCCTGCCCCGGCTGCGGGCGCACCACCTCCACCGTGTTCCAGCTCCTGGCCGACCGGATCCAGACCTTCCTGCGGGAGCAGATGCCGGTGTGGAAGGAACGCTACCCGGGGGTGGAAGCCTTGAAGGTGGCGGTGATGGGCTGCGTGGTCAACGGTCCCGGCGAGTCCCGGCACGCCGACATCGGCATCAGCCTGCCGGGCACCGGGGAATCGCCCACGGCGCCGGTGTATGTGGACGGGGAGAAGAAGGTCACCCTGCGCGGCGAACGCATCGCCGAGGAATTCCAGGAGATCGTCCTGGACTACATCAAGAGCCGTTACGGGAAGCGAACGGCCTAGGAGCCTGTCCATGAACTATTCGGCCCTGGGAGTGTGACCCATGCGGATCGCCGTGCTGGCAGATATCCATGGCAACCTCCTGGCCCTGGAGGCGGTGCTCCGGCACGCCCGCGGCCGGGGGGTGGACGCGGTGGTGAACCTGGGCGACAGCCTGTCCGGCCCCCTCCTGCCCCTGGAAACCGCCCAGTTCCTCATGGCCCAAGGGTGGATGACCATCGCCGGGAACCACGAGCGCCAGCTGCTGACCCTGGGGCCGGACCAGTGGGGTCTCTCGGACGCCTACACCCATTCCCGGCTCACCGCCCGGGAACTGGACTGGCTGGCGGCCCAGCCCCCCACCGGCCGATTCCTGCCTGAGGTGTTCATCTGCCACGGAACGCCCCAGAGCGACCTGGACTCGCTCCTGGAGACCCTGGAGCCCACCGGGTGCCGGACCGCCTCCGCCCTGGAGGTGGAGGGCCGCCTGGGCGACGCGGAAGCGGAAGTGGTCCTGTGCGGCCACACCCACGTGCCCCGGGCGGTGCGCGCCCGGTCCGGCCAGCTGATCGTCAACCCCGGCAGCGTCGGCCTGCCGGCCTGGGATCAGGCGATCCTCCGGCGCGGATCGAGACCGGGTCCCCGGACGCCCGCTACGCCACCCTGGAGCGGCGCGGCGGCCACTGGTCCACCTCCCTCCACGCGGTCCCGTCACAGACCACCACGCCATGGCCGACCTGGCCGCCGCGAGGGGCCGCCCGGACTGGGAATCCGCCTTGCGCACGGGCTACATGCCGTAATCCGGCGCCCGGCATCCGGGTCCCGGTCGGAGGACCTGTCGCCGACCGGGACCCGGACGCTAGGAATGCAGGGGGATCCGCAGCCGCAGGAGGGTGCCGTCCGGGTGGTTCTCCAGGGTGATTTCGCTGTGGTAGGTGGCCATGAGGTGCTTGCAGGTGGCCAGGTCCTCCCCCGGGCTCCGGGCGTCCAGGACCGCCTGCTGGTGCAGGCCCGAGAAAGGCTCGAAGGCGGTGGTCAGCTCGCCGGGCGGGACCGGGCCGCCTTCGTCCCGCACCTCCAGGATGAAGTCCCCCGCCCCGTTGAGGGTGCGCACCGCCAGCGCCGGGCTGGGGGTGGGACCGCCCAGGGCATGGCGCACCACGCTCAGGAGGGCGTTGGCGAAATCGCCGTAGACGCCGTGGATCAGGGGCGCCGACGCGCCCAGTTCCAGGGTCACGGCCACCCCGGCCGGGATCACCCCTTCCGCCTGGAACAGCCCCAGCTCCTGCTGGATCAGGTCATGCAGGTCCAGCCATTCGGGAATGGGCGGCCCGCCCCGCCCCACCCGCCGCAGCAGCGCCTTGAGCAGGCTGTCGATCCGGAACACCGCCTCGCGGATCTCCGCCAGGGCCTTGGGCTGGGATTCCCGCAGGGCGGCCCGGTCCTGCCCCTCCGGGCTCATGATCTGGTCCAGCAGCTGGCTCTGGCGGTGCAGGCTGGCCACCGGGGCTTCCAGGCGCTGGGCGATCTTGACCGTGAGGTTCTCCAGCAGTTCCTGGCGGTCCCGGCGCTTGAGCACCTTCTCGGCGTCCTGCAGGTCCTGGTAGGCGGTTTCCAGGCGCTCGTAGCTGGCGGCCAGGGCCCGGCTGCTGTTGTTCAGGGAGACGATCAGTTCGGCGTTCTCCAGCTGCACCAGGGCCAGGCTGGCGTGCAGGGCGACCATTTCCAGCTCCGCGGGCTGCAGGGGCTGGTCCCCGGGCCGGGTGAGGATCCAGAACCCGAACAATTCCGGGTCCGCATGGTGGTCCCGCTGCACCAGCAGGCAGGCCTCGGAGCCGGCGATCCAGAAGCCCAGGCCCAGCCCTTCCTCCCACACCGGATGGGCCCTGAGGGCGTCGCCGCGCAGGCCGGTGCCCGCCGGCACGGTGCGGGTCCGCAGCACGAAGGGATGGTCCAGGGGCAGCACCGGGGTCTCGCCGAAACGGCTTCCGGTCCAGCGCAGACCCTCCAGGTAGCCCCCGCTGGGGTGCATGCGGTAGGCCCACAGGCTCGCGGCCCGGAGCTCGGCACGCACCTCCCCCAGGATGCGCAGCAGCAGGGCCCTGGGGTCGTGCTCGGTGAGGGTGCTCTGGCTGAGGGCCAGGAGCCGGCTCAGGCTGCGGTTCCGGACCTCCAGGGCCGCCTGGGCCTCCAGCAGCTTGCGGTTGGCCTCCTGGGCCTCCTGGAGCTGGGCCTCCAGGTGCTCCAGCACGTGCCGGTTGAATTGGCGCAAGGCCGCCCTCTCCTGGGACTGGTCCAGCTCTTCCCGGGCCCCGCCCAGGTAGGCGCTCACCTGGCCCACGAAGGTGAAGGGGTCAAGGGGCTTGGGGATGAAGCCGGCGCAGCCGGCCACCAGGGCCGTATCCCGGTCGCTCTTGAGGGTCCTGGCGGTGAGGGCCACCACCGGGATCCCCTGCAGTTCCGGATACTGGTGGACCTTGGTGGCCACTTCGAAGCCGGACAGGCCCGGCAGGTTGATGTCCAGCAGGATCAGGGCCGGGCGCAGGCTCAGGGCCATCTCCAGCCCCTTCGTGCCGTCCGGGGCCCAGTGCATCTGGTAGCCGGCCTGGGACAGCAGCCGCTGCACCAGCCTCCAGTTCACCGGGTTGTCTTCGATGCAGAGGATCCGCACGGGCTCCTGGGACGTCATGGCGCGCCCTCCTCCACCAGGGGCATCTCCACCGTGAAGGTGCTGCCCTCGCCCTTCGCGCTCGCCACGGTGATGCGCCCGTTCATCAGGGTCATGAGCCGCTCGGACAGCGCCAGGCCCAGGCCGGTGCCGCCGAACCGGCGGGTGATGCTCCCGTCCACCTGCTGGAACGGCTTGAACAGCCGGCCCATCTCCTCCGGGGTCATGCCGATCCCCTGGTCGGCGATGTGGATGCGCAGCATGCCGCCCCGGCGTTCGGCGACCATGCGCACCTCCCCTTCCTCGGTGAACTTGATGGCGTTGCCCAGCAGGTTGGTGACCACCTGCTTGAAGCGGACCGGATCCCCCAGCACGCGCATGGTTCCGGGCGGGGGGCTCGAAGGTGAAGCGGATGGGGCGGTCCAGGATGAGCCCGGCGGCCAGGGCCCGCACCTGCTCCAGCACCGGCACCGGGTCCATGAGGGACAGTTCCAGCTCGAACTTGCCCGCCTCGATCTTGGAGAGGTCCAGGATGGAGTCGATCATGGTCAGCAGGCTGCGGCCGTTCTGGTGGATGACCTGCAGGTCGTCCTTCACGTCGTCCGGCACCCGCCCGGGCGCCTCCAGGAGCAGCAGCCCGGAGAAGCCGATGACGGCGTTGAGGGGGGTGCGCAGCTCGTGGCTCATGTTGGCCAGGAACTCGTCCTTGATCCGGTCCAGCTCCTGCAGCCGCCGCAGGCTGACGCCGAGGCTCTGGTTCACCTGGGTGAGCTCCCGGGTCTTCTCCTGCACCTTTTCCTCCAGGGTGCCGGCCCAGGCGGCCAGCTCGGCCCGGGACTGCTCCAGGCCCCGGGTGCGGTCCTGGACCAGCTGTTCCAGGTTGGACCGGATCTCCTCCAGTTCCCAGATGGTCTCCATGAGCTGGCGGGTGCGCTCCTGCACCCGGGACTCCAGCAGCCGGTTCTGGCGCTCGATCTCGTCCCGGGCGATCCGGAGCTTGTTGGTCATGACCTCGAAGCTGCGGCTCAGCACCTCCAGCTCGTCCCCGGAGCGCACCCGCACCGCCAGCCCCTCGAAGTTGCCCTGGGCCACCCGCTGGGCCGCCCCGGTGAGGGCCACCACCGGCCGGGCGTAGAGATTGGCCAGGAAGGCGGCGGCGCCGACCCCCAGGGCCAGGGCCGCCAGGCCCAGCCACAGGCCGCGCCGGCGGTCGTCCCGGGCCAGCCTGAGGAACTCCTCGGTGGAAAAGCCCAGGATCAGGGTGCCCCGCTGATCGGAGACCTCCAGGTAGGAGATGGGGGTGACGGCCACCAGGGTGGTCCCCTGGGAATGCAGGAAGGCCTTGGTTGGCCCCTTCTCCCGGGCGTAGTCCCGGGCCCAGGCGGGGGCGGTGGCGGTGGCGTCCACCACCCGGCCGGCCGCGTCGGCCACCACGCTGAACCGGAAGTCCGGGTTGCGCTTCACCCCCTTCAGGATGCGCTCGATCTCCTCCGGGCGGCCGCCCTCCAGGGCCGGGGCCAGGGCGAAGCTGGCGGCCTCGGCCACTTGGCGCACGTTCAGGTCGGCCTGGGCGCGCAGGCGGCTCTCCATCTGCCGGGGAACGTAGGCCACGTCGAACAGGGCGAAACCAGCGACCAGAACGGCGATCACCGCGATCAGCTTGGTCTTGATGGAAATCCGGAGCATCCCCAGCAGTTTAGCGGGGAGCCAGGGCAAGTAAACGTTCGTGTCCCGGCCCGTCGCCCTGTTCGCCGCAGGCCGCCCGCTGGGGCGAACTGCCCGCGGCGGAGGGGACGACGGCAGGGATCGCGGGGGGGCTGCCTACTCGGCGGGGATGAACAGGTGCAGGACCGCGAGGCCGTACTGCCGTCGTTCCAGCAGTTCAAGGCCCGGCGCGGGGGCCAGGTCCACCCCCCGGCCGGTCTCCCAGACCAGCAGGCCCCCGGGCTCCACCCAGGTGGCCAGCCGCGGCGCCAGGACCGCCCAGGCCTGGGCGCTGGACTCGTAGGGCGGGTCGGCGAACACCACCGCCTGGGCCGGCAGGGCCTCGGGGCGCAGGCGCAGCGCGTCCTTGCCCAGGACGAGGAGGCCGGTGCCCCTGGCGTTGGCCTTGATGCAGCCCAGGGCCACCGGGTCCCGCTCCACGCAGGTCACCGGCCCGTAGCCCCGGGACCAGGCTTCCAGGGCCACCGCCCCGGTGCCGGCGAACAGGTCCAGGAACGGCCCCTGGGGCCAGCGCTGGAGGATGGAGAACAGGGCCTCCCGGGCCCGGTCCGAGGTGGGGCGCACCCGCAGGTCCCCGGCCGGGGGAGCCTGGAGGCGCCGCCCCTTGAGGGTCCCGGCGATGATCCTCAAGTCAGACGGCCCAGCGCATCAGGGCGCCGCCCCGAGGTGAAGCCGGCGCCGAAGGCGGCGAACACCACGAAGTCCCCCTTCTTGAGCTTGCCCGCCTCCAGGGACTGGTGCAGGGCGGTGGGCAGGGTGGCGGAGGTGGTGTTGGCGAGTCGCTGATGTTGTTGGCCATGCGCTCGGCGGGCAGCTCCAGGCAGACATATGCAGCAACTGAACCAAGTAGGATGCACA
>CAWFOJ010000335.1:0-8151 GCA_963816585.1 uncultured Holophagaceae bacterium | reverse complement strand
TACCACCTCCCCTTCTCCCTCACCCTCAAGAAGTTCAGCCACGACGTCTACCCGGGCACCCAGATCCCCAAGAACTTCTCCAGCCTGGTGCACCTGTCCAACCCGGCCAGGAGCGAAGAGCGGGACGTGCTCATCTACATGAACCAGCCCCTGCGCTACGCCGGCAAGACCTTCTACCAGGCCAGCTACGGCAAGGGCGACACCCTCTCCATCCTGCAGGTGGTGACCAATCCGGGCTGGCTGCTGCCCTACATCTCCTGTTCGCTCATCACCCTCGGGCTGCTCTTCCACTTCGGCCTCACGTTGTTCCGGGCCCTCCAGCGGCGGCAGGCGGGTGCGGCGGAGGCGGTATGAAACTCGGTCGGATCTTCGCTTGGCTTCCCGGTTGGCTCGCCCTGGCGGCGGTGCTGCTCACCGCTGTGCCCGCAGGGCGCACCCGGGGCTTCGCATGGAGGGCTTCGGGCGCCTGCCGGTGCTGGAAGGGGGGCGGATCAAGCCCCTCGACTCGGTGGCCAGGAACGCTCTCCTCATGATCCGGGGCAAGCAGAGCCTGCCCTTCCAGGGGCGCACCCTGGGCCCGGACGAATGGATCCTGGACGTGCTGTTCCGGCCCCAGGTGGCGGACACCCAGCCGGTGTTCGTGATCAACGACCCGGACGTGCTGGGGCTCATGGGGCTGCGCCAGACCGCCAACCGCTACTTCCCCTTCGCCACCCTGCTTGCCCATCTCCAGGACGTGGAGAACCAGGCGCGCGCCGCGAACGCCCTGGAAGCGGTCCAGCGCTCCCGGTTCCAGAACGCGGTGGTGAACCTGTACCAGCGCCTCCTGCTCTACAACCAGCTGGAGAACACCCTCCAGCTGGCGGATTCGCCGAGCCTGTACCAGGAGGTCCAGGCCCTGGGCTCCCCCCAGGCCGCCGAGCGCTACCGCAGCCTGGCGGAGGTGGCGCGGTTCCGGCCCCTGCCGCCCCTGCCAGGGCAAAGCCCGGACGCCTGGATGAACACCGGCGAGGCCCTGGCGGCCGCAACCGGGGCCCAGGCCCACCCCGGCCTGGTGGCGCTGGCCTGGGCCGGAGCGGCCTACGCCGCCGGCGACCGGGACGCCTTCAACCGCGCCGTGGCCGAACTGCACGGGCTCACCGCCCAGGTGCGGCCCCAGGCCCTGCGCCACGCCAACAGCGAACTCCTGTTCAACCGGATGCAGCCCTTCTACCTGGGCATGGTGATCTACGTGCTGGCCCTGCTGGTGGTCTTCGGGTCCTGGCTATGGCGCCCGGACCTGCTCCAGCCGGCGGCCTTCTCCCTGCTGGCGGCCGGCGCCGCGGTGCACACCGGGGGGCTGGCGTCCCGCATCCTGCTGCAGGGGCGGCCGCCGGTGACCAACCTCTACTCCTCGGCGGTGTTCGTGGGCTGGGCGGCGGTGATCCTGGGCCTCATCCTGGAGCGCATCTACCGCAAGGGCTTCGGCACCGCGGTGGCGGCCGCGGCCGGGTTCGGCTCGCTGATCATCGCCCACCACCTGGCCATGGAAGGGGACACCATGGAGATGATGCGGGCGGTCCTGGATTCCAATTTCTGGCTGGGCACCCACGTGGTGAGCATCACCATCGGCTACAGCGGCACCTTCCTGGCCGGGATCCTGGCCATCGCCTACACCTTGCGCAAACATCTGGCCCCGTCCCCGGACCCGGACACCACCCGCGCCCTGGTGGACATGACCTACGGGATCATCTGCTTCGCCCTGCTGTTCAGCTTCGTGGGCACGGTGCTGGGGGGCATCTGGGCGGACCAGTCCTGGGGCCGGTTCTGGGGCTGGGACCCCAAGGAGAACGGCGCCCTGCTCATCGTCCTGTGGAACGCCATCATCCTGCACACCCGGTGGGGCGGCTACATCGCCGAGCGGGGCCTCATGGCCATGGCCATCTTCGGCAACATCATCACCAGCCTGTCCTGGTTCGGGGTGAACATGCTGGGCATCGGCCTCCACTCGTACGGATTCATGGACCAGGCCTTCTGGGCCTTGTCCGTGTTCGTGGCCACCCAGGCGGCACTCATCCTCCTCTGCCTCGCGCCCCGGCGGTTCTGGAATCCCCGTGCCCGGGGGGAACCCTGACCAGCCGCGTCTCCATCGGGACACGATGAGAAAACTCGCCTTTGGGCTTGTCTTTCCTCTAATCTCGCTTATAAAAGGGGAAGTCAATGTTTTAAAGGATGGGGATGCGGCGTTAATGAAAGCCAAAAGCACTTTTTATTTCGAAAAGCTTTTCGAAGAGATCCCGGAAGCCATCGTTCTCACCGACGGGCACGGATTGGTGACGAAGGTGAACCGGGAGTTCACCCGGTTGTTCGGCTACCTCCCGGAGGAGGCCGCAGGGCGCCGCATCGACGACCTGGTGGCGCCGCAGGCGTACCGCAGCGAAGCCACCGGCATAACGGCGGCGGTGGCCAGGGGCGAGAACTACACCGTGGAGGCGGTGCGCCAGCGCAAGGACGGCTCCCTGGTGCACGTGTCCCTGCTGGGGGTGCCCATCCAGAACCCGGACGGGGGCACGGGGGTGTTCGGCATCTACCGGGACATCTCCGCACGCAAGCAGGCGGAGCAGGCTCTGCAGGAAAGCCGGCGCCAGCTGGAGGAGGCCTACACCCAGCTGGAGCTCATCTCCAACCTGGACGGCCTGACCGCCATCCCCAACCGCCGCTACTTCGAACGCTTCTACGACCTGGAGTGGCGGCGCCGGCGCCGGGAGCAGAAGCCCATCGCCTTGATCATGCTGGACATCGACTTCTTCAAGGCCTACAACGACAACTACGGGCACCTGGCCGGGGACAAGTGCCTCAAGCAGGTGGCCCATTCCCTGCAGGTGGTCAACCGGGCCGGGGACCTGGTGGCCCGCTTCGGAGGGGAGGAGTTCGTGGCGGTGCTCTCCGGCACCTCCCTGGCGGACGCCTGCGCCCTTGCCGAACGCATGCGCCTGCGGGTGAAGGACCAGGCGATCCCCCATGAGCACTCTTCCGTGGCCAGGGAGGTGACCATCAGCCTGGGCGTGGCCGCCCTGGTGCCCGACGGGGACACGGATCCCGCCACCTTGCTCCTGAAGGCCGACCAGGCGCTTTACCTGGCCAAGTCCCGGGGCCGGGACCGGGTGGAAATCCTGGACTCCTGAGCCGGTGCAGCCGAATACCAGGCGTGCATAATAGTTCAAATCCGGATAAGGAACTCCGCATCCATGCGCAACCCCCCTGGACCGGACGGACACTCTTCGAAGGAGCTGAGGTGACGGAAACCATGGCCAACACGGAACAGGTTGATGTGGCCCTGGTGGGCGCCGGCGTCATGAGCGCGACCCTCGGGACCCTTCTGGCCCAGCTGCAGCCGGACTTGAAGTTCCAGGTATTCGAGCGCCTGGGCGGGATCGCCCTGGAAAGCAGCATGGCCACCAACAACGCCGGCACCGGACATGCCGCCAACTGCGAGCTGAACTACACCCCCGAGCAGAAGGACGGCACCGTGGACATCACCAAGGCCCTGGTCATCAACCGGGCCTTCGAGATCTCCCTGTGCTTCTGGTCCTACCTGGTGGAGCGGGGAATCCTGCCCCGGACCGACTTCATCAACCGCTGCCCCCACCAGAGCCTGGTGTGGGGCGAGGCCAACACCCGCTTCCTGCGCACCCGCCACGCCCAGCTGAGCGCCCACCCCATGTTCGAGGACATGGAGTACAGCCAGGACCCCGCCAAGCTGCGGGAGTGGATGCCCCTGGCCATGGAGGGGCGGGACCTGGCCGGGCCCCTTGCGGCCACCAACGTGGCCCGGGGCACCGACGTGGACTTTGGCCGCCTGACCCGGTACCTGTTCGAGGGACTCCAGCGCCGGGGCGGGTTCACCATGCACCTGCGCCACCAGGTGGAGGACCTCACGCGCGATCCGGACCACCGGTGGCGCCTGCGGGTGAAGGACCTGGCCGCCGGCAGCGTGCGGGACGTGCGCGCCCGCTTCGTCTTCCTGGGAGCCGGGGGGGGGGCCCTGCCCCTGCTGCTCAAGTCCGGCATTCCCGAGGCCAAAGGCTACGGCGGCTTCCCGGTGAGCGGCCAGTGGCTCATGTGCGCCAACCCGGACCTCATCCACCGCCACCACTCCAAGGTGTACGGCAAGCCATCCCTGGGCGCGCCGCCCATGTCGGTGCCCCACCTGGACTCCCGCCTCGTGGACGGGAAGCAGGCCCTGCTGTTCGGCCCGTACGCCGGCTTCACCACCAAGTACCTCAAGCAGGGAACCTACCTGGACATGATCAAGACCATCGGCCCGGGCAACATCTGGCCCATGGCGGCGGCCGCCTGGCACAACATGGACCTGACCCGCTACCTCATCGGCCAGGTGCTCCAGTCCCAGGAAACCCGGGTGGAGGCCCTGCGCTGGTTCGTGCCCACGGCCCGCAGCCAGGACTGGAAGCTGGATGTGGCCGGGCAGCGGGTCCAGATCATCAAGCGCGACCCCAAGCTTGGGGGCAAGCTCGAGTTCGGCACCGAAGTGGTGGCCTCCGCCGACGGCTCCCTCGCGGCCCTCCTGGGTGCCTCCCCCGGCGCCTCCACAGCCGCCACCACGATGATCTACCTGATCCTGCGCTGCTTCTCCGAACAGGCCCAGAGCGAGGCCTGGCAGGCCAACTTGCGGCGGATGGTGCCTTCGTACGGCCACGACCTGACCAAGGAGGTGGACGTGCTGCGCTCGGTGCGCGCGCACAACAACGCGGTGCTGGGCCTGGCCTGATCCCGAGCCAAGACGCAAGTAGCTTGAAAAAGACAAGTTAATCCGAAATGTGATCCCGGGCACCGGCCGTTTCCCCGCGGGGCTGCGATGCTTGGATATTGACCTATCCTTATGGGGCCGGAAGCAGTATTGAGATTGATTCCAGTCCGGGAACCTGAGCCATGACCATCGGGGAAAAGCCGTCGATCCGCGCCGCCGCCTGCGAGGAACTGGGCTTCGGCCTCAGCGCCGGGGGATTCCGCATCCAGGCCAAGAGCATCCTGCCTCCGGGCACCAGCCTGACCTGGACCGGGCCGACCCTGGTGTTCCTGCACGAGGGCCTGGGCAGCATCACCCAGTGGCGCGGTTTCCCCATGGCCCTGGCCAGCGCCTCGGGGCTCCCGGCGCTGGTGTACGACCGGGTTGGGCACGGCAAGTCCCAGGCCCGCACCGACCCCCTGCCCCCGTCCTACCTGGAGACCGAAGCCTGGGAGCGGCTGCCGGAGGTGCTTGCCGCCTGCGGCGTCCAGTCGCCCCTCCTGGTGGGGCACAGCGACGGCGCCACCATCGCCCTGCTGTACGGCGCGCGCTTTTCCGCCAGCACCGTGGCGGTCATCGCCGAGGCGCCCCACGTGTACGTGGAGCCGGCGGCCCTCCAGGGCATCTGGCGGACCCTGCGGGCCTATGACACCACGCCCCTGCGGGAGCGCCTGCGGGCCCACCACGGCGACCGGGTGGACACCCTGTTCCACGCCTGGAGCCAGGTGTGGCTGTCCCCGGAGTTCCGGGACTGGTCCATGACCGGACACCTTTCCGCCCTCACCTGCCAGCTGCTGGCCATCCAGGGCCAGGAGGACGAATACGCCACCCCCGACCAGCTGCGGGCGGTGCTGCAGGGGGCGGCCGGCCTGGCCCAGGGGCTGCTCCTGCCCGCCTGCGCCCACGTGCCCCACTTCCAGGCCCGGGACCAGGTGCTGGAGGCCATGGCCCGGTTCATCCGGCAGGTCCTGGCCGACTGGGGAGGGCATCGATAATTTCCATCCCCGCGGCCGGCCTTTGGGGTGGAGAATGGATCGACTTCTTTCTCAGCCACGGGAGCAACCATGGGTGCAGGCCCCGTCCAACCGGCCAGGATCGTCACTGCCGCCGCCCGGTTCGACGGCCACGACGCGGCCATCAACCTGGTGCGCCGGCTGCTGGTGGCCCAGGGCGCCCAGGTGGTCCACCTGGGCCACGACCGGGGGGTGGCGGAGATCGTCAAGGCGGTGGTGGAGGAGGACGCGGACGCGGTATGCGTCTCCTCGTACCAGGGCGGGCACATGGAGTTCTTCACCTACCTGGTGGACCGGTTGCGGGCGGCCGGGGCGGAACGGGTCAGGGTGTTCGGCGGCGGCGGGGGGGTGATCCTCCCGGAGGAGGCCAGGAGCCTGGAGGCCGCCGGGGTGGAGAAGATCTACACTCCCGGGGACGGCATGCGCCTGGGGGTGGAGGGCATGACCCTGGACCTGCTGGAGCGCCTGTCCCGGCGCACGCCCGGGCCGCTCCCGGCGGGGCCGCCGTCCTGGACCGACCGCCCGGGCCTGTCCCGCCTGCTCACGGCGGTGCTGGACCGGGACCTGCCCCTGCCCGGGCCGGAGCCGCCGGCCGCCGGCCCCGGGGCTGGCTCCGGGGTCCCGGTGCTGGGCCTCACGGGCACCGGGGGAGCCGGCAAGAGCTCCCTGGCCGACGAGCTGGTCCGGCGCTTCCTCCTGGACGATCCGGGGCTGCGGGTGGGGGTGCTGGCCATCGATCCCACCCGCAAGCGCACCGGGGGCGCCCTGCTGGGTGACCGCCTGCGCGTGAACACCGCCGGCAGCGGGCAGGTGTTCTTCCGCAGCGTGGCCACCGGGCCCGGCGGCATCCAGGCGGTGCGCCGGGGCATCGCCCTGCTGCGGCGGGTCTGCGGCCTGGTGCTGGTGGAGACCACCGGCATCGGCCAGGGGGACACGGACGTGGTGGAGCTGTGCGGATTGCCCGTCTACGTCATGACCAGCGAGTTCGGCGCCGGGACCCAGCTGGAGAAGATCAACATGCTGGACTACGCCCGCCTGGTGGTGGTGAACAAGTTCGAGGACAAGCGCGCCGAGGACGCCCTGGCGGCGGTGCGCCGGCAGGTGCGGCGCAACCGGGGCATCCCCGCCTCGGTGCCGGACCAGCGCCTGCCGGTGTACGGCACCTGCGCCAGCCGCTTCAACGACGCGGGCGTGGACCGCCTGTACCTGGACCTGCTGGCCCTGCTGCGGGAGGACGGCTTCGGCCCGTGGCCCACCCGCCTGCCGGACCCGGGCCCGGCGGCCTTCGACTGCGAGCGCGCCGCCCCCATCATCCCCTTCGAGCGCACCCGCTACCTGCAGCAGATCGTCCAGGCCGTGCGGGGTACAAGGGCCGGACCCGGCTCATGGCCGCCCAGGCGGACCGGCTCCAGGCCCTGGAAACGGCCCTGGGGGCCCTGGGGGCCCACCCCGAGGCGGCGGAGCCCCTGCGCCGGCTGGCCGACCAGGCCCGGGCGGAACTGGGCGCCGAAGGCCTGGCCCTCCTGGAGGCGTGGCCGGCCCTGGTGCGGGCCTATTCGGGGGACGTGCTCAGCTACCCGGTGCGGGACCGCACGTGCACCCAGCCCCTTGCCGCCACCACCCTGTCCGGCACCCGCATCCCCAAGGTGGAGCTGCCCCGCACGGACCGGTGGGGGGCCATCGTCACCTACCTGCGCCAGGAGCATGTGCCCGGGCAGTTCCCGGTACGCCGCCGGTGTGTTCCCCCTGCGCCGGGGAGATGAGGAACCCAAGCGCCAGTTCGCCGGCGAGGGCGGCCCCGGGCGCACCAACCGGCGGTTCCACTACCTGTGCCGGGGCGAGGCGGCCCGGCGGCTCTCCACCGCCTTCGATTCGGTCACCCTGTACGGGGAGGACCCGGCCGAGCCCCCGGACATCTACGGCAAGGTGGGAGAGAGCGGGGTCAGCGTCGCCACCTTGGACGACATGAAGGACCTGTTCGCAGGGTTCGACCTGTGCGACCCGGCCACGTCCGTGTCCATGACCATCAACGGCCCCGCTCCGGTGATCCTGGCCATGTTCTTCAACGCCGCCGTGGACCAGCGCCTGGACGCCTGGCGCCGGGAGAACGGGGCCGGCCCGGACCCCGGGACCGCGGCCCGGATCCGGGCCGAGGCCCTGGCCAGCGTGCGCGGCACCGTGCAGGCCGACATCCTCAAGGAGGACCAGGCCCAGAACACCTGCATCTTCTCCATCGAGTTCGCCCTGCGGATGATGGGCGACGTGCAGGCGTTCCTGATCGCCAACCGCATGCGCAACTTCTACTCGGTAAGCATTTCCGGCTACCACATCGCCGAGGCGGGGGCCAACCCG
>CAWFOJ010000334.1:0-8386 GCA_963816585.1 uncultured Holophagaceae bacterium | reverse complement strand
TTCCCAGGAGCAGGTGGACGTGATCTTCCGCCAGGCTGCCCTGGCGGCCGCCGACGCGCGCATCCCCCTGGCGCGCCTGGCGGTGCAGGAGACCGGCATGGGCGTGATGGAGGACAAGGTGGTGAAGAACCACTTCGCCTCCGAATACATCTACAACGCCTACAAGGACGTGAAGACCTGCGGGGTGCTGGAGGAGGACCACCTGTTCGGCACCTACACCATCGCCGAGCCGGTGGGGCTCATCTGCGGCATTGTGCCCACCACCAACCCCACCTCCACGGCCATCTTCAAGGCGCTCATCAGCCTCAAGACCCGCAACGGCATCATCTTCAGCCCCCACCCCCGGGCCAGGGGCTCTACCTGCGCGGCGGCCCGGCTGGCGCTGGAGGCGGCGGTGGCCGCCGGGCGCCCCCGGACATCATCGGCTGGATCGACCAGCCGTCGGTGGAGCTCACCAACCACCTCATGCGCCACCCGGACGTGAACCTGATCCTGGCCACCGGCGGGCCGGGCATGGTGCAGGCAGCCTACTCTTCCGGCAAGCCGGCCATCGGCGTGGGCGCCGGCAACACGCCGGTGGTCATCGACGAGCTGGCGGACATCAAGCGGGCGGTGGCTTCCATCATCATGTCCAAGACCTTCGACAACGGGGTGGTGTGCGCCTCCGAGCAGTCGGTGATCGTGGTGGACCCGGTGTACGACGCGGTGCGCCAGCGCTTCGCCGACCACGGCGCGTGCATCCTGGACCCGGGCCAGTGCCGGGCGGTGCGCCAGGTGCTCATGCAGGACGGGGTGCTGAACCCGGCGGTGGTGGGCCAGTCGGCCCAGGCCATCGCCGGCCTGGCGGGCATCCAGGTGCCCCACGGCACCCTGGTGCTCATCGGCGAGGTGGAATCGGTGGGCCCGGAGGAGCCGTTCGCCCACGAGAAGCTGTCCCCCACCCTGGCCCTGTACCGGGCGGCGGATTTCGACCAGGCGGTGGCCAAGGCCACGGCCCTGGTGGCCCTGGGGGGCATCGGCCACACCTCGGGCCTGTACACGGACCAGGACCAGGACCAGGGCCAGGAGCGCATCGCCACCTTCGGTGCCCGCATGAAGACCGCGCGGATCCTCATCAACTCCCCCTCCACCCAGGGGGGCATCGGCGACCTGTACAACTTCAAGGTGGCGCCTTCCCTGACCCTGGGCTGCGGCTCCTGGGGCGGCAATTCCATCTCCGAGAACGTGGGCCCCAAGCACCTCATCAACCGCAAGACCGTGGCCAAGCGGGCGGAGAACATGCTGTGGTACCGCCTGCCCCGCAGCATCTATTTCCGCCGGGGCTGCCTGCCCTTCGCCCTGGAGGAGCTGCGCGGGCGCAAGCGGGCCGCCATCGTCACCGACCGCTTCCTGTTCAGCCACGGCAACCTGGACGATACGGTGCGGATCCTGCGCAAGCTGGGCCTGGAGGTGGACATCTTCCACGAGGTGGAGGCGGATCCCACCCTGGCGGTGGTGCAGGAGGGCGTGGCCATGCTGCGGGGCTTCCAGCCGGACGTGATCGTGGCGGTGGGCGGGGGTTCGCCCATGGACGCCGCCAAGATCATGGGGACCCTCTACGAGCACCCGGAGGTGCACTTCGAGGACCTGGCCCTGCGCTTCATGGACATCCGCAAGCGCATCTGCCGGTTCCCCAAGCTGGGGGAGAAGGCCATCCTGGTGGCCATTCCCACCACGTCCGGGACCGGCTCGGAGGTGACCCCCTTCGCGGTGGTCACCGACCAGGCCACGGGGCGCAAATACCCCATCGCCGACTACGAGCTCACCCCCACCCTGGCCATCGTGGACCCGGAGCTGGTGCTGCACCTGCCCAAGAGGCTCACCGCTTTCGGCGGCCTCGACGCGGTCACCCACGGCCTGGAGGCGTACGTGTCGGTCATGGCCAGCCAGTACACCGACCCCCAGGCCATCCAGGGCCTGCGGCTGCTCAAGGAGCACCTGCCCGCCGCCTACCTGGAGGGGGCCCGCAACCCCGGGGCCCGGGAGCAGGTGCACAACGCCGCCACCATCGTGGGCATCGCCTTCGCCAACGCCTTCCTGGGGGTGTGCCATTCCATGGCCCACAAGCTGGGCGCCGAGTTCCACCTGCCCCACGGCCTGGCCAACGCCCTGCTCATCACCAACGTCATCCGCTACAACGCCAACGATGCTCCCACCCGGCAGACGGCCTTCAGCCAGTACGACCGGCCCCAGGCCCGGCACCGCTACGGGGAGGTCGCCATCGCCCTGGGCCTGCCCGGACGCAGGACCGCCGAGCGCATCGACAGCCTGGTGGGATGGCTGGAAGACCTCAAGCGCACGCTGGGCATCCCCGCCTCCATCCAGGACGCGGGCGTGGACGAGGCCGCCTTCCTGGGCAAACTGGACGCGCTGGCCGAAGGGGCCTTCGACGACCAGTGCACCGGCACCAACCCGCGCTTCCCGCTCATGGGGGAACTGCGGCAGATCCTGGTGGACTCCTACTACGGGCGGCTCTTCCGGGAGTAGGCCGGCCTGCGCCTGGGGGGCGCCCGCCGGAACCTGCTACTCCACCCGGTCCTGCTCCCGGATCTGCACCCGGCGGATCTTGCCGCTGATGGTCTTGGGGAGTTCGGTGACGAACTCCACGATGCGGGGGTACTTGTACGGAGCGGTCACCTTCTTCACATGCTCCTGCAGTTCCACCCCCAGGTCGGGCCCGGGCTCGTACCCTTTGGCCAGGACCACGGTGGCCTTGACCACCTGGCCGCGCATGGGGTCGGGCGCGGCGGTGACGGCGCACTCCAGCACCGCCGGGTGCTCCAGCAGGGCGCTCTCCACCTCGAAGGGCCCGATGCGGTAGCCGGAGCTCTTGATCACGTCGTCGGTGCGGCCCACGAACCAGAAGTAGCCGTCCTCGTCCCGCCAGGCGGTGTCCCCGGTGTGGTAGAGGCCGTCATGCCAGGCCTGGGCGGTGAGGTCCGGGTCCCGGTAGTAGCCGTCGAACAGGCCGATGGGACTGCCCTGCGCGGTGTGGATGACGATCTCCCCCACCTCGCCCACTTCGCAGGAGCGCCCGTCCTCGTCCACCAGGTCCAGGTCGTAGCCCGGGGAGGGCAGGCCCATGGACCCCGGGCGGGGCTCCACCCAGGGGTAGGTGGCCACCGCCACCACCATCTCGGTCTGGCCGTAGCCTTCCCGGATGGGCAGCCCGGTGAGGCGCAGGAACTGGTTGTAGACCTCCGGGTTGAGGGGTTCCCCGGCGGTGGTGGCCCGTTCCAGGCGGGACAGGTCGTACGGGGCCAGGTCCTCCTTGATGAGGTAGCGGTAGACCGTGGGCGGGGCGCAGAAGGACGTGACCCCGTATTCGCTGATGACCCGCAGCAGGTCCTTGGGCACGAACTTGTCGTAGTCGTACACGAACACCGCGGCGCCCGTCAGCCATTGGCCGTAGAGCTTGCCCCAGGCGGACTTGGCCCAGCCGGTGTCGGAGACCGTGAAGTGCAGGCCGCCGTCCCGCGCCTGCTGCCAGTAGGCGGCGGTGAGGATGTGCCCCAGGGGGTAGGTGAAGGAGTGGCGCACCATCTTGGGCAGCCCGGTGGTGCCGGAGGTGAAGTAGATGAGGAAGGTGTCCTCGTTGCGGGTGGCGGCCTCCCCGGTGGGGCGCTGGAAGGCGGCGCTGGCCTGGGGCAGCTCCCGGTCGAAGTCCACCCAACCGCCCCTGGTCCCGCCCACCGCGACCTTGCCCAGGAGGGTTGGGGACTGGGCCTGGGCGGCGTCCACGTGCTCCAGCACCAGGGGATCCGCCGTGGCGATGATCATCTTCACGCCGGCGGCGTTGTTCCGGTAGGCGATATCCTTGGCGGTGAGCTGGTGGGTGGCCGGAATGGCGGCGGCCCCCAGCTTGTGCAGGGCCAGGAGGCAGAACCAGAATTCGTAGCGACGCTTGAGGATCAGCATCACCGGATCGCCCCGGCGGATGCCCAGGGCCGCCAGCAGGCTGGCGGTGCGGTCGCTGGCCTCCTTCAACTGGGCGAAGGTGAAGGTCGCCGACTCCCCCCGCTCGTCGCACCACACCAGGGCCACCCGGTCCGGTTCGGTGGCGGCGTAGCGGTCCACCACGTCGTAGGCGAAATTGAAGCACTCGGGGATCCGGATCTGGAACTGATCGCGGAACTGCTCGTAGGAATCGAACTGGGTCCGGGGGAGGTAGTGGTGGAGGAGCATGGCGGATCCTGGGAGCGCGACCTAGACGATCACGGCGAGGAGCCTGACCGGGCGGTCGTGCAGGGCGGCCAGGTTGTGGGGGACGCTGGAGTCGAAATACAGGGAGTCCCCCGGCTCCAGCACCACGTCGTGCTGGCCGATGGTCACCCGCAGGGTCCCCTCCAGGACGTAATGGAATTCCTGGCCCGGGTGGCTGTTGGGCTGGGTGGTGCCGGGCTGCACGGTCACCAGGAACGGCTCGGCGCGCTTGTGGATGAAGGTGTGGGCCAGGCCCAGGTAGCGGTAGTCCTTGCTGCGGTCCACCGAGATGCCCTGCCCGGCGCGGGTGACGGCGAAGGTGTGCGCGTGGGGCTCCTGGCCCGTGAGCAGGGTGGTGAGCTCCACCCTCAGGCGCTGGGCCACCTGGTGCAGGATCCCCACCGGGATGTCCACCTGGCCGCTCTCGTAGCCCAGGTACTGGTCTTCGGTGAGGCGGAGATCCTGGGCCATCTGGGCGGAGGACACCCGGGAGATCTCCCGCAGTTCCCGGATCCGGCTGGCCACAAGCTTGATTTGTTCCTGCATGGGGATCCTCCCTGGTGGGGAAGGGGCGGTGAAGGGAAGGCTGCCAACCAGCTTCGCAGCAGGCGGACCCCGGCCCGTACTTCCATAACCAGATTGAATACCACTATTCCCGTGCGAGCACCGCCTCTATTGCCTCCCAGTCTTCGCCGGCGAGCGGCAGGAACCCGGCAGGCTGGTCCAGCAGCGCCCGCAGGCGCTGGTCCCGGCGCCCCATGGGCAGGTCCCCCAGGTCCCGGACCGGCACCCAGGCCAGGCCCCGGGGCGTTTCCGGGGCGGCTTCCAGGCGCGCGCACAGGGGGTGCACGGTCTGGCGGAGGTGGGAATACACCTGGACCCACTCGGGCCAGGCGCAGCCCCGGGCGGCCCGGTACGGCACCGCCGCCTCGGCGGCGCGGGCTCCCGGCTCCGGAACCGGCGCCCAGGGCCAGCTCCACAGGCCCGCCAGCAGCCCTGTGGCGGCCGGGGGCCGCAGCAGCCAGCCCGCCGGGGACCCGATGGCCACCAGGAACAGTTCCGACTCCCTGGGCTTGGCCTTGGGCACGGCGGGGGGAATGCTCTGGGCCCGGCCCAGCCGGTGCGCCCGGCAGGTTCCGCCCAGGGGGCAGGCGGCGCAGCGGGGCGCCGGGGCGCAGAGGGTGGCGCCCAGTTCCATGATGGCCTGGGTGAGGCGGGAGGGGCCGTGGGCGGCCAGGGCCGGGCGCAGCCAGGCGCGCAGGTCCTGGGCCCGGCGCCGGGGATCCTCCTCCAGGGCCAGGAGGCGCGCGGTGACCCGGAAGGCGTTGCCGTCCAGGGCCGGAGTCGGCCACTGGAACGCCTGGGCGGCCAGGGCGGCGGCGGTGTAGGGCCCCAGCCCGGGCAGGGACAGCAGGCCCTCCAGGGAAGCGGGCCAGCCGTCCCGGGCCAGGACCGCCGCCGCCCGATGCAGGTTGCGCGCCCGCCGGTAGTAGCCCAGGCCCGCCCACAGACCGTGCACCTCATCCTCCCCGGCGCCGGCCAGGGCGCCCAGGGCCGGGAAGCGGGCCATCCAGCGCTGGAAGTAGGGAATCACCGTGGCCACCTGGGTCTGCTGCAGCATCACTTCCGAGACCAGCACCGCATAGGGGTCCGGATGGGGGCCGTCCAGGTCCGCGGCCCGCCAGGGCAGGTCCCGCCTCACCGATTCGAACCAGGGCCCCAGGGGCGCCAGCAGGGAGATGGGATCGGGGAAGGGCATCCCGACAGTGGAACCCGGCCGGCGGGGTGTTGTAAAGCCGTCATCCGCCGCCCCAGGCCAGGCCCCGCACTTCCACGGCCCTCTGCTTGTCCTTGTCCTTGCTCTTCTTGGTCTTGTCGCCCTTGCTCTTGGTGTCCTTGGCCCGCAGGCCCTTGAGCGTCTGGGGTGCACCGCCCCCGCTGGGCGACTTCCAGAGGTAGAGGATGTCCTGGCCCCGGTCCGTGCCGTCGCTTTCCTTGCCGGTCTCCTTGCCGGGCTGGAAGCCGGCCCCCAGGAGCCAGTCCGCCTTGGACGGATGGCAGATGATCCGCAGGTTCCTGGGCACATCCTTGAGGGTCCGCCGGGGGGCCTGGTTGGCGTTGCCGAAGAACTGCCCGCCCCCGAACACCAGGATTTGCGCCGGCCCGTCGCCTTCCGGGGGCTGGGCGAACACGTACAGCTCGTGGTGCTGCTGGTCGTAGGCCAGGGAACCATAGCGCATGCGCTTGTTCAGGCCGGTCTCCGCCCCCACCAGGAGATTCCGGTCCGTGGTGAGGTGGGGATCCCCGAACAGCAGGTTGTGGCCCCGGGGCTCCCCCTGGCGCAGGCGCGGACCCTGGTGGGTGTCCCCCCCAGGGTCTCCACGTCCCGGCCTTTGCCGAACAGGGCGAAGACCTTGTGGGCCGGCCCGGCGGCGATGCCCGCGCCCCGGCCGTCGTCGTCCACCTCGGTGGAAGCGGCGGCGCCCACCTTGGCGCCGCCGCGCACCCGGCTCGCGTTGCCCACGTGCCAGACCCGGGAACGCTTGCCGTCGCGGGTGGTCTCCTGCACGTTGAGGATGTCCCCGACGGGATCCAGCGCCGCCTGGCCGAACACCGAGTCGCTGCCGAAACCGTCGGAACTGTCCCCGCCCAGGTCGAAGGACCAGAGGTCCGTCTTCTGCTTCCACTCGTCCTTCTGGGTGTTCACGTGGTTCAGCACATACACCCGCCCGCTCTTCCGGCTCACCAGGTACAGGCGGTGCCGGTTGTGGTCCAGGGCCATGTCCCCCCAGGCGAGGTCCAATGCGCGCCATTGGCCGCTGCGCAGCGCCCGGTCCGGATCCGGCGCCGGCTTGCCCGCCTGGGCGGCTTGGTAGAGCTTGTCCAAGTCGTTCCACACCAACACTGACCGGGACTGGCCGTCGAACACGTACAGCCCGCCGGAGGTGTCGTCTCCCACGCAGCCCGGGGCGCCCAGGATCCCGGCCAGCCCCAGGAGGAGGAGCAGGGAATGCATCAGGAAAGGGAACGGCAGGAGATGACCGTTATTGATAATAAATAAATTATAGACAAAACAGCGGATCCACGAGCGAAAATCATCTCCCTCCGGTGGCCACGCCGGCCGGGAGGTTCCCGGCCGGCGTGGCCCCGTAAAACCGAAAGCGCCCCGGAGGGCGCTTTCCTTTCATCTTGGTGCCCGCGAGCAGACTCGAACTGCCACGGCTTTTGGCCACCACCCCCTCAAGATGGCGTGTCTACCAATTTCACCACGCGGGCCGGGAAGGCTTAGGATGCCACGGGCGAGGGCGCCCGTCAACACTCGCTCAGGGCTTGGCGGGGGCGGCGGGCGCCGCCGGCGCGGCGGGCGTCCCCGTCGCACCGGGAGCCGCCGGATGAGGCGTTGTGGGGGCCGGGGCGGAGACCGTCGCCCGGTCCAGCACCGAGCGGTTGGCCTTGACGATGATCACCTCGATCACCAGCGACGTGGCCATCACGCCCGCCGCCAGCCAGTAGGTGAACTTGGCCAGGAAGGGGGCCGAGCCCCGGGCGCCGAAGGCGGAATTGGCCCCGCCGCCGCCGAAGGAAGCGCCCAGCCCGCCGCCCTTGGCCCCGGGCTGCAGCAGGATGACCGCCACCAGGAGGACGCTTATGATCACGTGCAAAGTCAGAAGGAAACCGTTCATGAATGCTCCGAACCAACCATCCTATCAGGAACCGGGCGCGGGGTCATGCTCCAGCCACTGGCGGATGGTCTCTTCGGGGATTCCCAGCTTGGTGAGGTGCTCGGTGGCCTTCTTCAGGCTCTGTCCTTCGTCCCGGCAGATGAGGAGGCGCCGCTTCCAGGCGTCCATGGCCCGGTCGCGGAGCCCGGCTTCCCCCGCCTGCATGCGCTTTTCCAGCAGGAAGCCCAGGTTGTTGGCGGCCTTGCGGTGCATGGGGGCCAGGCTCAGGGCCTTCTCGTAGGCCTCGGTGGCTTCCACGCAGCGGCCCCGAACCTCCTGGGCCACGCCCATGGCGTTCCACACGTCCGGGTCGTCGGGAGCCAGGGCCAGGGCCTGCTTCACCATGGCCAGCTGGTCCTCGGGCCGCTGCAGGTTGCGGTAGCACTCGGAGAGGCCAAGGTAGGCGCTGTACTCGCCCGGAT
>CAWFOJ010000333.1:0-3661 GCA_963816585.1 uncultured Holophagaceae bacterium | reverse complement strand
ACGACCACCTGGTCCGCGCCGCACTGCACGGCCCTGGACCGCCTCAGGTAGGAGGCGATGGCTTCCCGCAAGGGGCCGTGGCCCTGAGGGTCGGAACCATAGTCCAGCACCGCCGCCTCCCCTTTCCGGGCGTGCCGGGCCACCAGCCGCATCCAGAGCGCCATGGGGACGGCTTCCAGGGCAGGACACCCCGGCGAAAAATCGTAGACGGACGGCCCTGGGGTGGGGGGAGATCGTGCAGGGACGCCACTTGGCTGCTCCAGTGGGACAGGCGCAGCCCGGCCCCCGCGGCGTCTCCGCCCCTGGCGGCCGGTTCCGCCTCCCGATGGACGTCCGGCAGGGCCGAGCCCACATAAGTGCCGGATCCGCTGGAGGGCTCCAGGTAGCCTTCGCTGGCGAGCCGTTCGAAGGCCAGCGCGGCGGTGGTGCGGGAGATCTCCAGGGTCTCGGCCAGGGCCCGGGTGGAAGGGATGCGCCGGCCCGGGGCCAGGCGGCCCGAGAGGATGGCCGTCCGGATCTCCAGGTACCGCTCCGCTGCAGGGGAACCGCGGATCCGCGGTCCAGGAGGATGGGGAAATCCATGGGGATGGCTCCAAAGTGGACTTATGGGTTCACCGGAAAGTGGCTATAGGAAGGATCCACTCGATCACCTATCCTTTCACCATCCCGGAGCAATGAACCATGCGAAGACACGACAAGGAAGTCACGGACCGTGCTGCGTTGGAAGAAGTCCTGGAGCTGGCCGGATGGGGCACCCTCGGCCTGGTGGCGCCGGACGGGCACCCCCTGGTGGTCCCCATGAATTTCCTCTACCACGGGGGCCGTCTCTATTTCCACAGCGCGCCGGCCGGGGAGAAGATGGCCGCCATCCGGGCCAGCGGGGAGGCCACCTTCCTGGTGGTGGACGCCTACGCCAGGATCCCGTCCCATGCCTTCGGCCCGGTGCAGGCCTGCTCGGCCAGCCAGTTCTTCAAGTCCGTGATGGCCCATGGCCGGGTGGCCGAGCTGCAGGACCCGGGACGGAAGGCCGAAGTGCTGGAGCTGCTCATGCGCAAACTCCAGCCGGAAGGGGGCTACGAGCCCATCACGGTCGCCAGCCCCACCTACCAGGCCAGCGTCAAGGGCATCACCGTCCTGGAGATGACCGTGGACCGGCTGTCCGGGAAGTTCGGCCTCGGGCAGAACCTGAAGCCCGAGGCCAGGGCCGAGGTGGTCCGCCTGCTGGAGCAGCGCGGCGGGCCCGAAGACCTCCGGACCCTGGAGGCCATGGACAAGGTGCTGCATAATAGCTGATCAATTCCCCAGTACCGGCCCAGGGCCGGACACTGCTGAACGCGGAGGTACCCCCATGGCCGCGCCTTCATCGCATCTCAAGCTGGAATCCTGGCTCGTGGCGGCCGGCCGCGGCTCCGGCCCCGGGCTGCCCCTCAACGTGCCGATCATTCCCGCCTCCAACTTCCTCCACGGCGGCGACCGCGTGTATTCACGCAACGACGGCACCCCCGCCTGGGAAGCGCTGGAGGAGGTGGTCGGCGGCCTCGAGTCCGGACGGGCCGTGGCCTTCGCCTCGGGCATGGCGGCCGCCGCGGCGCTGTTCGACCAGCTCCCGTCCGGAGCCGCGGTGGCCCTGGCCGACGACTGCTACCAGGGGGTCGCGAGCCTGGCCATGGGCGGGGCCGCCAAGGGGCGCTGGTCCGTGCAGCGGCTGGCGGTGGACGACACGGCCGGCTGGATCCGGGCCTGTGCCGGCGCGGACATGGCCTGGCTGGAATCCCCGTCGAACCCGCTGCTGGCGGTGGCGGAGCTCGACGCCATCGGCCGGGCGCCGCGCAAGCCGGGCTGCCTCCTGGTGGTGGACAACACCTTCGCCACGCCCTTGAACCAGCAGCCCCTGGACCTGGGCGCCACCGTGTCCATGCAGTCGGCCACCAAGTTCATCGGCGGCCATTCCGATCTCCTGGCCGGCCTGGTCACCACCCGGGACGAGGCCCTGTGGCAGGGCCTGAAGAAGTCCCGGGTGCTCAACGGGGCGACGCCGGGAGCCCTGGAGGCCTTCCTGGCGCTGCGGGGCGCCAGGACCCTGGCGCTGCGCTTCCGGCGCGCCCAGGAGACGGCCCAGGCGCTCGCCGAGTGGCTGGAGGCGCATCCGCGCGTGGGCCGGGTGCGCTACCCCGGGCTGCCCTCCCATCCCACCCACGCGGCGGCCAGGCGCGTCCTGAAGGGCTTCGGGACCATGATCTCGTTCGAGGTCCGCGGCGGCGCCGAGGCGGCGGACACCGTGTGCCGGAGCCTCCGGCTCATCCGCCACGCCACCAGCCTGGGCGCCGTGGAGTCGACCCTGGAGCGCCGGGCCGGCATTCCCGGACAGGAGCACCTGCCGCCCTCGCTCCTGCGCTTCAGTGTCGGCATCGAGGACGTGGACGACCTCAAGGCCGACCTGGACTCCGCCCTGGGCGCCACCGCGGTCTGATCTCGGGGTAACCTGGATCCACGACCCCGCTCCCAGCCGCGCCCGCACCGCCGGGCTGCGGCCATCCCCCAGGCTCGAGGAGGCATACATGGAAATGAACGGCATTCCTTTCGGCATCACCGACTGGTCCCAGGTGGCGGCCACCGTGGAGCAGGGCGAGACCGGCACCGCCAGCTGGCGCACCCGGGAATTCGGCAGCATCCACGTGCACATGGCCGATTACAGCCCCGGCTACAAGGCCGCCGGCTGGTGCACCAAGGGGCACATCCTGCTGTGCGTGGAAGGGGAACTGCATACCGAACTGCAGGACGGGCGGAAGTTCGTGCTGACCCCGGGCATCAGCTACCAGGTGGCCGACCACACCGGGGCGCACCGCTCCTCCACCCAGACCGGCGCCCGGCTGTTCCTGGTGGACTGAGCCTCCAGCCCCAGGCGACCTGTTCAGTTAACTTGGCTCATATGGATGGCCTGGAAGCGGCCGCCGCTGGCCTCGGCGGCGCGGGCCAGCAGGAAGAGGCAGCCCAGGCAGGCGGTCACCACCACCTGGGCGCCGGTGTGCTCGATGTTGCGGCGCTTGCGCCGTCACGGCAGCTTGTGCCCGGCACGGGCGCCCGGTGCAGGATACTCTCTAGCCCGGGTTCCGCACCAGCTTCGCAAAAATCGGCTTCCGAGGCCCTGCGGACCTCGTAAGTCGATTGTTTGCGGTACCCCATTTCAAAATATGCCATAGCAATACGTGGCCTTGCCTTCCAGCACCTGACCAGACTACGTATTGTCTGCATCGAGCCGGACGTGCTGTCCGCGCTCAACGCCCGCAACGCCCCCCACCCGACCGAGGTCTACCGGTTCTTCCTCGCCCACGATGTCCGCTGGCTGCAGTTCCTCCCGGTCGTGGCCCACGGGCCGGACGGAGGTGTCTCGCCCTGGTCGGTGACCCCCGAGGCGATGGGGGAGTTCCTCTGCGCCGTCTTTGACGAGTGGGTCCGCCACGACGTCGGCCGGATCGGCGTGCAGAACTTCCTCGAATCCCTGCTCGTCGCCAGCGGCAGGCCCCCCAATCTGTTGCATCGTGTCGGAGACCTGCGGCCGGGTCCTCGCCGTCGAGCACGACGGGGGCGTCTACTCGTGCGACCATTTCGTCGACCCGGCCCACCGGCTCGGCGACGTGACGGCGGACCGGATAGCGATACC
>CAWFOJ010000332.1:0-10341 GCA_963816585.1 uncultured Holophagaceae bacterium | reverse complement strand
ATGTATTGCTGACTACTCGGTGATGCGGGGCACCCTGTTGCGGGACCTGAGCAAGGTGGCCCGGCTGAACCTGGAGCGGGGCGCCAAGGAGGTCCGGCTGTTCGAGATCGCCCCGGTGTTCGAGGCCCACCCGGGCCAGCCCCTGCGGGAGACCTGGACCTTGGGCCTGGTGTGGGCGGGCGAGGAGGGGGGGAAGACCCCCTCACCCCTCCGCGCCGGCTGTCCAAGCCCGAGGGCCAGGCCTTCCTCATCGGGGTTCTGCGGTCCCTGGGGGTGCCCGCCGAGGACATTCACGGGTTCAATAATTGGAAGCTTCCCAGCTGGGAGAGCGGGGTCAAGGAACCGCTTGGATGGCGGTTCGAGATCGCCCTGGAGGCCATTCCGGACGAACCCGAGCAGATCGTCCCCCGGTTCGCGCCCTTCAGCCGATTCCCGGTGGTGGAGCGGGACCTTTCCCTGCTGGTGGACCTGGGCCAGTCCTACGCGGCCCTGCACCAGGCCGTGGCCGCCGGCCTGGGCGGCACCCCCCTCCAGGACCTGCGCTGCGTGGACGTGTTCCACAAGGGCCTGGCCAAGGGGCGCCAGGCCTGGCTGCTGCGCCTGCGCTTCCAGGCCATGGACCGCACCCTGACCCGGGAGGAGGTGGACGGCTGGATGGCCCTGGCCCTGGCCGCCGCCCGGTCCCTTGGGGCCGAACTGCGCAGTTGAACGGATCCCGTGGGAGCGACCGCCGGGACTGCCCGGCGGTTGCTAAAATAACATTGACGAGGCGACCATGGATCTTCTCAAGCAACTCGAGGGCAAGCTGCAGGTGCTGGTCCAGCAGCGCAACCAGTACCGGGAGGAGGCGGCCGCGCTCAAGGCCGAACGCACCGGCCAGGACGAGGAGCTGCACAGCCTGCGCCTGCGGCTGGAAGACATGCAGACCGAACACGCCGCCCTGCAGCGGGAACGGGCCGACGTACGCAAACAAGTTGAATCCATACTGAAGATGGTCGAGGGACTGGAATGACTGGAACCGGGGATTTGACCCTGGACGTCCTGGGCCGGCCCGTCCGGGTCACCACCCAGGCTCCGCCCGATGAAATAACCAGGGCGGTGGCAATTGTTGAGGAGACGTTCCAGGACATGGAACGGGCCTATGAGCTAAGATGGGGTAATCCGCCGTCGGCGCTGGACACATCTTCATGGCTGCTGATGGGGGCCCTCAACCTGGCGCACCGCGTGGCGCGCCTGGAAAGGGAAGCCTGCCAGCACACTCAGAACCTGGAACAGACCTTGACTAAGCTGCTCGATGATGTTCCGGACGATGCTATTTCCCCTTCCGGTCCCCTGTTCAAAGGGGCTAGCCATTCCCCAGGGAATGGGCCAGACTGTTGATCCCTGCGAGGCCCGTGATATGGCCAAGCGCTTGTTCCGTAAAACGCCATGGGAGACCTTCCCCCGGCACTGTGCGTTCCGCGCGACGGCGCGCCTTATGTCGGGACTCTGGTTGCCCCCCTACTAGCTAGGGAACACGGCAAGCCTACACGACCGAGCGGGGATCCATTTCGTCCCACAGGTTCAAGTGCTGACGGCTCCAAACCTTCAGGAGCATCAGCATGAACGCATTGGGATGGTTGTTTTTCATCTTGGCGATCGCCGGCCTGGCCGCCTTCATCCACCAGATGCGCAAGGCCCAGCAGGCGGTCGTGGACGTGTCCAAGGCCCAGGCCAAAGCCGAGGCGGAGCTCAAGACGGAGCGGGAGCGGCTCCTGGCGGAGGCCGAGAGGGAGGCCGCCAAGGTCCTGGACCGGGGCCAGCGGGAGGCGGAGGCCCTGCGCAAGGAGGCGGAGCTCAAGGCCAAGGAGCAGGCCCTCCAGGCCCGCCAGGAGGCCGAGAAGCTGGCCATGGAGCGCATGCAGGCCCTGGACAAGCAGGAGCAGCGGATCCAGAGCAAGGAGGACAGCCTGGACAAGAAGCTGCTCCACGTGGACCAGAAGGTCAAGGAAGTGGAGCTCAAGACCGAGCGCCTCAAGGAGGACCAGGACCGGCTGGGGGGACTGCAGGCGGAAGTGAAGCGGGTGATCGAGGAGCAGTCCCGGCGCCTGGAGGCCATCGCCGGGCTGACCCGGGAGGACGCCAAGGCGGAGCTGGTGGCCCAACTGGAGTACAACGCCAAGATGGACGCCGCCAAGCTGGTGCGGCGCATCGAGGACGAAGCCCAGGAGGAGGCCGCCAAGCGGGCCCGGTGGGTCATCACCGCGGCCATCCAGCGGGTGTCCTCGGACGTGGTGGCCGAGACCACCGTCAGTTCGGTGCAGCTGCCCAGCGACGACCTGAAGGGCCGGATCATCGGCCGGGAGGGCCGCAACATCCGCGCCCTGGAGAAGGCCACCGGCTGCGACCTGATCGTGGACGACACCCCCGAGACCATCGTGGTGAGCAGCTTCGACCCCATCCGCCGGGAAGTGGCCCGCCAGGCCATCCTCAAGCTCCTGGCCGACGGCCGCATCCACCCGGCCCGGATCGAGGAGGTGGTGGAGAAGACCAAGATCGACATGGACCTGCACCTGAAGGAGCTGGGCGAGGCGGCCGCCATCAGCCTGGGCTTCCCGGACGTGCACCCCAAGCTGCACAAGCTCATCGGCCGGCTCAACTACCGCACCAGCTACGGCCAGAACGTGCTGAACCACACCAAGGAAGTGGCCCACATCGCCGAGTACATGGCCGCCGAGCTGGGCGCGGACCAGCGGCTGGCGCGCCGGGCCGGGCTGTTCCACGACATCGGCAAGGCCATCGACCGGGAGGTGGAGGGCACCCACATCGAGATCGGCATGGAGCTGCTCAAGCGGTTCGGCGAGAAGGACAACGTTATCCACGCCATGAGCTGCCACCACGGGGACTTCGAGCCCAGGACCGTGGAGGCCATGCTCATCACCGCCGCCGATGCCCTCTCCGCCGCCCGCCCCGGGGCGCGCCGGGAGATGCTGGAGACCTACGTCAAGCGCCTGGAGGCCCTGGAAGCCATCGCCAACAGCTACAAGGGCGTGCAGAAGAGCTTCGCCATGCAGGCCGGGCGGGAGATCCGGATCATGGTGGACGCCGGGCTGGTGAACGACGACCAGGCCTTCTGGCTGGCCAAGGACGTGACCAAGCGCATCGAAGGGGAGATGCAGTACCCCGGGCAGATCAAGGTCACGGTCATGCGCGAGACCCGGGCGGTGGAGTACGCCCGCTAGTTCAGCCCATCAGGCGCATCAGCAGGAACACCCCGCCGTTCCACAGGCCGTGCACCAGGATGGAGGTGACCAGGTTGCCGGTGCGCAGGTAGGCCAAGCCCAGCACCACGCCCAGGGTGGTGAGGGTCGCCAGGCCCAGGGGCTGCAGGTGCATCAGGCCGAAGCCCAGGCCGGTGAGGACCGCGGCCAGGAGCCGCCCAGGGCGGATGCCAAGGCGGGTCTCCAGGCGCTCGCCCAGCCAGGGCAGGAGAAAGCCCCGGAACAGCAGCTCCTCGAACGCCGGCGCCAGCAGGGCCACGGTGCCGAACAGGAGCACCACCGTCCAGGCGCCCCGGAGGTGCATGAGGTATTGCAGCAGCTCTTTCTGGGGCGGTTCGCTCTGGTGCAGCAAAGGCGCCAGGACCATGGAGACGGCCAGCACGGCCGTGAAGGCCAGGGCCAGGAATCCCAGTCCAGCGGCCAGGGCGGTGTGGCGGGGAGCGGGGGCCACCCGCCGCCACAGTTCGCCCAGGGAGATCCCTTCCGCCCAGCACAGGTAGGCGGTGCCGAGGAAGGCGTGGCAGGCATAGACCAGGGGCAGGCTCAGGGGCTTGAGGGCGGGTACCAGGCCCAAGACCAGGCTGGTGACGGGGGCCGCCGCCAGGAGGGTCATGAACCAGCCCAGCAGGACGATGAGCACCGCCCTTCCGGACATGCCGAAATGGGGAAGCGGCCGGGGGGGAATGGGGGTCATGGCCAGGTACAAGCCGAAGCCCAACCCCGCCAAGCCCAGCAGGAGGATCCCGAGGCTCGCGGCGCTGTAGGCCAACAGGCGGCGGGTGGCCCAGGCGCGCGCCTGGTCTTCCAGGGACCGGGGATCGCCCCCGGCCCGGGCCTGCAGGCGGGCATCCAGGATCCGGGCGGCGTAGCCGTTCCCCAAGGCGGTCCGCACCGGCTCCAGGGCGCCGGCCGGGGGTGGAGCGCCCTGGCGCAGGTAGCACCAGGTCCAGGCCTGGCGGAAGGTGTCGCCGGCGGGACCGGGCGCGTCCTTGGCCAGGGTCCCCCCGGTGGCCAAGTCGCCCGCTTCACCCGCATGGACGGCGAGGAGGGCCCGGTCCCAGCCGCCGTTCCGCCCGGCGGCCAGGACGGTGAGGGAGTGTTCGGGCTGGAGCCACCGGCGCAGGGGACCCCATGCTTCGGCCCGGGCCGCCCCCAGGGCGGCATCCAGGAACCGCCCCTGGAGGCTCACCTGGTCGGCCGGGGGCTGGGCGCGGCCCGGGTGGAAACGGGGGTTGTTCCCGGCCAGGACCAGGATGGCCACGAGCAGGAGGGCGATGAACAAGTCGGCCCAACTGCGGGGAGGATTCCAGGGCTGGGTCCGATTCGGCGCCATGACCCAGGATGATACATTGGTGGCAGGAGACCTTATGCCCTTTTCTAACCCCAGAGCCAGGCGGGCCCGGTGCTCGGACCAGGCATGAAACTCGGCACGGCGGTCTGGCGAGATGGAACGGTGGAACGCACCGCCCTGGTGGCGGAACTCCCCCCGGATCCCGGTCGGGTGGTGGATCTAAACCGCCTGGAAGTTTTGCGCCTGGCCAAGCTGGGGGAGGGCTGGGCGGAGCGCCTGGCCGATGCCCGGGTGCCTCCGGCGCTGGGCTCCCTGCTGGAAGGCGGACCCCGGGCCCTGCACCGGGCCCGGCAGGTGCTGGCCTATGCGGAGAAGTGGCACCGGCGCGGCGGCTTGCCCGAGGCCCTGGCACCCCGGACGGGGCACCTGCGGATGCTGGCGTGCCTGCCGCGGCCCCTGGCCCTGAGGCGCTGGGACGGCACCGCCCTGGATCCCCGGTCGGTGCAGGGTCCGGGCGGAATGCTGGGCTCCCTGCCCATGCCCACCCTGGCCCTGGTGGGCCTGCATGGGGAACGGCCGGCGGGATGCTGCCTGGCCCTGGAGCATGCCCGGGGCGTGGCCCTGGGCGCCTGGCTGGAACTGGACCTGGACTGGGAAGGGGCGCTGGAGCTGAGCCTGGGTGGGCTGCGCCGCCGCCTGCCCCTGGACGCCTGGCAGGGCCTGGTGCCGCCCCGCCTGCGGGCCGGGGAAGTGGTCCTGGCCCCCCCGCCCCGCCTGCGCCTGCGCCCGGGCCAGGGGGCTGTGGAGGTGCGCCTGGCCGGGGCGTTCGATACCCTCGCCGTGCACCTGGCCGACGGCGAAGTGCACCCCACCATGCAGTAGTGCCACTGGGGCGTCCGTGTCCCGGTGCGGCGGCAGGTCCGTCATGCGGGTTCCGGGGCGTTCGCGCCGCCCCACCGGTGCCCGGCTTCGTCAGGCCGCGCGGGGCGCGGCCTGACGAAGCCCTCGCTGGCTCGCCGTGGCCGACCAAAGAACTCGGATATCGGTGACTTCGGGGCGGCTTGCGGGAAGCGCCCCGCCAAACCTTCCAGGTCCTTACCTGCCTGCAGAACCAAGAGGACTCGCCAAGTTCTGTCAGCCGGCGGGAACGCCTGCTGGCCAACGCGAAAATAACCGAACCCAAAATCCCATGCGGCCCGACGGCCACCAACGGTGTGGCGGCGCGGCGCCCGGAACCCGGATGACGGACCCGCCGCCGCACCGGGACACGGACGCCCCGGCAGAGGCAGTCAGGCAACTGGAAATCAGCCCAGGGCCAGCATCCGCTGCACGGGAACCAGGGCCTTGACCCGCACCGCTTCGTCCAGTTCGATCTCCGGGCGCAGGTCGCGCAGGGCCAGATACAGCTTTTCCAGGGTGTTGAGCTTCATGTACGGGCAGAGGGAGCAGTTGCAGCCGCTGTCGATGGGAATGGGGATCAGCTCGGCGTCCGGACGCAGTTTGCGCATCTGGTGCAGGATGCCCGCCTCGGTGCCGACGATGAAGGCCTTGGCTGGGCTCTGGTGAACCTGGTGGAGCAGCGCGGCGGTGGAACCGACGAAATCGGCCATCTGGGTCACGCTGAGGTCGCACTCGGGATGGACGATGAGCTGGGCCTCCGGATGGGCGGCCTTGAGCTGGGCCACCCGGCGCGCCGTGAATTGCTCGTGGACAATGCAGAAGCCGGGCCAGAGCGCCATGTCCCGGCCGGTCCGGGACATCACCCAGTGGCCCAGGTGGCGGTCCGGGGCGAACACGACCTTGCGGTCCGGGGGGATGCTGGCCACCACCCGCTCGGCGTTCGAGCTGGTGCAGATGATGTCCGACAGGGCCTTCACCCCGGCGGAGCAGTTGATGTAGCTCACCACCACGTGGTCCGGGTAGCCCTTGAGCCAGGCGGCGAAGGCGTCCGCGGGGCACCGGTCGGCCAGGCTGCAGCCCGCGTCCAGGTCGGGGATGACCACCCGCTTGGAGGGGTTGAGGATCTTGGCGGTCTCGGCCATGAAGTGGACGCCGCAGAAGGCGATCACCTGGGCGTCGGTCCTGGCCGCGGCCTGGCTCAGCTGCAGGCTGTCCCCTACGAAGTCCGCCAGGTCCTGGATTTCCGGGTCCTGGTAGTAGTGGGCCAGGATGACGGCCCGGCGTTCGGCGCGCAGACGCTTGATTTCTTCAACCAGGTCCAGGGCCGGATCCACGGTCTCGAAGGCAGGGTTGGCCAAGGCGTAGGCGTCCATGGAAGTATTCTACGCCGGTCCGCTGGGGGCAGGCCATGGAACGCAGGCAAGCTTTGGGGAATGTAAATTTAGCCTTAAATAAAATAAATTTGCCTTAAAAAAACAATTGAAAACCTTATGACAGTTCGTACATTGGGTCAGATCCTATTCTGTTCCTGGCTTTCCGCTCCGGCCCGGGGCCGGCGCACCATCCAAGCATCTCGTCCGGAGGGTCCATGACCAACGTGCAGGCAGTGAAAGGCTCGGAAATCCAACGGCTGGATCATATGAAGATCAGCCGCTTCTTCGGTTGCAGCACCTTCAACGAGCGCACCATGCGGGAGCGCCTGCCCAGGGAAGTATTCAAGGCCTTCCGCCATTGCCTCAAGCACGGCCTGCAGCTCACACCGGAAATCGCCCACGGCGTGGCCACGGCCATGAAGGAGTGGGCCCTGGAGCACGGCGCCACCCACTTCACCCACTGGTTCCTGCCCATGACCGGCGCCACCGCCGAGAAGCACGACACCTTCATCAACTGGGACGAGCCCGGGGTGGTCATCGAAAAGTTCTCCGGCAACCAGCTGATCCAGGGGGAGCCGGACGCCAGCTCCTTCCCGTCCGGGCGGCCTGCGGGCCACCTTCGAGGCCCGGGGCTACACCATCTGGGACACCACCAGCCCGGCCTTCCTCATGCAGGGGCCGCTGGGCACCACCCTCTGCATCCCCACCGCCTTCGTGGGCTACCACGGGGAAGCCCTGGACAACAAGGTGCCGCTGCTCCGCTCCATGGAGGCGGTGAGCCGCTCCGCCCTCAAGGCCTTGAGCCATTTCGGCGGCAGCGCGTCGTCGGTGCTGGCCAACTGCGGGCCCGGAGCAGGAGTACTTCCTGGTGGACCTGGAACTGGCCCGCCAGCGCCCGGACCTGATGTTCGCCAACCGGACCCTGCAGGGCGCCCGCCCGCCCAAGGGCCAGGAGCTGGAGGACCACTACTTCGGCAGCATCAAGGAGCGGGTGCTGGGCTTCATGCAGGAAGTGGAGCTGGAATGCTTCAAGCTGGGCATTCCGGCCAAGACCCGGCACAACGAGGTGGCCCCCAACCAGTTCGAGATCGCGCCCATCTACGAGCCGGCCAACATCGCCTCCGACCACAACCAGCTCATGATGGAACTGATGAAGGCGGTGGGCGAGCGCCACGGCCTGGCGGCGCTCCTGCACGAGAAGCCGTTCAGCGGGATCAACGGCTCCGGCAAGCACGTGAACTGGAGCCTGGCCACGGACGAGGGACACAACCTGCTGGAACCCGGGCACACCCCGGCAGGAGAACGTCCAGTTCCTGTTCTTCCTGGCGGCCACCCTGAAGGCCATCCACCGGCACGGTGGCCTGTGCCGCGCGGCCATCGCCTTCGCCGGCAACGACCACCGCCTGGGCGCCAACGAGGCGCCGCCGGCCATCATGTCGGTGTACCTGGGGTCCCAGCTCAACCGCGTCCTGGACGCCATCGAACGGGGCGACCTGGCGGACGCCACCGAGAAGGAGATCCTGAACCTGGGCCTGGCCAGCCTGCCGTCCCTGGAAAAGGACGCCACCGACCGCAACCGCACCAGCCCCTTCGCCTTCACCGGCAACAAGTTCGAGTTCCGGGCGGTGGGCTCCTCCCAGCCATCGCCTTCCCCCTCACCGTGCTCAACGCCATCATGGCCGAAGCCCTGGACGAGATGAACGACCGGATGGAAGCGGCGGTCGCCGCCGGTCGTCCGGCCAATGCGGCGGCCATGGAGGTGGTGCGGGAAGCGATCGTCCAGACCAAGTCCATCCGCTTCGAGGGCAACAACTATGCGCCCGAGTGGCGGCAGGAGGCGGAGCGTCGGGGCCTGCCCCATGCCCGGGACACGGTGGCGGCCCTGCGGGTGTGGAACGACCCGGAAACCCGGAAGGTGTTCACCCGCACCGGCATCCTCACCGTCGAGGAACTGGACGCCCGGATCCACATCCGCCACGAGCAGTACCAGAAGGCCATCGCCATCGAGGCCCAGGTGCTGCGGGAGATGGCCGAGACCATGCTGCTTCCGGCCGTCCTGGACGACCTGGGGGCCAGGGCCGACACCCTGGCCAAGCTCACCGCCGTGGGGGTCCAGCCCCCGGCCCCCCTGCAGGAGGCCCTGCGCACCCAGGCTCGCCTGGCCGGCATCGCCCAGGAGCGCCTGGCGGCCCTCAAGACCGCCATGACCGCCGCCGAGCACGTGCCCGAGGAGGACCTGCCCAAGCGCACGGAAGCCTATGGCGGCCCCGTGCGGGAAGCCCAGGAACTGCTCCGGGACGTCCTGGACCAGCTGGAAAAGGATTGCGCCGCCTCCCGGTGGCCGATTCCCGTCTACCGGGAACTGCTGGCCCCGCTCATCTGAGGTCTGCGGGTCCCGGCCCGTCGCCAGGGCCGCCCGCGGCAGTGGCTTGCGCCATGGCCGCGGGCGGAGACGATTCTCCCGTCCTAGAATAGGGGAGTCCTGAACGGGAGGGGATTTGAGTAGGTCCGCCAGCACCGACACCACCACCCACCTGGCTCCGCCCATCCTGGCTTCGGCTTCGCCCCGGCGCCGGCAGTGGCTGGAAGCCTTGCAGATCCCCTTCGAGGTCTGGGCCCCGGAGGTGGACGAGACGCCCCTGGGCGGGGAGGAGCCGGGGGCCATGGTGGCGCGCCTGGCCCAGGCCAAGGCGGAGATCGTAGCGATGGTGAACCGGGGGCGCTGGGTGATCGCCGCCGACACCACCGTGGCGGTGGACCACCACCTGCTGGGCAAGCCGGCCGACCCGGAGGACGCCGCGCGCATGCTGATGCTGATCCAGGGCCGGGCCCACCAGGTGCACACCGGGTTGTGCCTGCGCAAGGACGACCAGGTGCACACCCTGGTGGACACGGCGGACGTGTACCTGCGCCCGGTGAGCCCGGCCCAGGCCCGGTGGTACGCCGCCACCGGGGAGCCCATGGACAAGGCGGGCGCCTATGCGGCCCAGGGCATCGCGGCCTTGTTCATCGAGCGCATCGAGGGGAGCTTCGCCACGGTGATGGGGTTCCCGGTGGAGCGCTTCGGCGAGCTGGTGCGGCGGCTGGGGCTGCTGGGGGCGTGGCTGGGCATGCCCTGAGGGGGCGGCGGGCCGGGGGCCGTCAACCGACCCAGGCCAGCACCGCCCACCCCAGGACCACCAGGTAGACGGCCAGGAGGACCGGCGGTGTCCGGGCCGGGTGGGGAGGCGGTGCCAAGGTCAAGGCAGGACCGGAGCCCGCTGGGCCAGGGCCGAGACCTGGATCGGGCGGCCCGGCAGGAAGGGGTCGGCGCCCACCGCCAGGATCAGCACCAGGGCGAACAGGTTGATGCACCAGAAGGCGCGCCGGAACGCCGCCGGGGGCAGGGGCGCGCGCAGGAGGGGGATGGCGCTGCCCAGCAGCCACAGGGCGGCGGCGGCCAGGACCACCAGCACCGGGAGGGAGGAGACGGTCCCGAACGCCGGCAGGAACGCCAGGGCGCAGGCGGTGGCGGCCA
>CAWFOJ010000331.1:0-57092 GCA_963816585.1 uncultured Holophagaceae bacterium | reverse complement strand
CCGAGGCAGAATTCCCGACGGTCGGCAACATTTGGAACGCCTTTCGCAAGTATGGTTTCGACCCGGTCTTCCTCCCCGTCAAAAACGGCGGAGTCGAGCTCGCCGAGGACGATCGCGCCCTCGACGAACGCACGCTCATCACCTCTATCTTTGACGTCTATTACTACAACGGATTCAAGCAAGACCTGGCGAAGATCATACCCAAGATCCACGCCGCGGGCTCGCTCGCTTACGTCGACGCCTACCAGGGCATCGGCAGCCATCCCATCGACGTCAAGGCCCTCGACATAGACATTCTTGGTACGGGGAACCTCGAAGTACCTTTGCGGAATTCCGGGCGTCGCCTTCCTCTATGTCAAAAAGGACCTCGTTCCGCATTTGAGTCCGGCATTTACCGGCTGGTTCGGTCAGAAAAATCCCTTTGCGTTCAAGCTCGATCTCGAGTATGCGACCGACGCCCGGAGGTTCGACAATGGAACGCCTCCCGTTCTGACGGCCTACATAGCGCGAGCCGGAATGGCCATGATCAATGAGGTGGGGCCTCAGGCGATCCAGGCCTGGACCGACCACCTTTCCCGTCGCTGCATGGACGGCGCCTTGGCGCGCGGCCTCGATGTGGCGAGTCCGCTCGACATCGCCAGGAAGGCGCCGACGACCGCGATCAGAGTCGGCAAAGACTCTCATGGCGTCGAGCTCGCCCTTCGGAAGGCCAATATCATTGCGTCGGCGAGAGCTGACGTAATCCGGATCGCGCCCCACTTCTTCACGAGCCCCGAGGATATCGACTTCGTCCTCGACGCCCTGGTGAAGGTACTGGAAACCTGACATGAGGCATCTGCAAGGCTGGATTGATTGAGTCACAGCGGTCCCCCCCCACAAGGAGATTCCCATGAAGAGAAACGCGTTCTTTTATTCCCTGGCCCCAATGGGCTTGGTTTTGTTTGGAGTCGCGGGGTTCGGCGCCGACAATAGCCTTGTCGTCGGGGCGGTCATTAGCGTCACGGGCAAGTACGTGAGCGGAGAAGCCGGTATTTTGAATGGCGCCAAGATGGCTATCGACGAGGTCAACGCTGCCGGAGGCGTGAATGGCCGGAAGCTGGCCTTGAGCGTCGAGGACAGCGGCTCGGAGCAAGCGGGCGCGGTCAACGCTTACAACCGAGTGGTTTCGAAGAAGCCGCTATTCGTCGTGGACTCGGCCGTGAGCTCCTTCCTGTTGGCCCAAATGGCGGACATCGGCAAGGCTGCGGTCCCGACCTACGCCATGGGTGAGAATCCGGCGGTCACCGCTCAGGGCAACCCCTGGGTGCTTCGATTCAGCACACCGGATAACGTGACTCCGATCGCGGCGGTCCAGCTCGCCCTCGATACGCTGAAAAAGGACAAAATCGCGATCATCCGCGTGAATAACGATTTCGGCAAGACCTGGGAGGATGCGATCATCTCCGGGCTCGCCAAGCGCAACCTGAAGGCAGCGACCGTTCAGGTGTTTGGCGCGGATGACAAGGACATGACGGCGCAGCTGAACAAGGTCAAATCCTCGGGCGCGAATGTCATGATAGTCGTCGCCGACCCACCCACCCATGCTGTGCTTTTGAAGCAGCGCAAGCAACTCGGTCTTAGCGCGGTTCCCTACATCGGTTCCAATACTTCCGTACAGCCGCAGACCCTCGATCTCCTCCAGAATGGCGAGGCCGAAGGTATCTACGCGCTCACGTCCAGCGTCCCCCCCGAAGACCCCGATCCGGCGGTCAGGGCTTGGAACAATAAGTATAAGGGGCTATACAAGATCGACGCCGACTACCTCGCTGCCGACGCCTACGATGCGATCACGATCACCGTCGCGGCCATGAAAGCCGTGGGCCCGGACAAGGCGAAGATGAGAGATTGGATTCTCGCCAACGTCAAAGGCCGCAAAGGCATGGGCAACGTGTGGAACTTCTCGCCCAACGGCGACGGAGGAACCCAGATTTCCATCGCCCAAGTCAAGAACGGGAAGGCGCCGATCATAAAGACTTTCGCGACCAAACTTTAAGGCTAGGCGATCGGATGATCGGACCGAAGGCCGCCAGTGGCCTTGGGCAGGCGCCCTCCCTTTTTGGCAGTCCGAGTTTTCCAAGATACGGTCAGGTTGGAGCCCACGCCTTGGCCGCGTGCCGGGAGTACAAATTCAATGGGACAACTTCTAGTCAGCGGCCTCGCCATCGGAGCCATCTACGCCCTCGCCAGCATGGGCTTCGTGATTACGTACAAGTCCGTGGGAATTCTCAATTTCGCTTACGGCGAGATCATGACGCTGGGGGCCTACTTCGGCACTACCATCGTCGTCGGCGCGGGAATTCCCCCGGTCCTCGGCTTATTATTGTGCTTGATCGCCATGATGGGTGTCGGCATCGGTTTCGCCTATGGTGTCTATCGTCCCCTTCTGGATAAGCCGGTCCGTACCTGTCGTCGTAGCCACTATCGGCGTCAGCATCGCCCTGCAGGCGATGGTCCTCCTCATCTGGGGGCCCTATCCAAAAAGTCTCCCGCCGTTCGGGAGCCCCGACCCGATCAACTTTTATGGCATTGCGGTCCTGCCCCACAACCTGTACATCTTCGGCATCACCATCCTGGCCGTGCTCGGCCTGTACCTTCTCTACGGCAAAACGAGCATCGGATGGAAGATGCAGGCGGTCGCGCAGGATGTGGAGGCCGCAAGCCTCATGGGCATCAACGTTAATTCGATCATCCTGTTCACGTGGATCCTATCGGCCGTTTTCGGGGGTCTCGCCGGTTTCCTCATGGCCCCGCTCTTCTTCGCCACCGCCTCCATGGGTTTTGCCGCGATGCTGAAAGCCTTTGCGGCTTGCATAATCGGCGGGTTCGGCAGCATCCAAGGCGCGATCGTTGGCGGCCTCTTCGTCGGCGTTTCGGAATCGCTCCTGGCCGGTTATATATCCTCGGCCTACAAGGACGCCCTGACCTTCGGACTCCTAATCATAATATTGATCGTGCTGCCCCAGGGACTGTTCGGCGAGAAGATCGGGGAGAAGGTGTGATCATGCGTCGATGCAACAAAATAACGGTTCCCGGCCTGATCGTCGCAGCCATGCTCCTCATAGCGCTTCCGCATATCATGCCCTCGGAATACTGGAATCAGTTGCTTAACCAGGCGCTCATCTATATTGTGATCGTCGTCGGCTACAATTTCGTCACCGGGGATATCGGCCAGCTTTCAATGGCGCAGCAAGGTTTCTTCGCCATCGGGGCCTATTCGACCGCGATCCTGTGCACGAGGGCGGGGTGGCCTTGGTGGGCCGGACTTGGCGGGTCCATTTGCGTGACGGGTCTGGTCGGGGCCCTCGTGGGGCTTCCAACGTTGAGAGTGCGGGGACAATACCTGATAATGGTCACGATGGGCTTCAGCGAAATCGTCCGCCTCGTCGCGGTGAACTGGAGCGACCTCACGGGAGGGGCGAGCGGCGTCTCGAAAATCCCCTCGCCGGCCATCGGCGGCCTGCATTTCGAAACGAAGACTTCCATCTATTACCTCTTCCTCGTGATCGCGGCCGTGATGATCTTCATCGCCTGGCGCGTGCGCCGCACGAAGTACGGGAGGGCATTCCTGGCGATTCGGGACGGCGAATTGGCGGCCGACGTTATGGGACTCAACACGACCTACGTAAAGGTCGTGGCGTTTTTCCTGAGCGCGGTGTTCGCAGGCGTGGGGGGAAACATGTTCGCGTCCTCCTACAACTACATCAGCCCTGATACGTTCACGCTCAGTCAAACCGTCCTCATTTTGGCCATGCTTCTCCTCGGCGGCGAGGGGAGCATCTCCGGAGCCGTCGTCGGGGCGGTGATCCTGACGTATCTCCCTGAGTTGTTGCGTTTTACCAACAATTATTATATTTTCATCTACGGAGCGTTGATCGTAATCATTACGCTATTCCTCCCCGGGGGGGTCGTGGGCTACGCCAAACGGCTCTGGGGACGCACCATCGGGCCGAGGTTTTTCGGAACCACCCTCGCCGTAGGGGAGGAAGGGCTCGCATTCGACTCCAGGGCTCTCCTCAAGTCGAACCTCGGGATCGACGTCGCCAGGAAACCGAAATCGCCGCCGCGGGCCTCTCAGGATCGGCAAGGAGGCGCTAAGTGATCCTGGAGACCGGAGGTATCACGAAACGGTTCGGCGGGCTGATCGCCGTCGACAGCGTAGACCTCAGCGTCGAGGAACGCGAGATCCGCGCGGTCATTGGACCCAATGGATCGGGCAAATCCACGTTGATCAATTGTATTTCGGGCGTATACAGCCCCAGCTCAGGGGCGATCATTTTCCGTGGCCGTTCGGTGGCAGGCCTTCCGCCATGCGTCTTGACGCGCATGGGGATAGGGCGGACCTTCCAGAATATCCGGATGTTCAACAGCCTCACCGTGCTCCAGAACGTCATGGTCGGCGGCCATTGCCGAAGCAGAAGCACGCTCTTGGAGGACATCGTCGGCGCCCCCAGGTATCGAAGGGAAGAAGCGAAAATGCGGGAGCGGGCCCTCGAGTGTCTGGAATTCATGAGCATCGAGGGCAAGAAGGACATGCGGCCGGATAGTCTCTCGTACGGACAGCGCAGGATGGTCGAAATCGCCCGAGCCCTGGCGACAGGCCCCCAGCTGCTTCTCCTGGACGAACCGGTCGCGGGACTGAGCCAAGGCGAAGCGGACCAGCTCGCGAAGCAGATCCGCACGATCAGGGACTCCGGGGTCACGATCATCCTCGTCGAGCACAATATGCGCTTCGTCATGAACCTATCGGACAAGATCACAGTGCTCTCCTTTGGCAAGAAAATCGCCGAAGGCACGCCCGTGGAGTGCCGAAACGACGAGCGCGTCGTAGAGAGCTATCTGGGCGGCAAGGTGGGAAACAATGCTTAAGCTGCAGAACGTCGATGTGTGGTACGGCTCGATTCGCGCCCTTCAGGGCATCTCCTTCAATGTGGAGGTCGGCGAGATCGCCGCGATCATCGGGGCGAACGGCGCCGGCAAGACGACAACCCTACGGGCCATTTCGGGCCTCATCCCGGCCTCGCCGAACAGCATCATATTCGATGGACGTTGTATCGACCGCACGAAGCCCGAGCAGATCGTAAAGAGGGGGATCGCCCACGTCCCCCAAGGGCGCCGCATCTTCCCCGGCTTGACCGTCCGCGAGAATCTCGATATCGCCACTTCTTCCTGGAGGAAGCGCGGCATGAGCATGGAGGAGGACCTGGAACGCGTGTACCATCTGTTCCCGCTGCTCAAAACACGTGGGGGGCAGCTCGGATGGTCGCTTTCCGGAGGTGAGCAGCAGATGCTGGCGGTGGGGCGGGCCCTCATGTCTCGGCCCAAGCTGCTGCTCCTGGACGAGCCCTCCCTGGGACTTGCGCCTCTGGTCGTCGCGCAGTTGTTCGAGACCATCAAGGCCATCAACAAAGCTGGCACGACCATCCTCTTGGTGGAACAGAACGCGGTCATGGCTCTGGGGATTGCCCATCGCGGCTACGTCCTCGAACTGGGCCGCGTCGTGCTCGAGGATAAGGCCGAGAACCTGCTGAAGAACGAGATGGTCAAGACCGCCTATCTCGGCGAGTGAGGGCCACTGCGGAAGGGAGGGGCCAATGGCAGAGCGCTTCGGACATACGGGATACCGTCTTCGCATCGACCTGACGGATAGGCGTTTTGCCATCGAAGAGATATCGGACGACTACGCCAGGAAGTGGATGGGTGGTCGGGGCTACAATATGGATCTCCTTTTTAGGGAAGTTCCCGTCGATGCGGATCCACGCGGCCCCGATAACCTGCTTTTGTTCGCAGTGGGGCCGATCACGGGATCCAGCTTCCCGGGTTCGCGGATGAACGTATCCGGCAAGTCTCCGCATACGGGCTACCTGGGCGATTCGAACGCCGGCGGTCACCTGGGCGCGGAGCTCAAGTTCGCGGGTTTCGATCAAATCGTGATAAAGGGCAAGTCGGACAAACCGGTCTATATCAGGATAGTGGATCATGAGGTTGAAATCCGGGACGCCGCTCATCTCTGGCCCCTTGATACCTGGGAGACCAGCTCGGCGATTCGCGACGAATGTCGCGATCACAGCGTCCAGGTGATCGCCTGCGGCACCGCCTCGGTGAACGGCGTTTCATACGGCAATCTCATTTGCAACAACGCGCGCGCGTTCGGGCGAACGGGCATGGGCGCTCTCATGGCGTCCAAGAACCTCAAGGCCGTGGCCGTGTCGGGTTCCGGTGCCGTGCGCATGGCGGAACCGGAGAAGTTCCAGGCGCTCGTCCATTACTTTTACCGCGCGCTCTACAACCACTCCAACTTCCAGGAAAGAGGGATCACCGGGACGACCAACCTCATCCGCCTGGAACAGCTGGCCGGGATATCTCCCTACCGCCACTTCCAAAACGGAGTCTGGGATAAATGGGAAGCCGTGTCGGGCGAGACCGTCGCCGCCGATTACAACGTCAAGCGAAAGGGCTGCTTTGGTTGCGTAGTTCCTTGCGGTCGCTACTATATCCTGCCTGAAGGTTTTGATAATGTGGATGTCCGGGCCGAGGGACCCCAATTCGAGACCCTCTCCGGCTTCACCGTGAGAGTAGGCAACCCGGACCTCAAACTGGCCCTCAAGTGCTCCGAGCTGGTCAACCGTGCCGGCATCGACTCGATCTCCGTGACCGAGTGCATTTCCTGGGCACAAGAAATGTACCAACGAGGCATGTTGACCCAAGCGGATTGCGACGGGCTCGATCTTGAATGGGGCAACGGCAGGGCAGTGTACGATCTGCTCGTAAAAATCATCAAGAACGAAGGCTTCGGGAGCGTCTTTGCCCAAGGCGTCGTGCGCGCGGCCGAGGCCCTCGGCTTTGGCCGGGACCTCTGCATGGAAGTGAAGAATCTCGAACTGTTCCAGGCCGATATCCGCGGGCTCAAGGCCTATGGCCTCGGCAACTGCGTTGCGTCTCGGGGCGCCGACCACCAGCGGGCCGATCCATTTCTCGAAATGTCGGGCAGGACCCACTACACGAAGGAGAAATTCGGTTCCGAGAACTGCGCCCTGCAGAAGGAGTGGCAGGGCAAAGGGAAGATGGTGCCGTGGTTCGAGGAATTCTGCGCCTTGGCCGATTCGATCAGCTTCTGCAAGATCATCGGCGTTTCCATGGAGACCGTTCAGGAACCCATGGCCCGCGACCTATTTCGTTTTTCCACCGGATTCGATGTGAACGTGGAAGAAGTCATGCGAATAGGCGAGAGGATCAACAATCTCGAACGCGCCACCCTCGCCCGCTGGGGCATCACGCGCAAAGACGACTACTTGCCCAAAAGATTCACCGAGGAGCCACTGCCTCCGGACTCGAACATGGCGGCAGGCCTCGTATTCGAGAATGAGGGTCTGCTCGACGAAGTACCTATCAATTCCGCGGTTGGGACCCGGAAACCGGCTTGCCCACCGAGAAAAAATTGATCGAATTGGGACTCGATCATGTGGTGAATGATCTCGGGGCTCGTGGCATTCATCTCCAAAAGGATTATCCGATGTCTACGGACGACAATGCCAATACGTCTCTTCGCTGGGCCTATCTGGGGAGGCGATGCGACGCCTCGGAGGCGGCGTATATCGATCTGCATAGGGCCTCCGCAGGTGCGATCCCCAGCGAAGGCAGCCACGCAGACATGAATCGAAGGCTATTTGTGAACGCGGAGCTCTGCAGCGGATGCCGAGCCTGCGAAATGGGGTGTTCCTATGCCCATGAAGGTTTATATTCTTCCGCCTTGGCCCGTCTCCACGTCGTGAAACTCGAGGAGAGCGGGTTGGATCGGCCCATGGTCTGCCTGCGCTGCATGAAGGCTCCGTGCGCAACGGCCTGCCCCGTCGGCGCCATCACTCAGGACCCATTGACCCGGATCGTAACGGTTCAGCCCGATGTCTGCGTGGGTTGCGGCCTTTGCGCTGAAGCCTGCGTTTCAGGCGTCATTCAGCTGAGGGCCGACACGGCTCTGCCCCTCCTCTGTGATCTTTGCGGTGGCGACCCGGAATGCGTGAAGAAATGCCCCACAGGCGCCCTCGTGGCACGCGAAGGGCGCGACCTCGAAGCCAAGCGGACGCGGCAGAGGCTGGGCGAGCGCTCGGCGAAACAACTCTCGAAGGGCTGGGCGAGCGATCCCAAGCGACCGGTTGACACTCCTATGAAACCGCCCGATCCCGATACGGGAGTGAAGATAGATCCCCCACCGGCATACGGAGGGGATCCGCCTTCGGTCCTGAAAAAACCAACTAAAGTGAAATTAATTTTAGGTGGTTAATCACTATTTAATTTAAGACGACCTGAACCAAACCTAACCCACTCAACCTCCGGAGTCATGACCATGTCCATGCTACCTACTACTTCCGGCGCAAGGCGCCCCGAACGCGCGCTGCTGGCCCCGGACCTGGAAATCTCGCGCATCGTGACCGGTCTGTGGCAGGTGGCGGACATGGAACGCAGCGGCACGCTGCTGGACCCGCAAGCAGGTGCAGAAGCGATGAAGGCCTTTGTCACCGCCGGATTCGATACCTTCGACATGGCCGATCACTATGGCTCGTCCGAAATCATCACCGGGACGCTGCTGGCATCGCCAGCTGGCAAAGGCGTGCGGGCCTTCACCAAGTGGTGTCCGCCCCCCGGCCCCATGACGGCCGATGTGGTACGCACCGGGGTCCAGCGGTCGCTGGACCGCATGCAGACGGATTGCATCGACCTGATGCAATTCCACTGGTGGACTTACGAGGACCCGCGCTATATCGACGCCATGGTGGAACTGGCCAGGCTGCGCGAGGACGGCCTGATCGCCCATCTTGGACTGGCCAACTTTGACACCACCCACCTACGACTGCTGCTGAGCGAAGGAATCCCGATTGTCAGCAACCAAGTTTGCATGTCCTTGCTGGACAGGCGCGGCACCGAAGCCATGACCGCGCTGTGCCAGGAACGTGGCGTCAACCTGGTGGCCTACGGTGTGCTGAGCGGCGGCTTCCTGAGCGACGGCTGGGTCGGAGCCACTGAGCCGGCCGCCGTCAACGAATGGAGCCAAATGAAGTATCAGCGCTTCATCCATGCCATCGGCGGTTGGGAAGCGTACCAGGGAGTTTTACGCGCGGCCCAACACATTGGGCGCAAGCATGGGGTGTCTGTGTGCAATGTGGCAACCCGTTGGGTCCTTGAGCAGCCCGCTGTGGCCGCGGTGATTCTAGGCGAGCGGCTGGGCGAGTCCGAGCACCGCGCCGACAACCTCAAGGTTTTTAACTTTCAGTTGGATGAAGAAGACCACACCATACTGTCCAAAGCCTTTGGCAATACCAAACGACTTAACGGCGATTGTGGAGACGAGTACCGCCGTCCACCATTTTTAACAGCCTCCGGCGACCTCAGCCACCACCTGGATGCAGTGCTCCCGCTGTGGCCACGCCAGCCAGTGGCGGGCCGGCCTGACAAGTGGTACCTAGACACGGGTAGTGTGTGGGAACCCATTGCGGGTTACGCGCGGGCCGTGCGCGATGGCAACCGCATCCTGGTGTCCGGAACTACGGCCACGCATGGTAGCGGGCAGGTGATTGGCCAGGGAGACGCGGCGGTCCAGACCACCTACATCCTGGACAAAATCATTGCCAGCATCAAGGCCCTGGGCGGTCAACCTGAAGATGTGGTGCGCACCCGCATCTACCTCACCAACTCCGACGACTGGCAGGCTGTGAGCACCGTGCACGGCAGTTACTTTGGAACCATCCGGCCCGCCAACACCATGATGCAAGTCGCAGCTTTGATCGGCGCCGGATATCTGGTCGAAATAGAAGCAGAGGCCATCGTTCATGAACCCAACTGACCCCATATTTGAAATTTATAACGTTTGAAGAGAGGGCGGACCCCAAGTCCGCCCTTCTTGTTGCCGGGGGAAAGATTCGAACTTCCGACCGGCAAGGGCATGGTCAGGTTTTGCCCCCCCCGCCAAGGAACGTGTGGAGACTGCTCAAAATTCCCTTTTTCTTCCCCTTGGGTTGGGGCACGGCGGTCGCTTGCGCGCTGAAATCCACATCCAGCGGGATCTGCACTGAAGGGTCAAGCTTTCGGGCCTTGAGATAGCAGTTCGTGGCATCGAGATCAAAGCCCATCCCGCGGTAAATCTCGCCCAAGGCGATCCAGGGTTCGGCCTTTCCTGGGCAGATTTGAGTTGCATGCCGTAATTCTGCGATGGCCCGTGAGGACCAGGCTGGATTGGCCATCCTCAGTTTCCCGAGCATCATCCAAATTTCGTATGCATCGTCATCAACCGGCCGGAGGCTGATGGCGCTCTCCAGGGTATGGATGGCATCGGCCTCGCTGCCAGAGGAACTCTGCTGGCGGGCCTGATTAATCAACTTCCGGGCCTGGCCCTCATGTGACGAAGGCGCGGCCGGCAGTTGCGGGCGCGGCCTGTCTGGCGGCGGTGCGGGCTGCCCCCCGGGATTCGGGGCCTGCTTGATGGTTTCAGGCCTGGTCGTGATGCCGGGCTGGGGCGGAGGCAGGACATTCTGCTTGCCGGGAGGCAGGTCATGCAACCTGACGTCCGAAACCGGTGCTGGCGGGAGGTCGAAGGCTTGCTTGGCACTGGCCGAAGGAGGTCCCGGTAAAGGCAAGGAAGGCATCTCCCCTTCGGAAAGTGCAAGGGCGCCCAGAGCCCAGAGGGTGCCGATCAGCCGACCAGCGTCTGCCCGGTCCAGATTGCTCAAGAAGTGGAAGGTCTCGAAGCTGATCGGATCGTCCGAGAGGAAGGTGAGCGCGTAGGCGATGCTGGGAGTAAGAGGAAGCTCACCGAGAATGGTCAGCAGGTCCCCCTGGCCTTTCCATTTCCAAGTGGTCTTGTGTTCCAGGACGTCCACCAGGTCGGTCAGGTCATTGGACCCCTGGAAGGTGCGCCAGATGAAATGGCGGTGCTGTAGTTGAAAATGGAGATCATAGCTGAGGAAATTGGCCTCCGGCCCCGGGTTCCAGGCCCAGGACAGGATCGGGAGGTCGAGGGCATGCACCATGATCATCTCCTGGAGGCTCTGGAGATGCTCATCCCGTTCCTTGGGGGTCAACAGGCCCCCCTGGATGACCTTCACGCCGATGCGCTTGGGTTCATCACTGGCGAGCAGCTGGGTAAGCATCCGAGAATCGAAGATGCCCTTGCGGAGCAGGTAACTGCCAAACTGTTCGCCGGCCACCTCACTTCGGAGATGGATCAATTCGCCTTCGCTGAGGTACAGCCTTCGCACACCATCGTTCTGTTTCAGGATGAGTTCGCCTTCCCGGGTGTCTTGGCGCAAGGCTCCCAAGAGGGCGGACAGGTTCATTGGAGGGACGGGCCGATCCATACCTCGTTTCCAAAAAATAAAAATTTAATATCATACTAAATCACTTGAAATTGTATCTGGATTGCAATTTGTTTGTCAAGTAACACCTCCTCCCCGGGGTGGCGTGAAAATTAATCCAGGCCCTGTTCTATTTTTTCAATGCCAAACCAGGCCCTCCACCTCACCGGTTGGTCGACCGAAACGAAGTCAAGGCCTTCGGATCATGTCCGGATCCTACTCATCGTCTGGGGCCTTCCTTCGTATTAATTTTAAAAAAATTCATAAAACCTGGCAAAGGAAATGGGATCGGCACCTTGGCGGGGGGACTCCCGGCGGGCCATGGTCACGACACTCCGTTGTCCACCCCTGGACCGAAGCGATCAAGGAGCGGAGGGTCAGGGATGAACAACCACCCTGGGACGCGCACCGTCGGACCACGAGTGAACGGAACCCTCTTTTTCGCCTTGACATATTCGGGAACCGGTATTTACTACGAATCATCACCAGACATAATGTTATGACAATATGTTCACATATCAAGATGGAGAAAGTCATGGAGATCACGAGTCGTGATATCGCGAAAATGATCGATCATTCCTTGCTGCGCCCTGAGCTCACGCGCGCGGACATCGAGAGGGAGTGCGGGATAGCGAAGAAGTACCATGTCGCTTCGGTCTGCTGTGTTCCCACCGACGTCAAATTGGCCAAGGAGCTTCTCTCGGGCACATCGGTCAAGGTCGGCGTGGTCGTCGGTTTCCCTCACGGGTACTGCACGACGAAGACCAAGGTCTTCGAGACCGAGCAGGCATTGGCGGACGGGGCCGTCGAGATCGACATGGTCCTCCACATCGGCAAGCTGCTGAGCAAGGATTTCGACTACGTCCGGGACGACATCAAGGCGGTGGCCACGGCCGCCCACAAGGGCGGGGCCATCGTCAAGGTCATCCTGGAGAACTGCTACCTGAGCGACGAGCTCAAGGTAGCCGGCTGCAAGCTTTGCGAGGAGGCCGGGGCGGATTTCGTGAAAACCTCGACCGGCTTCGCGAAAGGCGGCGCCACCCTCGAGGATCTCGCCCTCATGCGGAAATCGGTCTCCTCGAAGGTCCAGGTGAAGGCGGCGGGCGGCGTGCGGGACCTCGACATGGCCCTCAAGGTCCGCGACGCCGGGGCCACGCGGTTCGGAGCCACCAGGACGGGCGAGATCCTCGAGGCGAGCGTCCATAGATTCGGAAAATAACCGGCCGCGCCGTTCCCTGCGCCAAGCCCAGGGATACCGTTGGCTTCCATCGCACCTGACCGGGGGCAGGCTCTCGGCACTCCATCCATCACCAGGAGGATATCCAATGAAGACAGTGACGTTTCCCGCATCTGTTCGAGCCGATCCAGATCGGAACGGTGGTGGTCCCGAACCGGGTCGCCATGGCGCCTACGGACATCAGCTCAGCCAATGCCGATGGCTCGGTGAGCGAGCGGTCGATCATCTTCCATGAAGAGGTCGCCAAGGGCGGCACCGGCTTCATCATCGTGGGCGCCACGACGCCTGACAAGGCAACAGGCCGGCCGACGGTCACCTGCTTTGCCGCCGATGAGGACCCGCTGATCCCCGGGCTCGCCTCCCTCGCCGAGGCCATGCACCGGCACGGCGCCAGGTGCGCGGTCCAGCTCCAGCACCCTGGCCGCCAGTCGGCCTGGCCGCGCAAAGACATGATCTCCGCCTCCGACCAGGTCGTCGACCTGCCCGGCTCGGCGGGCCACGAGGTCATCTACGCCGAGGTGGCCAAGCACGGCAAGTCCATTCGCGAGATGTCGGTGGAGGAAACCTACGAGTTGATCGACAAGTTCGCCGAGGCCGCCTGGCGAGTGCAGCAGGCCGGCTTCGACGCCGTCGAACTCCACGGCGCCCACGGCTACCTGATCGCCCAGTTCATGAGCCCCTACGTCAACAAGCGCAATGACAGGTTCGGCGGGAGCCTGATCAACCGCATGCGCTTCCCCCTGGAGATCATCAGCCGGATCAAGTTGAAGTGCGGCAGGGACTTTCCCGTCGGCATCCGCTATTCCGGCGAGGAATGGATGGAGGGCGGCCGCGACCTCGCCGAAAGCGTCAAGGTGGCTCAGATCATGCAGGAAGCGGGCGTCGCGTTCCTGGACATCTCCGCCGGCATCTTCGACGTCCCCGGCCCCACCATGGACCCCATGTACTACTCCCAGGGCTGGAATACCTACACGGCCGAGGAGATCAAGAAGCATGTGAGCATCCCCGTGATCACCAGCCATACCCTGCGGGATCCCTCCTATTGCGAACGGATCATCGCCGAGGGGAAGACCGACATGGTCGGCCTCTCCCGGCAGATGATCGCCGACCCCTACTGGGCGAACAAGGCCAAGGCCGGCAAACCCGACGAGATCCGCAAGTGCATCTCCTGCCTGGTCGGCTGCTGGCAGGAGTCCCTGATGATCAAGCGCGAGTGCCGCTGTGCGATCAATCCCGCGGTCGGTGACGAAAGGTTCATCAAGATCGAGAAGGCCAGCGAGAAGCGCTCGGTGGCCGTGGTGGGCGGCGGCCCGGCAGGCATGGAGGCGGCCCACGTCGCGTTCCTCCGGGGCCATACGGTCACGCTCTTCGAGAAGTCGGGCGAACTCGGCGGGGCCATCCTCAACTGCTGCATGATCAACGGCAAGGACAAAATGAAGTGGTACGCGGACTGGATCAGGCGCCAGGTCAAGGAACTCGGCATCGAGGTCAAGTACCGCACCGCCCCCGGAGCCGAGGAACTCAAGAAGTTCGACGCCGTCATCCTCGCCACCGGCGGGAAGCACGCCAGGCCCGAGGTTCCCGGCATCAACCTGCCCTTCGTCGCCACCTACGAGGACGTGCTCAGGTGCTCCATGACGAACTGCGAATACTACCCCGCGGACAAGGAGCCCCCGATGGTGTGCGGGGACACGGTGCTCATCTGGGGCGACCACTTCGGCGCAGCCGACGCGGCCGAGGATCTGGGCACCGCCGGCAAGAAGGTCATCATCGTCACCGAGTCGAAGGAATTCGCGACCTGGCTGGAGCCCATCCACAAGGACGTGATGATCAAGCGCTTCAAGGGCGGCAACGGCGAGGGCCTCACCACGAAGAAGATAGCCCAGCCTGTCACCATCCTGACGCGGAGCACGGTGGTCGAGATCCGTGGGAACGGCGAGGTCGTCATCCAGGATTCCGAGTTCAAGAAGACGGTCCTCAAGGTGGACAACGTCATCCTCGCGAAATTCGCCCAGGACAACGAACTCTACGAGGCGCTGCTCGCCCAGGGCACGCCCGTCCAGAAGGTCGGCGACGCGAAGGCCGTCCGGAACCTGAGGGCGGCGGTGATGGAGGGTTCCAACGCGGCCCTGGTCGTCGAGAAGGACTTGCAGCTCAACGCCAACAATGCCTTCATCTCGGAGATACCGAGTCTCGTCAATCTTTAAGGGGAAGCCAGGGCCGCGGGGGGTGCTCCCTTCGCGGCCCCATCGCATCGCCGAACACGATCAACCATTTGCGGATCGGCGGAAAGGAGGTCAACGGAAGGATCGATCGGCAAAGAGCCCAGCAACGATGGAATCGAACCACACAGGAACAGAGGAGGAATGGATATGAAGCGAACGTTAAGCCTGATCGCCACCGGTCTCATGATGTCCCTCGGACTGGCGGGTCCCCTGAGCGCGGCGCCCAAGCCACCCGTAGTGGGGATCAGCACCGGCTCGTCCGGTACGTCCTGGCGCAACATCATGATCGACGCCCTCGTCCAGGTGGGCAAAGAATACAAAACCGCCGGCAAGATCGCCGACTACAAGATCGTGAACAACGTCACCAACGGGGACGCCACGGAACAGGCGAACATCATCCGCGACTTCACGGCCCAGGGCGTCAACATCATCCTGATCAATCCCAACTCGCCCGACGCCCTCAACGGTGTCATCAAGGAAGCGCAGGATGCCGGCATCCTCGTCGTCGCCTTCGACGCCACCGTCACCGCGCCCAACATTGTGAACGTGACCCTCGACCACTACGCCTGGAACACCAAGAACGCCGAATACATCTGCTCGACCCTCAAGAGCGGCAACGCGATCCAGGTCTATGGCCTCGATGGCCACCCGGCGAACAACGACCGGATCAGGGCCACTGCGGACGTCCTGAAGAAATACCCCAACATCAAGCTCATCGCCAACACTTCGGGCTACTGGGACCAGACCAAGGCCAAGGAAGTGACGACCCAGATCATCGGCTCCGGCAAGAGGATCGACGCCGTCTTCACCCAGGACGGCGAGGCCTACGGCGTGCTCTCCGCCTTCCTGGATGCCAACAAGCTGCCCAAGGTCATGTTCGGCGACCCGGGCACCGCTTTCTTCAAGGAGTGGAAGAAGCTCCGCGACAAGAAGGCCGATTTCAAGGCCTGCGCCCAGCCCAATCCGCCCGGGATCGGCGGGACCGCCTTCCGCTTCGCGCTGAACCTTTACAACGGCAAGCAGTTCAAGCCCGACGTCCTCAAGAACAACACCTACTTCTACAAGGTCGGCATGTTCATCACCGACAAGAATTTCGACGAGGGTTGGGCCCTCCTCAAGGACAAGCCGGATGACTACCTGCTGAGCGAGATCATGCCGCAGGCCAAAGCGGACGCCCTGTTCAATTAACGCAGGGATGACAGGTCATGGAATGACCCCCGGGGGACGACCCAGCCGTCCCCCGGATCGTGGTGACGACAGGTGAGAGCGTGAAGGTACTGGAAGCGAGCGGCATCAGGAAATGCTTCGGGGGCGTCGTCGCACTTTCGAACGGCAACTTCTCCTGCCAGGCGGGCAGGATCACGGGGCTCCTGGGCGCCAACGGCTCGGGCAAGAGCACTCTTTCCAAGATCATAGCGGGCGTGTACCGGGCCGACGCGGGCGAGATCCGCTTCCTCGGCCGGACCGTGCAATACAAGAATCCGAACGAGGCCAGGAAAGCCGGGATCGCCATGGTCTTCCAGAACCTGAGCCTCGTCCCCGACCTCCGGGTCTGGCAGAACATCGTGCTGGGCGCCGAGACCGGCCGCGGGCTCTTCCTGGACAACCGGCAGCGCCAAGCGCGTATCCCAGGAAATCGTCGACCAGCTCCTTCCCGGCCTGGACATCCACAAGCTGGCCTGCGAGCTCAACCCGGGAGAGATGCAGATCGTCGAGATCGCCAAGGCCATATCGGCCGACCCCAAGCTCCTCATCCTCGACGAGCCGACGGCGGCCTTGGAGAAGGCCGAGGTCCGAAGCCTGTTCCGGTTCCTGCGGACCCTGGCCGAGCGCGGCGTGGCCATCAATTTCACTTCCCATCGCCTTTGGGAGGTGATGGAGATCTGCGACGAAGTCACCATCTTCAGGAACGGCGAGAACGTGGGGAGCATCGATTTCGCGGTCGACGGACGCGACCCCGAGAAGATCGTCTCCCATATAACGGGCATTGCCCAGAAAGCTTCCGCGGCCAAGCCCGCGAGGCCGCCCTCGGACGAGATCGCCCTGAAGGTGGAAGGCCTTTGCCACGGGGATGCCCTGAAGAACGTCTCCTTCGAGCTGCGCAAGGGCGAGATCCTGGGGATAGGAGGCCTGGCCGGCCAGGGCCAGCACGAGCTCCTCCTCGCCCTGGCCGGATGCTACCCGGGCGTCGACTGCCTGGCCGAGGCCGACGGGGAGAGAGTGCGGCTCAACAGGCCGGCGAACGCCATACGGAACAGCATCCTCCTCGTGCCGGGCGACCGGGAACTCGAGGGTCTGTTCATGAAACAATCCGTCTTCAACAACATGATCATTCCGAAGCTGGGCCTGGCGAGGCAACCGGTCTTCACGCCGCGCAAGAAGTACCGGGGGGAGTGCGAGGCGGCGATCGACCTCCTCTCCATCAAGGCGCACAGCCTGGACACGCCCGTCCGGGCCCTCTCGGGCGGCAACCAGCAGAAGATCGTCGTAGGCAGGTGGCTTTCCTTCGACGCCAAGGTCCTCCTCCTCTCCGATCCGGCGAAAGGGGTCGATGTGGGGGCCAAACGGGACCTCTACCGGCACGTCGCGGACCAGGTGCGCGAGAAGCGGGTGAGCGTCATCCTCTATGCGAGCGACATCGAGGAACTGGTGGAATGCTGCGACCGGCTCCTGGTGATGTACGAGGGCCAGGTCATCGCGACCCTGGAAGGGGACGACATCAACGAGGAAACGATCATCTCGACATCCATGAGGGTCAGGTAGGAATGGAGACGATGGAAAAAAGCGCCTGGGCGGAACTGCGGAACCATCTTGCCAAGCCGGAGTTCTCGATCCTGCTCATCCTGGTCGCGATGCTCACCCTGACGGCCGTCCTGCAGCGCAATTTCTTCGAGGCGAAATCGCTGAGCCGGACTTTGAACGCCTTCACCCCCCTCATCCTTCTCGCCATGGGGCAGGCGGTCGTCATCATTTCCGGGGGCCTCGACCTCTCCGCCGGAACGGCCCTTTCCCTGCTGACTTGCGTGCTGACCTCGGTCATGCACAAGGCCAATCCAGAGACAGGCGCATACGCCATCATCGCCGCCTTCGCCGTGGCGATCGCCATCGGCGTCGTCAACGGCATCGGCATCGGCTACCTGCGCATACCGTCGGTGATCGCGACCTTCGCGACCTCGTATATCTGGCTCGGGGCGGCGCTCTTCCTCAGGCCCACGCCAGGCGGAGAATCCGTCGCCTGGTTCAAGGTATTCTACGACGTCAAGGCCTACGCCGCCGCGCCGCCCGCCCTCAGGGCCTTCGGCGCCGTGGTGCCCTCGGCCCTGGCTCTCGTGCTGGTCGGCTGCCTGTTCTGGTTCGTCCTGTCCAGGACGAGGACGGGCAGGTACATCTATGCCGTGGGCAGCAACAATACGAGCGCCTACGAGAGCGGCATCAACACGGCGCGGATCCAGCTCAAGGCCTGCGTGATCAACTCGGTCTTCCTGTTCCTCGCGGCCCTGTTCTTCGTGGGGCAGAATCAGTCCGGCGACGCGAGGATGGGAGACCCCCTCACCCTGCGTGCCATAGCCGCGGCCGTGGTCGGGGGCATCGCCCTGGCCGGGGGCAGGGGCAGCGTCTTCTTCGCGCTGATCGGCGCCCTGATCCTGAGCCTCGTGAACAAGATCATCTTCTTCGCCAACATCCCCTACGCCTACCAGACCCTCGTCAGCGGGGTGATCGTCATCATCGCCATCGCGAGCTCCCTGGCCTATACGCTCTACAGCAGGAAGTCCATGACTCGAAGGGGGACGCTCGCATGAACGGGAGATCGGTCGCCCTCGCCGGATTCCGCAGGACCGCGGGCCAGCAGAAAAAGCTCCTCATCGCCTTCCTCCTCATCATCTTCCTGTTTGTCCTCGGGCAGCTGACGGTATCCAACTTCCTGAGCTTCGCCCAGGTCCTCCTGACGATCAAGCTGGCCAGCTTCATAGCCCTCTTCGGCCTCTGCCAGATGATCGTGATGGCCGGCGGCGGGGACGGCCTGGACCTGTCGGTGGGCTACACGGCGACCCTGACCGCGGTCCTGACCGCGAGCATCATGAACGGCCAGAACGCCAACCTCTGGATCGCCATCCTCGCGGCCCTGGCCCTGGGCCTCCTCGTCGGGTCCGCGAACGGCTTCCTGGCAGCCTACGTCAAGCTGCCGCCCCTCATCGTGACGTTGTCCATGTCGCTCATCGTCCAGGGCGGGATCAACGTCTACACGGCCGGCGCCAACATCACGGGCAAGCCCTCCCCCGTCCTGCAGACGATCGCGGCCAGGTCCACCGGCGTGTTCCCGAACATCGTGTTCGTCCTGCTGATCGTCGCGACGATCGTCACGGTCATCCTTTCCATGACCAAGTGGGGCCTTGCCCTTTTCGGCGCGGGCACGAACGAGACCGCCGCCTTCCTGGGCGGCGTCCGCGTGAAGCGCGTGCGCTTCGCCTCTTTCCTGATCAGCGGACTCCTCGCCAGCGTCATCGGCCTCCTCCTCCTCGGCAACATGGGCATGGCCTTCAAGGACATGGGCTCCAACTACGTGATGCCGAGCATCGCCGCCGCCGTCGTCGGCGGGGTATCGATGAGCGGGGGCGAGGGCAACTATTTCGGCGTCATCCTCGGGGCGATCTTCCTGCAGACTTTGACCAACCTTCTCGTCGCCATAGGCTGGGGCGACGCTGGCAAGTGGCTCGGTTTCGGCATTGTGCTCTTCACCCTCCTCATCGTCTACGTGAGCGACAGGCGGGTCAGGTAGGGTGGCGATTTGGTGAAAATTCTACTCATCGGCGGAAGAGGCAGGCGATGGCGATCTTGAAGGAAAACTCCGGCATTCCCCTCTACGTCCAGGTCGTCGCCGAACTGAGGGCGAAGATATCGGTCGGGGACTACCTGCCGGGCCAGAAGATCCCGCCGGAGTTCGAGCTCTGCCGGGAATTCGGCGTCAGCCGGATAACGATCAGGCGCGCCGTCAAGACGCTCGTCGACGAACGCCTTCTCTATACCAAGCAGGGCAAAGGAACCTTCGTCCACGCCGTGAAGATAGGGCGGCGCCTGCCCAAGCTGTACAGCTTCTCCGAGGACATCCGGGAACTCGGCTTCGAGCCGAGCTCGAGGATCCTCGAGCAGACCCTGGCCGAGGCGGATGATGAGACCGCCGCGTTGCTGGATCTCCCCGGGTCCGACCGCCTCGTCAACAAGATCTCGAGGGTGCGGATGGCCAACAAGATACCCATCCTGATCGAGCGGACCTTCATCCCCCACTACCTCTGCCCCGACCTCCTCGAGGAGAGCTTCGATCACAAATCCCTGTACCGCACGTTGGCCGAACGCTACAGGCTCGAGCTGGACAGGGCCGAGGAGACCTACGAGGTGAGGCTCCTGACGCCTTCCGAGGCGAAGGAGCTTGGCTGCAAGCGGAGCCTTCCCGCCTTCTCGATCCAGAGGGTGGCCTTCCACGGGGGGGGCGGCGTATTGGAACTGACGAAGTCCGTGGGGCGGGGGGACCTGCTCCGCTTCTCGGTCCAGCTCATCACCCACGAAATGCGCTTCTCGCGCGACGTGTTCAACATCTCGGTCAAGGAACATGCCAACACTAATTGAGGAGCTTGCCATGCGCAGCACCAAGGTCGGTGTCATCGGAACGGGATTCATAGGGCCGGCGCACGTGGAGGCCCTCAGGCGCCTGCCCGGCATAGAGGTCGTCGCCCTGGCCGACAAGTGCGAGGAGCTGTCCAGCGCCAAGGCCGACCTGCTGGGCATCCCTTTGGCCTACGGCGATTACCGGAAGCTGCTCGCGAACGCGGAGATCGAGGTCGTCCACATCTGCACGCCCAACAATTTCCACTGCGCGATGGCCAAGGAAGCCCTCCTCGCGGGCAAGCACGTCGTCTGCGAGAAGCCCCTCGCCACGACCGCGGCCGAGGCGGCCGAGCTGGTCGACCTGGCCGACCGGACCGGGCTCGCGAACGCAGTGCACTTCAACGTCAGGTACTACCCCCTGATGCGCCAGGTCAAGGCCATGGCGGCGAAGGGGGAGCTCGGGCGGATCTTCTCGGTCCACGGCTCCTACCTCCAGGATTGGCTCTACTACGACACGGACTACAACTGGAGGCTCGAGCCCGCGTTTTCGGGGGAGTCCAGGGCCGTCGCCGACATCGGCTCGCACTGGATGGACCTGGTCGAGTACGTCTCGGGGCTCCGGATCGCCGAGGTCTTCGCCGACTTCGCGATCTTCCACGAGAAGAGGAAGAGGCCCCTGAAGCCGATCGAGACTTACGCTGGGAAACTCCTCGCCCCCGAGGACTACGAGGCCGTCCCGATCAGCACGGAGGATTACGCCTCGGTCCTCTTCCGTTTCCAGGGCGGGGCGCGCGGCAGCCTCGTGGTGAGCCAGGTCTCCGCCGGCCGCAAGAACAGGATCTACTTCGAGATCGACGGCTCCAGGGAGTCGGTCGAATGGAACTCGGAGAGTCCCAACGCTGTCTGGATCGGCAGGCGGGACGGCAACAACCAGCAGATGATGAAGGACCCCTCCCTCGTCTATCCGGAGAGCCAGCAGCTGATCTCCTTCCCGGGAGGCCATCAGGAGGGCTTCCCCGACACCTCCAAGCAGTTGTTCAAGGAGTTCTACGCCTATCTTGCGGGGGACCGAAAGACCGCCCCCAAGTTCCCGACCTTCCGCGACGGCCTCCGGGAACTGGAACTCTGCGACAGGATCCTCGAGAGCGCCAGGCGGGGCGCCTGGGTCGCCGTATCAACCATGGACGAAAGGAGCGTACCGAAATGATGAAGCTAGGATTCGTAAGCGCGATACTCCCGGAGCTGTCCTTCGAGGAGGTGGTCTCCTTCGCCGCGGCCAAAGGGTTCTCCTGCGTGGAGCTGATGTGCTGGCCCAAGGGCAAGGCCGAAAGGAAGTACGCCGGCGTCACCCATATCGACGCAGGCGGGCTGGACGCTGCCGGAGCGGCGAAGATCAAGGCCTGCCTCCAGCAGAAGAAAGTCTTCGTCTCGGCCCTCGGCTACTATCCGAATCCCCTCGATGCCGACCGTGACAAGGCGGAGTTCTACGTCGCCCACATCAAGCGCGTGATCGACGCCGCGGCCCTCCTGGGCGTGGGCACGGTGAACACGTTCATCGGCCGCGACCCGATGACCGACCTCGAGGCCAACTTCAAGCGCTTCGCTCAGGTCTGGCCTCCCATCATCGCGTACGCCGAAGGCAAGGGCGTTCGCGTGGCGATCGAGAACTGCCCCATGTACTTCACCAAGGACGAGTGGCCCGCCGGGAAGAACCTCGCTTTCTCGCCCGCCATCTGGCGCAGGATGTTCCAAACCATCCCTTCGAAGGCCTTCGGCCTGAACTACGATCCCTCGCATCTGCTCTGGCAGCAGATCGACTACCTGCGGCCTGTCTACGAATTCAAGGACCGGATCTTCCACGTCCACCTCAAGGACGCCAAGATCGACTATGATCGCCTCGCCGACGTCGGCATCCTCTCGACTCCCCTCGAGTTCCACCAGCCCAAGCTGCCCGGCCTCGGCGGCATCGAATGGGGCCGCTTCGTCTCGGCCCTCACCGATGTGCGCTACGACGGCCCCGCCTGCATCGAAGTCGAGGACAGGGCCTTCGAGGCCGACCTGGAGGCCCGGAAGAACGCGATCGAGCAGAGCGAGCGGTACCTGAGGCAGTTCATCATCGGATAAGAAAGGAAGGCGCCAATGGGGACCGGGAGGGGCGAGGCCATAGAATTCCTCTGCGCCAACCACATGGACTGCGGCCAGGTGGAGATGGAACCGCTCTGCCACTCCTTCGCCAAGGAGATGGATCGCGGCCTCGGCGGGACCGGCAGCAGCCTCCTCATGATCCCCACCTACCTTGAAGCCGACAGCGAGATCCCCAGAGGGAGGCGGGTCATCGCCGTCGACGCGGGCGGGACGAACTTCCGTGTTGCCCTCGTCTCCTTCGATCCCGGGGGCAAGCCGGAAATCGGCCAGTTCAGGAATTTCCCCATGCCGGGCCTCGCCGAGGAAGTGGACTCGAGGACCTTCTTCTCCACCATCGCGGGCTACCTCTCGGAAGTGGCCGGCCTCAGCGACGCAATCGGCCTCTGCTTCTCCTATGCCACCGAGATCCAGCCGAACCGTGACGGGCGGCTGCTCCGTTTCTGCAAGGAGGTCAAGGCCAGGGAGGTGGAGGGTCAACTCATCGGGGAGGGCCTCGCCAGGGCGCTCAAGGAGGCCGGCCACGGAGGACACAAGCGCATCGTCCTCCTCAATGATACGGTGGCGACTCTGCTCGCGGGGAAGGCGGCCGCCGCCGACCAGGCCTTCGAGAGCTTCATAGGCTTCATCCTCGGCACCGGCACCAATTGCGCCTACGTCGAGGAGAACGCCAAGATCACGAAAATGGCTGGGCTCGACCCCTCGCGAAAGCAGATCGTCAACGTCGAGTCCGGTGGTTTCGGCCTGGCGCCCCGGGGGACGATCGATCTGGAATTCGACGCGGCGACCGTCGATCCCGGGATGTATACCTTCGAGAAGATGATTTCGGGGGGCTACCTCGGCAGGCTCTACGGGGCCGTACTCGCCAAGGCCGCCCGTGAAGGGCTCTTCTCGCCGGGGACGGCCGAGCTCGTCCGGCTCCTGCCGCCCATCGAGACGCGGGATCTCGGGGTTTTCCTCTCCGGCCCGGCGGGCCGGACCGGGCCGTTGGCCCTGGCCTTGCCCACGGGCGAGGATTTCGACCTGGCGTACAACCTGGCGGAGCGCCTCGTGGAGAGGGCCGCGAAGCTCACGGCGGTCAACCTCGCCTCCATCGCCATCAAGTCCGGAGCGGGCAGGGACCCGCGTCGCCCGATCTGCGTCACTGCCGACGGGACAACGTTCTACGAGCTGAAGGGGCTCCGGGAGAAGACGCTCCGCTTCCTCGAGCCTTTCCTCCTGGAGCGCCATGGCGTCAGGTGCGAGTTCACCAAGGTGGACAACGCCCCCTTGATAGGCGCGGCCATCGCCGGCCTTACGAACGCCTAGGGGGCTGACCAGGCATTATTCGGCCCCGCGTCGGCGTCCGTGTCCCGGTGCGGCGGCAGGTCCATCGGCCGGGTTCCCGGGCATCGCGCCGCCCCACCGTTGCTCGGCTTCGTCAAACCGCGCGCAGCGCGGTCTGACGAAACACTCGCTGTTCGTCGGGGCCGACCAGAGGACCAAGGTATCGGTCACTTCGGGAGGAACTGGAGGAAGCGCCTCTTCTGATTTTACAAGTCTTTTCGTGACAGACCCCCTTCCGCCGCTCCCGGCGGCGGGAGAGGGGTTGTCCACACGTTGAGGCCGGCGTTGGATGGGCTCATCCATTTTGAATGGAGAAACGGTCCCCTATCATCTTCGGTAAGGTAATTATATGATAAAAATCACCTTAAATAATGGCTTAAGTATTGCTTAATTCAAATTGCTACGCTCCGAACCTCTAATAATTCGGCGGCTATGCGCAAAGGAAAGCACTGATGCGAATCTCCCACGTAACCCTAGTGACGGCCATTTTAGCCCTTGCTCCGATCTCCGCCTACGCCCTTCCCACCATGTTCCAGCACGCCGACAACATGAGCGTGTCCCCCGACATCCCGGCAGCCCAGGGAAAGGTCAAGTTTGCCAAGGCGGATAATGGCAACACCTCCATCGACTTGATCGTCAAGTACTTGGCGGACCCCCAGAAGCTGCAGCCCCCCTCGGCCACCTACGTGGCGTGGGTGAGCCCGGACAAAGATTCACCGGCGCAGAACATCGGGGCCCTGCAGGTGAACGGCAATCGCAAGGGCACCCTCAAGACCGTCACTCCGCTGCACACCTTCGAGCTGTTCGTGACGGCGGAGGCCAGCGGCCAGGTCCAGGCACCCACCGGCGAACGGCTCATCTGGATCGACCACAACACCAACTAGTCAAAGCCGGCCTATTCGCCCGCCCACCCCTGCCAGATCTTCTGGAGCAGGCTTGAGTCATGGTCCTCCACCACCACCAGGTGGCGGGTGGAGGGCCGCCCGCCCTCCGTGAACCGGTAGGCGCCGGCGAGCACAGCCCGGTCCTGGGCGGTGGCGCGGTGGTGCTGGCGCAGATGTTCGCCCATGGTGGTGCTCAGGTAGGTTTCCAGGAACCGCACCGAGCCGTCCACGGGCCGGTCCGGTTCCTCGAACAGGGCCCAGCGCATGGCCCCATCCCGCAGGCGCAGGCGGCGCACGGGATTCATGGCCCCCAGGAAGGCCTCCTTCTGGCCCTGGGGCACGGTGTATTCCATCTGGACCAGGATGGGGCCCGCTTCCTGGGGGATGGCCGTAGGGCCGTGGGGCGAGTCCCGGTGCGGGCTCAGGTCGAGGTCCTGGTCGAAGGCGGTGATCCGGAGCCTGGTCAGGACCGCCACCGCAGCGATCATTCCGGCCGCGGACAAGCCCATGGTGATCCGGAGCCCGGCCTTCGTGGCCACGGCGCCCCAGAAGGCCGCCCCCAACGCCATGGCGCCCCCCCAGACCGTGTGGTAGGTGCCGAAGGCCCGCGCCTTCACCCAGGGGGGCACGGAGAACTGGATCGCTGTGTTGACGGTGGAGAGAATGGCCAGCCAGCTCATCCCCGAAAGGAACAGGCAGAGCGCCACCGTGGGGGTGTGCGGGACGTAGGCTATGACCGCCTGGGCAAGGGCCGCCAGCAGGCTGAATCCCCCGAGGACCTGGTTGGTGCTGAACCGTTCCCGCAGGGGCCCGATGAAGAACACCGCCGCGACCGCCCCGGCGCCGATGCAGCTCATGAGGCCACCGAAAGCCTGGGAGTTGAGCTTCAGGTCGTGGATGGCCAGCGCGGGAACCAGCGAGAAGATCACCCCGGCGAACCAGGAATACCCCATGGCCCATAGGAGGATCACCTGGAACGGCCGGCTGTGCCGGGCGTACCTGAATCCCACCTTCAGCGCGCCCAGGAAGCGTTCCCCGGGAAGGTCGGACGTGGTGGGGCGCCGTTTCCAGGCCAGCAGGGCCACCACCACCGCCAGGAAGGATGCCGCGTTGAAGCAGAAGGCCCACCCCGCGCCCATGAGCCCGACGATGAGGCCGCCCACGGCCGGGCCCACGGCGCGGCTCACATTGAAACCTGCGCTGTTGAGGGCGACGCCCCCGGCGAGCCCCTTGCGGTCCAGGAGTTCGGGCACGATGGCCTGGAACGCCGGCATGCTCAACGCCGAACCGACGCCGATGAGGAAGGACATGGCCAGCAGGACCACCGGGTTGATCTGATGCAGGAAGGTGAGGCCGGACAGTGCCCCGGCGCTGACCATCATGAAGACCTGGGTTGCCAGGAGCAGCTTGCGCCGGTCCAGGATGTCGGCGATGGCCCCGGCCGAAAGACCCAGCAGCAGCACCGGCAGGGTGGTGCCGGTCTCGATGAGGGCCACCAGCAGCGGCGAGGTGGTGAGGTGGGCCATCTGCCATTTCTCGCCCACGCTCTGGATCTGGGTGCCGACGTTGGAGGTCATGTTGGCGATCCAGAGCATCATGAACAGCCTGGACCGCAAGGGATCCAGGAGGCTCGCGCGCTCGGATGTCGGTTCCGTCATGGGCAGTCACCCGAAACCCAGCTTGAGGGCCAATTGAGACGTCAGCCCCATTCCGAAAATCTTTACAAAGCACCTACCGGGTTGCAACCATCCTGAAATCGATGAAGCCGCGCTCCACATCCACCGCCACCAGTTGCACCTGGATTCGATGGCCCACATCCAGGCCTTGATGGTCCTCCAGCAGCCTTCCTTCCACCGGCGGCCTGAAGACCCGGACCCAGGTGCCTTTAGGTGAAGCGCCCGTGACCATGGCATCGAAACTTTGCCCGATCCTGCCTTCCAGGAACAGAGCGGCAGCGGATTTCCCCACCTGCCGTTCAACCTTGTTGGCGGCGTCCTCTTCCCGGGTGCAGTGCCTGGCCAACAGGTCCAGTTCCTCCATGCTGTAGGGGCTTGGACCGCCCTCCATGGCGGCCTTGAGCATCCGCTGGGTGGCCAGGTCGGAGTAGCGCCGGTTCGGAGCGGTGGAATGGGAATAGTCCTTCACCGCGAGACCGAAGTGCCCCGGGGCCGTGCCGCCGGGCGGTTCGGCAACGTATTCGCCCGCTCCCAGCAGCTTGATGATCATCAGGGAAAGGTCCGGGAACCGGAGCGGATCGGCCGCTTGGGCCCTGTCCAGGAAGTCCTCCAGCGCCACGGGGTCCGGGACTTCGGGGAGCCTTGTCCCATGTTCGCCGGCGATGGCGGCGATCCGGTCCCAGCGTTTGGGGGAGTGGACCACGCGTCGGATCGAAGGGAACTTCCTTGCGGTCAGGTACCGGGCGGAAACACCGTTGGCGGCGATCATGAAATCCTCGATGAGGGCCTTGGCGCGGTCCTTTCCCTCTTCCTCCAGATCCCGGATCGTGTCGCCGTCGAATACCGGCTTCGCCTCGATGACCTGCAGGCTCAGAGCGCCATGCAGATGCCGGAGGCCCTTCAGCTTCTGGGCGACCTGGTCCTGGAGGCGCAGATTCTCCTCCAGCCCCGGCACGGCGGAGAGTTCTCCCGGCGCGACGCCTCCCTCCAGCCACCGGGCGACGCTGGGGTAGGCGAGCTTGGCGTGGTTGCGCACGCGCGCGCTGTATATGTCGGAACTCTGCAGGCCGCCCGCGGCGTCCACCAGCATTTCCACGACGACCGCAAGGCGGTCCTCGGCGAAGTTCAAGGAGGTGAGGCCGGTGGAGAGGTCCTCGGGAAGCATGGGGAAGGTCGTGGCCGCCGTGTAGACCGAGGTGGCGTTCAAGCGGGCGTGCTCGTCGAGGGCGGAGCCCTTCTTGACCAGGGCATCCACGTCGGCCAGGGCCACGAGGATCCTGGAGGCGCCTTGCGGCATGGCCTCGGCGACGGTGAGCTGGTCCAGGTCACGGGAGTGGGTGTTGTCGATGGAAGCCCAGGGGAGCCCCCTCAGGTCCCGGGCCCCGGAGCCGGCGCTGGCGGCCCCGCCCCTGGCCGTGATGGTTTCCAGCTCGGCCAGGGCCGGTGCCCCGAAATCGGGGAGCAACCCATGCTCGGCCATCGATCTCCGGGCAATATCCTGCAGAATGGCCCGGTGGTTCGCGTTGAGATGCATCGGAGCGCCTTGGGGGTCGGGAAACGGGGACTGGAGAAAGCGTAGCTCATCGGGAAGGGCCTGACGCGCGCCATTCTCGCGGATGGTTGGAACCCTTTCAAATTGACTTAGCAGGTGTTCCATTTTGAGGGGTACGGCCGTTGCGGCGGGCTCGAGTAAGGTAAGTAAATATATGTAAATTCATTAAATTAATATGTGTGTACGGGATAGGCATGTTGAGGGTGGTCCGTCGATCCAAGGTCCGCGTGACCACGTTCGACAGCATCTCCACAGCGCCTTCATCCTGGAGTTCGATATGAAATTCCGTCGTCATCTCCTCATTGCCGGCTGGGTGGTTCTAAGTCTGGTTTCAATCGGCCTGACCGTGAGCTGCATCTATCCCGACCATGGATACCGTAGCGGTTGGCATGAGGGCGGTGGTCACTGGCGTGGCTAGTTGAAGGACTCCCGCCAGTCGGGGAGCACCTCGAGGAAGGACGCCAGTTCGTGCCCCCGGAACCCCCGCACCGTCGTGGCCCTGAACAGGGCGTTGACGATGGCCTGCTCCGTGGCTTCCGCCGATGCGTGGAACAGCGGATCCAGCGCGTTCTCGTGCAGGGTGCGCACCGCCGGCATGGGCGCGCCCGGGTCATGGGGGATCCGGTAGGCGGTGGAGAAGGCCAGGACGATGTCTCCGCTGGCGTGGCCGAAGAAGGATCCAGTGCGGGCCAGGCCGGCGCCGGCGCGCAGGGAGAGCCGGCGCAGTTGCCGGTCGCTCAGGCAGGCGTCGGTGGCGAGCACCATGATGATCGATCCCGAATCTTCGGTGGCGGACCGCTCCGCCAGGCGCCGGGCCAGGATGGGGCCCAGGGTCCGCCCCGCCAGGATGAGGTTCTCCGTGGCGCCGAAGTTGGTCAGCACCAGGCAGCCGAGGGTGACGGCGGTCCCCTCCGCCCGCACCACCCGCGAGGCGCTGCCGATGCCGCCTTTGAGGCCGAACAAGGCCATGCCCCGGCCGGCCCCGACGCTGCCCTGGGCCATCTCCGCCCCGGCTCCGTCCAGGGCTTCGCCGTAGTGCCGGGCCGTGACCCCATGGGCCTGCAGGTCGTTCAGGCAGCCGTCGTTGCACTCGCACACCAGGGGGTTGAACGTGCCCAGGTCCCGGCCGATGCCGGGGTGCTCCAGGCAGGCCCGCTCGATCTGGGCCCGGGCCACCGTCCCCACGGCGAAGGTGTTGGTCAGGGCGATGGGGGCCTCCAGGGTCCCCAGCTCCTGGACTTGCATGAGCCCGGCGCTCTTGCCGAAGCCGTTGAGGACGGTGGCCGCGGCGGGCACTTTGCCCAGGAACAGGTCCTCCGGATGCGGGCGCACCACCGTGACGCCGGTCTGCACGTCCCCCTCGGCCAGGGTGCAGTGGCCGACGGCCACCCCCGGCACATCGCAGAGGGTGTCGCGCGGACCACTCTCCAGCCTGCCGATGCGGGGCGGGGCGACCATGGCGGGGCTACCGCACCGGCTCGCTGAGCCGGCCCAGGAGCGTGCGCAGGGCGGCCGCCACCTGGGCCATCTCCAGCCGGTGGGGGCTGGGGGTCCTGGCCCGGGGCGCCCCCTTGGGCCCCGGGAGGGCCGGGGCCGGGTCCGGAGCCAGGCCCAGGCCCAGGTTCAAGCCCCGGGTCAGCTGGCCGGTGAGCAGAAGTTCCCGGCAGTCCGCCACCGTGAGGCCCTCCCGCAGCCAGTCCCGGATCCGGGCCAGGCGGTCCAGCTCGTCCACGTGGTAGTAGCGCAGGTTGCCTTGCTGCGCCGGGGCTGGATCTCCGGGATCACCGCCTCCAGTAGCGCAGCTCCTTGGGCTTGACGCCCAGCCTGGCGGCGGTCTCGCCGATCTTGAGCCAGAGGCGTTCCATCAGGTTTCCCGGGCCTCGATGCCGAGGACTTTGAGGCGCTTGTACAGGTTGGACCGGTCCAGGCCGAGGCGCTCGGCCACCGGGTCATGTTGCCGTTCTGCTGCTTGAGCTCGCGCTGGACGTAGGTGCCCTTGAACCACTCCCGGGCTTCCTTCAGGCTGGGGAACTCGGGGAAGGAGAACGGGTCCGGCTCGGCCAGGTGGCGCACCGCCAGGGGGCCCAGGTCCCGGGTGTCGATCTCCGCCCCCGGGCGAGGATCACCGCCGCTCCATGAGGTTCTTCAGTTCCCGCACGTCGCCCGGCCAGTCGTGGCGCAGCAGGGTGTCCCGGGCGTCCGGGGCCAGGCGCCGCACCGGCCACCTGGACTTGCGGGAGATGCGCTGGATGAAGGCCTCGGCCAGGGGGATCAGCTCCTCGGGGCGCTCCCGCAGGGGCGGGATGCGCAGGGGCACCACCGCCAGGCGGAAGTATAGGTCCTCCCGGAACCGCCCGGACCGGATCTCCTCGGTGAGGTCCTTGTTGGTGGCGGTGATCACCCGCACGTCCACCGCCACGGCGCCGCCGCCGCCCACCGGCTCGATGCGCCCCTCCTGCAGGGCCCGCAGCACCTTGGCCTGGGTCTTGAGGGACATGTCGGCCACCTCGTCCAGGAACAGGGCGCCCTCGTGGGCTTCCTTGAACTTGCCCTCCTGGTCCCGCACGGCGCCCGTGAAGGCGCCCTTCACGTGCCCGAACAGCTCCGATTCGATCAGCTCCTCGGGGATGGCGGCGCAGTTCACCTCCACGAACGGCGCCTGGGCCCTGGGGCTGCTGGCGTGGATCAGGCGCGCCACCTCCTCCTTGCCGCTGCCGTTCTCTCCCACCAGCAGCACCCGCCCCTCGGTGGGCGCCACCAGGTCCAGGTCCGAGAGCAGGCGCTTCATGGCCGGGCTCTCGGCCAGGAAGAACCGGTCCTGGTTCACCTCCCGGTACAGGCGCAGGTTCTCCTCTTCCAGGTGGCGCTGCTTGAGGGCGTTGCTCACCACCAGGAGCAGGCGGTCCAGGTCCACCGGCTTCTCCAGGAAGTCGAAGGCGCCCAGCTTGGTGGCCCGCATGGCGGTGTCGATGTTGCCGTGCCCGGAGACCATGACCACCGCCAGCTCGGGACGGAGGGCCTTGGCCTGCTTCAGGGTCTCCAGTCCGTCTATGCCCGGCAGCCAGACGTCCAGGATCATCAGGTGGACCCCTTCCCCGTCCGGGTTCTGGAGCAGGTCCAGGGCCTGCTCGCCCCGCTCGGCCTTGAGCACGCCGTAGCCTTCCTCGGCCAGGGTCTCGCCCAGGGACTTCCGGATGCCGGGCTCGTCGTCCACGATGAGGATGGTCAGGAGCGGTGACATGAACGGGAGGCGATCCTTTCAGGGCTTCTTATACTCCGCTGGGGAGAAGAAGATGCTTGTGGATTCCCACTGCCACCTCGTCGGCAGTCACCCATCGCCGGACGTGGACGCAGTGCTGGAACGGGCCCGCCTGGCCGGGTCACCGGCTTCGTGGTGGTGGGCACCGACCTGGAGGATTCCCGGCCTGGCCCTCGACCTGGCCCGGCGCGTCCCGATGTGCAGGCCGTCTGGGCCTCCATCCCCACGAGGCGCGCCGCTGGGATTCCCAGGTGGCCCAGGGGCTGGAGGCGCTGCTCCAGGACCCCGGCGCCCGCCTGGTGGGGGAGCCCGGCCTTGGACTGGCGCTGTGACCTTTAGCCCGAGGGAGGTCCAGGAGTCGGTGTTTCGGGAGCACCTGCGCCTGGCCCGCAGGCTGGGCAAGCCGGTGGTGGTGCATACCCGGGAGGCCCCCGCCCAGACCCTGCGGATCCTGAGGGAGGAGGAGCGGACCAGGTGGGGGGCATCATCCACTGCTTTTCCGAGGACCGGGCCTTCGCCCGGGGGGCCCTGGACCTGGGCTTCCACCTGAGCTTCTCGGGCATCGTCACCTTCCGCAACGCCGGCGCCGTCCAGGACGTGGCCGCCTGGGCCCCCGAAGACCGGATCCTGGTGGAGACCGACTCCCGTACCTGGCCCCGGTGCCCCACCGGGGCCAGCCCAACGAACCCGCCTTCGTGGCCCACGTGGCCGCCCAGGTGGCGGCCCTGCGCGGAGTGGCGCCCGGGCGCCTGGGGGAGATCACCACCCACAACCTGGAGGCCCTGTGCGGCTGGCCGCCCTGTTCCTGAGCGGAGCCATCGGGCTTCTGGGGCCTCAGACGCTCCTGGCCCAGACCTCCTCCTCCACGCTCCCCTGGCGCGCCGCCTCGGCGCTCCCCTGGCAGATGGATGAGCCCGGGCCCCCGCCCGCCCCTTGTGACGCGACCCCCACCCAGACCTCTTTCGGCCTCACCATGCACCTGGCCCAGGACGGAACGGTGCGCCTCACCGACCTGAAGGGGCTCATCCGCCTGCGTGCCGGCCTTCCCGGCCGGGTGCGCAAGGCCTGGCGGGACTGGGGCATACCCATAGCCGACCCCTTCGCCCCCCTGCCCTTCCCGGAGCATTCGCTCCTGCAGCGGGGCATCGGCGCCCTGCCGGTGGGCTCCCTGGACTTCCGCCCCGCCCTGGAGGGCCTGCTGTGGATCCTGGACGACGACGAGGGCTACCTTACGGTGATCTACCCGGCCACCGCCCAGGTAGGTATACATAGCCCTGCCCGGGGGCCAGGACCTGGACCTGGCCTTCGGCCCGGACCGGCTGGCGGTTGCTCAGGAGGCCAGCCCGGCGGGCTCCTCCCAGCCCCCCGCGGCCACCTGGAGCCTGCACTGGCTGGCCCTGCTGCCCGAGTTCATCCAGCTGGGCAAGCAAAACCCCTAGGCGCTGCACCTGGGCACGGCCCTGGAGCCGTTCCCGAAGGACAAATGACGGTCGCCTTGGGCACGCAGGCCCCCGGCCGGGGGCCTGCGGCGGAGCGGCGGACGGCGATCAGTACCTACGCGATCGGGTACGTCCCCTTCTCGATCACTTCCCTGGCGATCCGCCCGCGCAGCCGGGAGCTGGACTGGGGCACGAACCGGTCGAACGCCCCCAGGTCCTCCAGGGCCGCCTCCAGGGCCTCGCCTTCCAGCACCTCGGCCAGCAGCAGGCTGGCGTTGGTCTGCACCTTGTCCAGTTCTCGTTCACGTAGGCTTCGGCGCAATCCCGGGCGAGGGCGGCCCAGCGGTGGCCGGTTGGCGGTCATCATGCCGGCGCGCACCACGGCGCACTCCATGGCGTAGATCTCGGTGAGCATGTCGGCCACCCGCGCGCTGGCTTCCTGGTTCTCGATGAGCTTCTGCCCGCACACGTCCAGGGCGGTAGCGGCTGTGTAGCAGCAGAGCCGCTTGGCCAGTTCCACCGCGAGGCGGGAGGCCGCCAGCGGGCCGGTGAACCCGGCGGCTTCCGGTACCGCGGCGGTGTCCTTGGGCAGGACCAGGGCGCCGCTGCTGGCCTTCTTGAACAGGGTGCCGGCGATGATGAGCCGGTTGATCTCGTTGGTGCCTTCGAAGATGCGGTTGATGCGGTTGTCGCGGTAGATCTTCTCCGGGGGGTACTCGGAGGAGAAGCCGTAGCCGCCGAAACACTGCACGGCGTCGTCGGCGGTGGCGAACAGCGCCTCGCTGCCCCAGACCTTGGCGATGGACGCCTCCATGGCGAACTCGTCCATGATCTCCAGCTTCCGCTTGGCGGCGTCCGGCTGGTCCCAGCTCACGGCCTGCATGCGGTCGTCGATGTAGGAGATGGTGCGGAAGTTCATGGCCTCGGCCACGAACACCCGGGTGGTCATGTCCGCCAGCTTGGCCTGGATCAGGCCGAAGGCGTTCAGGGGCTTGCCGAACTGGTGGCGCTCGCCGGTGTACTTGATGGCGTATTCCAGCACCACCTTGGCGGTGCCGGTGCAGCCGGCGCCCAGCTTGAAGCGGCCGATGGTGAGGATGCCGAAGGCGATGCGATGGCCCCGGCCCACTTCGCCCAGCAGGCGGTCCTTGGGGATGCGGCAGTTGTCCAGGGACAGCGCGCGGGTGGAGGAGCCCTTGATGCCCAGCTTGTGCTCCTCGAGCCCGGTGGTGAAGCCCGGGTCGCCCTTCTCCACGATGAAGGCGCTGAACTTGCGGCCGTCCACCTTGGCGAAGACCACGAACACGTCGGCGAATCCCGCGTTGGTGATCCACATCTTGCTGCCGTTGAGCACCCACTGGTCGCCGTCCAGCACGGCGGTGGTCTTGGCGCCCATGGCGTCGCTGCCGGAACCGGCCTCGGTGAGGGCGTAGGCCGCCAGCTTCTGGCCGCTGCCCAGCAGGGGCAGGTACTTGGCCTTCTGTTCCGGGGTGCCGAAGTAGACGATGGGCAGGGTGCCGATGCCGGTGTGGGCGCCGTAGGTCACCGAGAAGGAGGCCTGTTTGCCCACTTCCTCCAGCAGCACCATGGTGGTCTTCTTGTCCAGGTCCATGCCTTCGTAGGCCTCGGGGATCTCGATGCTCAGCAGGCCCAGTTCCCCGGCCTTGAGTAGCAGTTCCTTGGTCAGCTCGATGTCGAGCTTGTCGATGGCCTCGTCCGCGGGAATGACCTCCCCAGCATGAAATCCCGGGCCGCCTCGCCGATGGCCTTGGCTTCGTCGCTAAGGTCTTCGGGCGTGAACTGCGGTTGGGAACCGATGGGAGCCAGCAGGAACTGCCGCCGAAAATCTTATCGCTGGTCAAAACTTCCATGAAACCTCCAGAGGGGGGAATCACCGATATGAATGAGCCGGTCAAAGGGACCCACCCAGTTTACAAGGTTGGGCCCCTTATGGGCTGAGGGAAGGTGGCCCATCCGGGGATGATGGAGAGGGAGGAGACTTTTATGCCCCAGGGGAAACAAAGCCAGGCCATGTTTTCGGGCATTGCTGGCAAATTGACCTCCTGAACCATCTGCTGTCCCTGGGCATGGACTCCCACTGGTGGCGGCGCATGGCCCGGTGCTCGGGCGCCGCCCCCGGCCACCGCTTTCTGGACGTGGCCGCCGGCACCGGCGACTTCCTCCCTGGCCCTGGCCCGGCGCGGCGCCGAAGTGGTTTCCACCGATTTCACCCTGGAGATGCTCAAAGGGGGCCGGACAAGTTCCGGGCCCAGGGCCGGGACCGCCTGGTGTGGGCCTCGGTGGGGGCCGACGCCCAGCGGCTGCCCTTCCGGGACGCCAGCTTCGACGGCGTCACCATCTGCTACGGCATCCGCAACGTCGAGGACCGGCCCCGGGCCTACCGGGAGTTCCTGCGCGTCCTGAAGCCCCAGGGCCGGCTCACCATCCTGGAGTTCAGCCGTCCCCGCCACCGCTGGCTGCGGTTCCTGTACGACACCTACAGCCTGCGCCTCCTGCCCCGCATCGGCGGCTGGATCAGCGGCTCCCCCGAGGCCTACAGCTACCTGCCGGCCAGCATCCGCAGCTTCCCCGACCAGCCGGCCCTGGCTGCGGAGCTGGCCGCCGGGGTTTCGGCGACCCGAGCTGGACCAACCTCACCGGGGGCATCGTGGCCCTGCACAGCGCCCGCAAACCGGAGGAGCGCCGGTGCTATCATGGGGGCCGAGATAGTCCCGCTTTCGTTCTCCAACCGTTTCCATTTCTTTCCCCAGAGGTGCTGCCATGTCCAAGCCCGATCCCTCCATCACCGCGGACCTCTGAGCAAGCTCCCGTCCAAGAAGACCGACCTGCCCAAGGCGGCACCCTGCCGGGGTGAAGGACCACTCCGGCCTGCGGGGGCCCCAGCCCAGAGCCCAAGGTCAGCTCCCGCTCCGCCGAGAAGTCCTCGGGGGCCCGGGCCCACCCGGACCTCCAACCGGGGCAAGTAGAAACAAGCCCATCCTCCGCGCAGCCGCGGGGCCTCATGGGTTGGAGGAAGGGTCCGGCGGCCCCTGGTGTTCATGGGGGGCTTCGCCACCTTTCCGGCCGATCTGGGACATGTGTTCCCGGTCCTGGCTCACGGTCTCGCCGCCTTTCCTGCCGATCTCGGCCATGTGCTCCCGGTCCTGGCTCACCGCCTCGCCGCCTTTCCTGCCGATCTCGGCCATGTGCTCCCGGTCCTGGCTCACCGCCTCGCCTCCCTTGCGGCCGATCTCGGCCATGTGCTCCCGGTCCTGGCTCACCGCCTCGCCGCCTTTCTTGCCGATCTCGGCCATGTGCCCCCGGTCCTGGCTCACCGCCTCGCCGCCTTTCTTGCCGATCTCGGCCATGTGCGCCCGGTCCTGGCTCACCGTCTCGCCGCCTTTCTTGCCGATCTCGGCCATGTGCCCCCGGTCCTGGCTCACCGTTTGCACCGCCCTTGCGGGCCGGTTCCTGCCTGCGCTCTTCAGCCATGAGAAATACCTCTTATTTTTATAAATAAAAAATTATGAACCTCACCCCACCTAGGGAGCGGTCCATCCTTCGTGCCTAAAAAAAAGGCAATGTTCCCTGGCCCGGAGAAGGTGAAAGCCAAAATATAAAAAATTATTTATAATAATCCTGAGGAACCTGGGGACGGTTCCCGGTGGTGCACCCCTGAGCCCGGTCCGACCTCAGTCCACCGCGTCCGCGCTCGCGGGGGCTGCGTCCAGGACGCGCTGCTCGCAGGCCGGGAACCCCTCCCGGCTGGGATCCAGGACCAGGTCGAAGTTGGCGGGGTCCATCCAGTCCCGCCCGGAGATGTCCCGGATGAAGCCGGCCCGGTCCCGGTCGGAGCCGTGGATGGCTTCTGGGCCTCCTTGGGACTGGCGGCCCGGCCGATGTCCACCAGGCGGCGCACCCGGAACTCCAGGTCCGCCTGCACGTGCACGTGCAGGGTGAGGGCGGTCCTGGAACGCCACGAAGCCGCCCCGGCCACCAGCACCGTCGCCTCCCGGTCCAGGATCCGGGCCATGATCCGGCTCTCCTGGGCGAACAGGTCCTTGCTGTACACCGGCAGGTCCGGCGGCGGGGCGTAGGTGGCCTCGGGGGTGCCGGTGCCCAGCAGGCACAGGATGTTCTCCCACAGCCGGTCCGGGCGCTCCTCCTGCTGCCTCAGGGCGACCACATCCAGCCCCAGGACCTGCGCGGTGTGGTTCAGGATGGACCGGTCGCAATAGCGCCAACCCAACTTCCGGGCCACCTGGTAGGCGACGAGGGAACCGCCGCTGCCGAGGTACGGGAAACTGTGATGGCGGGAAACCAGGGCATGGGATTTCCTTCCGCAAACCGGGAATTCTGATTGGTTACACTATGGGTGCCCGGACACCAACAGGCAATAGGTCCGTTTCGTCCGGCTCAGGTATCCGGGCTCGCCGCCAGAGGCTCCGTGCGGGAGGCGGGGCAGCCGTGCCCGGTGAGCTCGGTGGCCAGGTGGTCCATGAGCTGGCGGGCGGTGGTGAGCTTGCCCCCCAGCACCAGGCGCAGGTTCCGGAACCGGGGGTGGCGCTCCAGGACGGCCTCCCGGGCCAGGCGCAAGGTGCTGCCCTGCCTGGCCAGCAGCGGGCGCACGCCCAGCTCCTCCTTGTGCACGCGCAGGGTGCGCCAGGGGATGGCCGGAAGCAGGGACTCCAGGCCCTGGTACAATTCCTCCCGCTCCTTGGGGAGGATGGGCGCCCAGCCGTCGTCCACTTCCCGTTCGGTGGTGCCCACCTGCAGCAGCCCGTCCCGGGGGATCACGAACAGGATCCGGCCGCCGGAGCGGCGCATGGCCCAGGGGCGCTCGCACCCCGGCACCGGGTCCAGCCACAGGTGGACCCCCGCGGACAGCCGCAGGCGCCGGGAGGGCTCCTGGAACCACCCTTCCAGGGCCCGGTCGGTCCATGGGCCCAGGGCGAACACCCACTGGGCCGCCTCCACCGTGCGCGCGGTCCCGTCCCGCCGGTCCCGCACCCGGGCGGTGCGCAGAGTTCCGGTCTGGTCGCCCCAGCCCTCCACGTCGTGGAAATCCAACATGCGGGCGGCGCTGGAGGCGGCCAGGTCGCGCACCACCTCATGGTCCCAGGTGAGCAGGTCGGCGTAGGCCACCGCGCCCCGGAACGGCCCTTGGGCAGCCCTGGGATCGGCCTCGAAGCGCTCCCGGGGCACCGGGCCCAGGCGCAGGTCCTGGGGCCAGCCCGGACGCTCGGCGCCCCAGTGGTCGTACAGGCCGATGCCGAAACGGTGGGCCAGCCCCTCCATAAGCCCCGCGTGAGGCATCCAGAACGCATCCCAGCGGCAGCGGCGCGGGGCGATGCGCACCCAGGTGGCCCGCTCCCGGAGCCCCTCGCGCATCTGCTTGATGTCCCCGGTGGCCAGGTAGCGGATGCCGCCGTGGAACAGCTTGGTGGACCACTGGGACGTGCCCCCGCCCACCGCCCCCCGGTCCAGCAGGGCGCAGGAAACTCCCCGCAGGGTCAGTTCCCGGGCCAGGGCGGCGCCGTGGATCCCGGCCCCGACGATGCCCACCTCCACTTGGATCGCCGCCGGGCACCCGGCGCCGGGGGGGGGCGGCGGCGGTGCGGGCCACGCTTGATTAGCCATGCCCCAGTATGCCAGGGCTGTTTTTTTCAGGCCAAGTCGGGAAGGTTCATGGAAACCAGCACCAGGTCAGCGCTGCCGGTGTTCTCGTAGGCGTGGGGAACGCCCGCCTCGATGCGCGCCACCAGCCCCGGGCGGGCCGGAGTGCGGTCCTCGCCCACCCACAGGGTCCCTTCCCCGCTCAGGAAGTAGAACACGTGGGCGTAGGCGTCCGTGTGCACCCGGAAGCCCCCGCCCGGCTCCACCCGGGTGAGGACGGCCTTCACGGCCCCGTCATGCATGGCCTTGCCCGAAACCCCGGACGTCACGTCCGGGCGCACGATCTTCCAGGGCAGAGCGTCCAGGTTGAACAGGTGGTCCATGGCAAGCCTCCCGCAGGTCAGGGCCTTGGGAGAAGTTTAGGAGCCTGGCTGCGCATTAGAAGGGCCGGCGGAACCGAAGGGGATTCTTGACAGCATGAACAAATGGATTAACCATTTGGTTTAACCAGAAGGTTAAACCTTGCCCGCCCCGCCTCCCCCCGCTCCGAAGCCAGCCGCGACGCCATCCTGCGCGCCGCCGTGGCGGAGTTCTCGGAGCAGGGCCCGGCAGGCGCCCGCATGGACGCCATCGCCCGGGCCGCCGGGGTGAACAAGGCCCTCCTGCACTACTACTTCGGCACCAAGGAGGGGCTGCACCAGGCGGTGCTGGACGCCATCTTCGGTCCGGTGCGGGACCACGCCCTGGCCCTGCTGCGGGGGCCGGGCAGCGCCGGGGAGCGGCTGCTGACCTACTTCCTCACTCACTTCGACCGCCTGGCCCTGGGCGACACGGCCCGGCTCATGGCCTTTGAAATGATGCGCGCCCGGGAGGGCCAGCCTTCCAACCTGCCGCGCCTGGCCCGCATCCTGTTCACCCCGGTGCACCAGGCCCTGGCCCGGGTGTTCCGGGACGGCCTGGACGCCGGAGAACTGCGCCCGGGCGACCCGGACCAGGTGTTCAAGGCGCTGACCGGGATCAACGTCTTCTACTTCATCTCGGCCCCCGCGTACCGGGAGATCGACGGCGAGGATCCCCGGGATGCGGCCCAGGTGGCCCGCCAGCGTGGCCACATGCTGGGCGTCGCCGCCACCCTGCTGTTCGCCGACCCTCGCGGCGGCGACGCCGCGGTCCGGGCGCTGCTGGAACGATTACCCCAATCCATCCTCCCCCGCCCAAGGAACCCGCCCGTGAGCCCTCGCATCCGCATCTTGTTCGTCATCGTGGCCTTGTTCGCGGGCTCCCTGGCCTGGTCCTACTACCTGTCCACCGACCACACCCCGGAACTGGTGCTGCTGGGCACGGTGGACGCCAACCAGGTGATCGTCAGCCCCGAGATCGCCGGGCGCATCGTGCGGCTGGCGGTGCAGGAGGGCCAGGACGTGAAGGCCGGGGACCTGGTGGCCCTGATGGACCGGGACGAGCTGGCCGCGGCCAGGGACGCCGCCGATGCCCAGGCCCGCAGCCTGAAGTACCAGCTCGGGCGCCTCCCGGGACACCGCCGCCAGCACCGTGGGCGACACCGCCAACCAGGTGGTCAACGCCCAGGCCACCGCCAGCGCCGCCGTCGCCTCCCTGGCCGAGGCCCGGGCCAACCGGATCAGCCAGGAGCAGCTCACCCGGCGCACGGTGGCCCTGGCGGAGCAGGGCATCATGAGCGCCCAGGACCGGGATTCGGCGGTGCAGTCCCTGGAGGCTGCCAAAGCCCATGAACAGGCCGCCAAGGACACGGCGGCCGCCGCCGAAGCCGCCCTCAAGGTGGCCCAGGCGCACCTGAACCAGGCCCAGGCGGCCCTGAAGACCGCCAACTCCACCGCCGGCCAGTTCCTCGGCCCAGGCCCAGGCGGCCCAGGCCCAGGCCCGCCTGGACTATACCCGCATCGTCGCCCCCATCTCCGGCAAAGTGGGGGTGTGGGCCGCCCGGGAAGGGGAGGTGCTGAATCCCGGCAGCCCCATCGTCACCATCGTGGAGCTTGGCCAGACCTGGGTCTACGCGCCCATCCCCGAGACCCACGCGGACGCGGTGGCCATGGGCGACCAGCTGAAGGTGCGCATGCCCAGCGGCGTCGGGTGGACGGGCAAGGTGATCGTCAAGACCGCCGAAGGGGACTTCGCCACCCAGCGCGACGTGAGCCGGCTCAAGCGCGACATCAAGACCATCCGCATCAAGCTCCTGATCCCCAACCCCGGCGAGCGCTTCGTGCCCGGGATGACCGCCGAGGTGCTGGTGCCCAGCCGGCTGGTGCGCATCGTGAGCGCTCCAGCCAGCCCGAGGCCCGGCGGCCGCCGGCGCCGCCATCCAGGTGCAGGACATCGTCAAGCGCTTCGGGACCTTCGAGGCGGTCAAGGGTATCAGCCTGGAGGTGAAGCCCGGCGAGACCTTCGGCCTGCTGGGCCCCAACGGCGCCGGCAAGAGCACGCTGATCCGGATGATGACCACCCTGATCCCCATCACCTCCGGCAAGGCCTGGATCGACGGCCACGACGTGGACAGGGAGCCGGACGCGGTCCGGCGCTGCATGGGCGTGATCCCCCAGGCCCTCACCAGCGACATCAACCTCACCGTCCAGGAGAACCTCTCCATCTACGCCAAGCTCTACGGCGTGCCCCGGGCCGAGCGCCGGCGCAGACATCGACGAGCTGCTGGAGGCGGTGGACCTGACCAAGTGGCGCGACGCCGAGACCAAGACCTTCTCCGGCGGCATGCGCCGGCGGCTGGAGATCGCCCGGGGGCTGGTGCACAACCCGAGGATCTTCTTCCTGGACGAGCCCACCACCGGGCTGGACCCGGTCTCCCGGGTGGCGGTGTGGGAGATGCTGAACAAGCTCAAAAGCCGCCGGCAGCTCACCATCCTGCTCACCACCCACTATATGGACGAGGCCGACCGGCTCTGCGACCGCATCGCCATCGTCGACCACGGCCAGCTGGTGGCGCTGGACACCCCGGCCCGGCTCAAGCAGAGCGTGCCGGGCAACAACGTCATCGAAGTCCAGTTCCGGGACGCCCCCCGGACTGGGAGGCCCGCCTGCGGGCCCTGCCGGACGTGACCAGCGTGCAGGCCGAGGGCGCCGGCATGTTCCGGGTGCTCACCGGCAACGGCTCCCGCACCACCACCGAGCTGGTGGGCCTGGCCCTGCGGCGTCGGTGGAGGTCCTGACCCTCATGCGTGCAGAACACCACCCTGGACGACGTGTTCGTGCACTACACCGGGCGCCAGCTGCGGGATGAGCAGGTCAAAGCCGCGGCCCCACCATGCCGACCCGGCCCGGGGATGCAGCCATGAACCGGATGTTCGCCATCGTGGAGCGGGAGCTGCGCAAGTTCTTCCGCTCGCCGGCGCTGATGCTCACCGCCATGGTGTTCCCCCTGGTGCAGCTGGTGATCCTGGGCAACGCCTTCGGCGGCAAGATCACCGAGGCCCGGCTGGGCGTGGTGGACTACGACCACGGCCCCCAGGCGCTGCGGGTGCAGCGAAGCCTTCGACTCGGTGCCGGCCAACATCCGCACCTTCAAGACCATCCCCTACGCAAGCGACAAGCAGGCCCAGGAGGACGTGCGCGCCGGGCGCCTGGACGCGGCCTCGTCATCCCGCCCCAGTTCTCCCGCCGGGTCATGGCCGGGGAGAACCCCGGCCCTGGGGCTGATGGTGGACAACTCGGACCAGTTCATGAGCAGCAGCCTGGAGACCGAGATGCAGTCCCTCACCGACGCCCTTAACCAGCCCGCGGCGCCGCAGCGGGTGATCAACAGATCGCCCTGGAGATCGTAGAGGTGTATCCCTACATCGAGTACATGAAGTACCTCCTGCCCGGGTCCATCACCCTGGCCATGTTCGTCTCGGTGATGATCGGCGGCGGCATGCTCTACATCGACGACAAGGCCCGGGGCGTGCACGAAGGCTTCCTGGTCACCCCCATCACCCGGCTGGAGCTGGTGGTGGGCCTGGTCACCGCCGGCGCCCTGAAGGCCGCCCTGGCCGGCGTCGTGCTCACCGTCCTGGGGTCCCTGATCGCCGGGCTGGGGGTGATCTTCCATCCCCTGGTCCTGCTTCAGCTGCCGCTGATGATCATCTCCACCTCCATCGCCTTCAACGCCATGATGTTCCTGATGATGGTGCGGGTGGAGGACCCCCTGGTGCCCCGGGCCATGTTCGGCATCCTCAACACCCTGCTGTACTTTCCCAGCGGCGCGGTGTACCCGTGAGTCCTTCCCCGGCTGGCTGCGGACCCTGGCCTCGGTGGACCCCTTCACCTACGCGGTGCATGGCTTCAAGGGCCTGCTGCTCAAGGAATCCGGGTTCGCGGCGGTGGCCCCGGACCTCCTCTACCTGCTGGCCATCGGCATCGTCGCCCTGGCCCTGGCCACCCGGTTGTTCAAGCGCACCCTTTGAGCCGCTGGTCCTTCACGGCCAGTAGGCCACCGGCGGTCCGTACTCCCCCGGCTGGCCTGGCACCTGGAACCGCACCACCACGTTGCCGTCGGCGCTGGCCAGGTCCGGCAGGCCGTCGCCGTTCAGGTCGCCGATGGCCACCCAGGTGCCAGGCCGGCCGGGGGTGTTCGGACCGCCGGTGGCCTACTGGCCGTGAAGGACCAGCGGCTCAAAGGGTGCGCTTGAACAACCGGGTGGCCAGGGCCAGGGCGACGATGCCGATGGCCAGCAGGAACAGGATGTCCGGGGCCACCGCCGCGAACCCGGATTCCTTGAGCAGCAGGCCCTTGAAGCCATGCACCGCGTAGGTGAAGGGGTCCACCGAGGCCAGGGTCCGCAGCCAGCGGGGGAAGGAACTCACCGGGTACACCGCGCCGCTGGGGAAGTACAGCAGGGTGTTGAGGATGCCGAACATGGCCCGGGGCACCAGGGGGTCCTCCACCCGCACCATGAACAGGAACATGAGGGCGTTGAAGGCGATGGAGGTGGAGAGGATCATCAGCAGCAGCTGAAGCAGGACCAGGGGATGGAAGATCACCCCCAGCCCGGCGATCAGGGACCCCAGCAGGGTGATCACGAACCCGGCCATGGTGGCCTTGATGGCCCCGGCGGTGACCAGGCCCAGCACCAGTTCCAGCCTGGTGATGGGGGTCACCAGGAAGCCTTCGTGCACGCCCCGGGCCTTGTCGTCGATGTACAGCAGGCCGCCGCCGATCATCACCGACACGAACATGGCCAGGGTGATGGACCCGGGCAGGAGGTACTTCATGTACTCGATGAAGGGATACACCTCCACGATCTTCAGGGCGATCTGCTGGATCACCCGGGGCGGCGCCGCCGGCTGGTTAAGGGCGTCGGTGAGGGACTGGAGCTCCGTCTCCAGGCTGCTGCTCACGAACTGGTCCGAGTTGTCCACCACCAGCCCCAGGGCCGGGTTCTCCCCGGCCATGACCCGGCGGGAGAACTGGGGCGGGATGACGATGGCCGCGTCCAGGCGCCCGGCGCGCACGTCCTCCTGGGCCTGCTTGTCGCTTGCGCAGGGGATGGGCCGGAAGGTTCGGATGTTGGCCTGCACCGCGTCGAAGGCTTCCTGCACCCGCACCGCCTGGGGGCCGTGGTCGTAGTCCACCACCCCCAGCCGGGCCTCGGTGATCTTGCCGCCGAAGGCGTTGCCCAGGATCACCAGCTGCACCAGGGGGAAGACCATGGCGGTGAGCATCAGGGTGGGCGAGCGGAAGAACTTGCGCAGCTCCCGCTCCACCAGGGCGAGCAGGCGGTTCATGGCTGCAGCCTCCGGGGCGGGATGAGCATGGTGGAGTCGCCTTTGACCTGCTCATCGCGCAGCTGGCGGCCGGTGTAGTGCACGAACACGTCGTCCAGGGTGGTGTTCTGGACCATGAGGGTCAGGACCTCCACCGACGCCGACAGGGCCAGGCCCACCAGTTCGGTGGTGGTGCGGGAGCCGTTGGTGGTGAGCACCCGGAACATGGCGGCGCCCTCGGCCTGCACGCTGGTCACGTCCGGCAGGGCCCGCAGGCGGGCCTCCCAGTCCGGGGGGGCGCCCCGGAACTGGACCTCGATGACGTTGTTGCCGGGCACGCTCTGCTTGAGCCGGGCCGGGGTGTCCAGGGCCACCAGCCGGCCGTGGTCGACGATGGCGATGCGGTCGCACAGCCGATCCGCCTCGTCCATGTAGTGGGTGGTGATGAGGATGGTGAGCCGGCGCCGCTCCTTGAGCTTGCCCAGCATCTCCCACACCGCCACCCGGGACACCGGGTCCAGCCCGGTGGTGGGCTCGTCCAGGAAGAAGATCTTCGGGCTGTGCACCAGCCCCCGGGCGATCTCCAGCCGCCGGCGCATGCCGCCGGAGAGGGTGCGGGTCTCCGCGTCCCGCCACCTGGTGAGGTCCACCGCCTCCAGCAGGTCGTCGATGATCTCCCGGCGCCCGGCCCGGGGCACGTCGTAGAGCTTGGCGTAGATGGAGAGGTTCTCCTGCACGGTGAGGTTGATGTCGCTGGTGAGGGCCTGGGGGATCACGCCCATGCAGCGCCTGGCTGCGTCCGGCTCCCTGGCCACGTCGTGGCCGTCGATGTAGGCCTTGCCGGAGGTGATGGGGATCAGGGTGGTCATCATGCGGATGAGGGTGCTCTTGCCGGCGCCGTTGGGGCCCAGCAGGCCGAAGGTCTCGCCGTCCTGCACCTCCAGGCTGATGCCCTTGACCGCCTCGAAATCGCCGAAGCGCTTGACGATGTCCTGCACCTGGATGGCGGCGCCGGCGGCCGCCGGGCCTTCGGGCTTGCGCTGGAGCATGCTCATGACTTCCTCAGCAGCCGGCGGGGCACCAGCACCTCGGCGGTCATCCCGGGCACGAAGCGTTCCCCGGGGTTGGGGATCAAGAGCTTGAGCTGGACGGTCTTGATGTCGCGCTTGATGCGGTCCACGTCCCGCTGGGTGGCGAAGTCCCCCTCGGCGCCCTTGACGATCACCTTGCCCGTGACCCGGGCGCCGCTGGGCATGCGCACGTCCAGCTGGTCGCCCAGGGCCACCGCGTCCGCCTGGGTCTCGGGGATGGGCGCGTAGACCCAGGTCTGGCCAAGGTCCACGATGGTGACGATGGGGCTGCCGGGATTCAGCACCTCCCCTTCCCGGGCGGCCCACACCCCCACTTTGCCGGAGATGGGGGCGACGATGCGGGTATAGTCCAGGCGGGCCTGGGCCTGGGCCGCCTGGGCCTGGGCCGACTGGAACTGGCCGGCGGTGGAGTCGGCGGTCTTCAGGGCCGCCTGGGCCTGGTTCAGGTGCGCCTGGGCCACCTTGAGGGCGGCTTCGGCGGCGGCCGCCGTGTCCTTGGCGGCCTGTTCATGGGCTTTGGCAGCCTCCAGGGACTGCACCGCCGAATCCCGGTCCTGGGCGCTCATGATGCCCTGCTCCGCCAGGGCCACCGTGCGCCGGGTGAGCTGCTCCTGGCTGATCCGGTTGGCCCGGGCCTCGGCCAGGGAGGCGACGGCGGCGCTGGCGGTGGCCTGGGCGTTGACCACCTGGTTGGCGGTGTCGCCCACGGTGCTGGCGGCGGTGTCCCGGGAGGCGCCCAGCTGGTACTTCAGGCTGCGGGCCTGGGCATCGGCGGCGTCCCTGGCCGCGGCCAGCTCGTCCCGGTCCATCAGGGCCACCAGGTCCCCGGCCTTCACGTCCTGGCCCTCCTGCACCGCCAGCCGCACGATGCGCCCGGCGATCTCGGGGCTGACGATCACCTGGTTGGCGTCCACCGTGCCCAGCAGCACCAGTTCCGGGGTGTGGTCGGTGGACAGGTAGTACCAGGCCAGGGAGCCCGCGAACAAGGCCACGATGACGAACAAGATGCGGATGCGAGGGCTCACGGGCGGGTTCCTTGGGCGGGGAGGATGGATTGGGGGAATTGTTCCAGCAGCGCCGGACCGCGGCGTCGCCGCCGCGAGGGTCGGCGAACAGCAGGGTGGCGGCGACGCCCAGCATGTGGCCACGCTGGCGGGCCACCTGGGCCGCATCCCGGGGATCCTCGCCGTCGATCTCCCGGTACGCGGGGGCCGAGATGAAGTAGAAGACGTTGATCCCGGTCAGCGCCTTGAACACCTGGTCCGGGTCGCCCGGGCGCAGTTCTCCGGCGTCCAGGCCGTCCCGGAACACCCGGGCCAGGGCCTGGTGCACCGGGGTGAACAGGATGCGGGCCAGGCGCGGCAGGTTGGAAGGCTGGCCCTCCCGGGCGCGCATCATTTCAAAGGCCATGAGCCGGGCCGTGTCGCCCAGGGCCAGGCGGTCGAAGTGAGTGAGGAAGTAGGTCAGCAGCCGCTCCCCGGCGCTGCCCGGCCCCCGCAGCAGGGCCAGGGCGTGGTCCCGCACCGGACCGAAGATGGCGTCCAGCACCGCCTGGTGCAGCCCCTCCTTGGTGCCGAAGTAGTAGTGCAGGAGGGCCTTGTTCACCCCGGCGGCCCGGGCGATGGCGTCCATGCGGGCGCCTGCCGGGCCCTGCTCCGAGAACTCCGCCACGGCGGCGCGCAGGATGGCGTCGCGGCTGGCTTCGGAGCGGGGGGAGGCGGGGGCGGGCAAGGTTTAACCTTCTGGTTAAACCAAATGGTTAATCCATTTGTTCATGCTGTCAAGAATCCCCTTCGGTTCCGCCGGCCCTTCTAATGCGCAGCCAGGCTCCTAAACTTCTCCCAAGGCCCTGACCTGCGGGAGGCTTGCCATGGACCACCTGTTCAACCTGGACGCTCTGCCCTGGAAGATCGTGCGCCCGGACGTGACGTCCGGGGTTTCGGGCAAGGCCATGCATGACGGGGCCGTGAAGGCCGTCCTCACCCGGGTGGAGCCGGGCGGGGGCTTCCGGGTGCACACGGACGCCTACGCCCACGTGTTCTACTTCCTGAGCGGGGAAGGGACCCTGTGGGTGGGCGAGGACCGCACTCCGGCCCGCCCGGGGCTGGTGGCGCGCATCGAGGCGGGCGTTCCCCACGCCTACGAGAACACCGGCAGCGCTGACCTGGTGCTGGTTTCCATGAACCTTCCCGACTTGGCCTGAAAAAAACAGCCCTGGCATACTGGGGCATGGCTAATCAAGCGTGGCCCGCACCGCCGCCGCCCCCCTCCGGCGCCGGGTGCCCGGCGGCGATCCAAGTGGAGGTGGGCATCGTCGGGGCCGGGATCCACGGCGCCGCCCTGGCCCGGGAACTGACCCTGCGGGGAGTTTCCTGCGCCCTGCTGGACCGGGGGGCGGTGGGCGGGGGCACGTCCCAGTGGTCCACCAAGCTGTTCCACGGCGGCATCCGCTACCTGGCCACCGGGGACATCAAGCAGATGCGCGAGGGGCTCCGGGAGCGGGCCACCTGGGTGCGCATCGCCCCGCGCCGCTGCCGCTGGGATGCGTTCTGGATGCCTCACGCGGGGCTTATGGAGGGGCTGGCCCACCGTTTCGGCATCGGCCTGTACGACCACTGGGGCGCCGAGCGTCCGGGCTGGCCCCAGGACCTGCGCCTGGGCCCGGTGCCCCGGGAGCGCTTCGAGGCCGATCCCAGGGCTGCCCAAGGGCCGTTCCGGGGCGCGGTGGCCTACGCCGACCTGCTCACCTGGGACCATGAGGTGGTGCGCGACCTGGCCGCCTCCAGCGCCGCCCGCATGTTGGATTTCCACGACGTGGAGGGCTGGGGCGACCAGACCGGAACTCTGCGCACCGCCCGGGTGCGGGACCGGCGGGACGGGACCGCGCGCACGGTGGAGGCGGCCCAGTGGGTGTTCGCCCTGGGCCCATGGACCGACCGGGCCCTGGAAGGGTGGTTCCAGGAGCCCTCCCGGCGCCTGCGGCTGTCCGCGGGGGTCCACCTGTGGCTGGACCCGGTGCCGGGGTGCGAGCGCCCCTGGGCCATGCGCCGCTCCGGCGGCCGGATCCTGTTCGTGATCCCCCGGGACGGGCTGCTGCAGGTGGGCACCACCGAACGGGAAGTGGACGACGGCTGGGCGCCCATCCTCCCCAAGGAGCGGGAGGAATTGTACGAGGGCCTGGAGTCCCTGCTTCCGGCCATCCCCTGGCGCACCCTGCGCGTGCACAAGGAGGAGCTGGGCGTGCGCCCGCTGCTGGCCAGGCAGGGCAGCACCTTGCGCCTGGCCCGGGAGGCCGTCCTGGAGCGCCACCCCCGGTTCCGGAACCTGCGCCTGGTGCTGGGGGGCAAGCTCACCACCGCCCGCCAGCTCATGGACCGCCTGGCCACCGAGCTCACCGGGCACGGCTGCCCCGCCTCCCGCACGGAGCCTCTGGCGGCGAGCCCGGATACCTGAGCCGGACGAAACGGACCTATTGCCTGTTGGTGTCCGGGCACCCATAGTGGTACCAATCAGAATTCCCGGTTTGCGGAACCCAATCCCATGCCCTGGTTTCCCGCCATCACAGTTTCCCTTACCCTCGGCAGCGGCGGTTCCCTCGTCGCCTACCAGGTGGCCCGGAAGTTGGGTTGGCGCTATTGCGACCGGTCCATCCTGAACCACACCGCGCAGGTCCTGGGGCTGGATGTGGTCGCCCTGAGGCAGCAGGAGGAGCGCCCGGACCGGCTGTGGGAGAACATCCTGTGCCTGCTGGGCACCGGCACCCCCGAGGCCACCTACGCCCCGCCGCCGGACCTGCCGGTGTACAGCAAGGACCTGTTCGCCCAGGAGAGCCGGATCATGGCCCGGATCCTGGACCGGGAGGCGACGGTGCTGGTGGGCCGGGGCGGCTTCGTGGCGTTCCAGGACCGCCCCCTCACCCTGCACGTGCACGTGCAGGCGGACCTGGAGTTCCGGGTGCGCCGCCTGGTGGACATCGGCCGGGCCGCCAGTCCCAAGGAGGCCCAGAAGCTCATCCACGGCTCCGACCGGGACCGGGCCGGCTTCATCCGGGACATCTCCGGGCGGGACTGGATGGACCCCGCCAACTTCGACCTGGTCCTGGATCCCAGCCGGGAGGGGTTCCCGGCCTGCGAGCAGCGCGTCCTGGACGCAGCCCCCGCGAGCGCGGACGCGGTGGACTGAGGTCGGACCGGGCTCAGGGGTGCACCACCGGGAACCGTCCCCAGGTTCCTCAGGATTATTATAAATAATTTTTTATATTTTGGCTTTCACCTTCTCCGGGCCAGGGAACATTGCCTTTTTTTTAGGCACGAAGGATGGACCGCTCCCTAGGTGGGGTGAGGTTGATAATTTTTTATTTATAAAAATAAGAGGTATTTCTCATGGCTGAAGAGCGCAGGCAGGAACCGGCCCGCAAGGGCGGTGAAACGGTGAGCCAGGACCGGGGGCACATGGCCGAGATCGGCAAGAAAGGCGGCGAGACGGTGAGCCAGGACCGGGCGCACATGGCCGAGATCGGCAAGAAAGGCGGCGAGGCGGTGAGCCAGGACCGGGGGCACATGGCCGAGATCGGCAAGAAAGGCGGCGAGGCGGTGAGCCAGGACCGGGAGCACATGGCCGAGATCGGCCGCAAGGGAGGCGAGGCGGTGAGCCAGGACCGGGAGCACATGGCCGAGATCGGCAGGAAAGGCGGCGAGGCGGTGAGCCAGGACCGGGAGCACATGGCCGAGATCGGCAGGAAAGGCGGCGAGACCGTGAGCCAGGACCGGGAACACGTGTCCCAGATCGGCCGGAAAGGTGGCGAAGCCCCCCATGAACACCAGGGGCCGCCGGACCCTTCCTCCAACCCATGAGGCCCCGCGGCTGCGCGGAGGATGGGCTTGTTTCTACTTGCCCCGGTTGGAGGTGCGCGTGTGGCCCTGGCCCCCGGAAGCCTTCTCGGCGGAGCGCGAATTGACCTTGGGCATCTGCGGCAGGGGCCCGCGCTGGGTGGTGTGATCCTTCTTCCCGGGCAGGGTGCCCTTTTGGGGATCGGTCTTCTTGCTCGGGAGCTTGCTCAGGAGGTCCGCGGTGATGGCAGGATCGGGCTTGGACATGGCAGCGCCTCAATGCATGGTAAAGACCTGGAAACAGTTGGGAACGCGAAGTTTCTGGTTCCGCCTCAGGCCCCCATCATAGCACCCCGGGATCGCCCCGAGGCTTGCGGGCGGTGTGCAGGGCCACGATGCCCCCGGTGAGGTCGGTCCAGGCGGGCTCCTGGAAGCCCGCGGCCGCCAGCTCCGCCGCCAGGGCCGGCTGGTCCGGGAAGGCGCGGATGCTCTCGGGCAGGTAGGTGTAGGCCCACCGGTCGCCGCTGATCCAGCCGCCGATGCGGGGCAGGAGGCGCAGGCTGTAGAAGTCGTACAGGCGGCGCAGCCAGGCCCGCCGGGGCCGGCTGAACTCCAGGATGGTGAGCTGCCCCCCTGGCTTGAGCACCCGCAGGAACTCCCGGTAGGCCCGGAGGCGGTCCTCTACGTTGCGGATCCCGTAGCAGATGGTGACGCCGTCGAAACTGGCGGAACAAAACGGCAGGCGCTGGGCGTCCGCCCCCACCGAGGCCCACACCAGGCGCTCGAGCCCCCGGCGCCGGAACTTGGCCGGACCCAGGGCCAGCATGGCCTGGGTGAAGTCGGTGGAGACCACCCGGGCGCCCCGCCTGGCCAGGGCCAGGGAGGAATCCCCGGTTCCGGCCGCCACATCCAGGAAGGACAGGCCCGGCCTGGCCCCGGCGGCCCGGGCCATGGCCCGCCACCAGTAGAAATCGCTGCCCAGGGAGAGCAAGTGGTTCAGTAAGTCGTATCTGCCTGCGATGCCGGCGAACATCGCCTGCACCTGCCTGCCTTGGGGCATCCCGGTCTCCTCCCCATCATCATCCCTGCAGGGGCCGGATCCGTCAGCCCATAAACCTTCCAAACCGGTAAACTGGGGATTCGTTTGATTGACTCATCCAACAATCAGGCGCTCACCGCTCCCGGAGGATTCATGGAAGTTTTAACCAGCGACAAGATCTTCGGCGGCAGTTTCCTGCTGGCTCCCATCGGCTCCCAACCGCAGTTCACGCCCGAGGACCTCAGCGACGAGTCCAAGGCCATCGGCGAGGCGGCCCGGGACTTCATGCTGGGCGAAGTGATACCCAAGGATGCGGCCATCGACCTGCTGGACCTCCCCCTGACCAAGGAGCTTCTGGCCAAGGCCGGGGAGCTGGGCCTGCTGAGCATCGAGATCCCCGAAGCCTACGAAGGCATGGACCTGGACAAGAAGACCACCCTGGTGCTCCTGGAGGAGGTGGGCAAGCAGGCTTCCTTCTCGGTCACCTACGGGGCCCACACGGGCATCGGCACCCTGCCCATCGTCTACTTCGGCTCCCCGGAGCAGAAGGCCAAGTACCTGCCCCTGCTGGGCAGCGGCCGGAAGCTGGCGGCCTACGCCCTCACCGAGGCGGGCTCCGGCAGCGACGCCATGGGCGCCAAGACCACCGCCGTGCTGGACGGGGACCACTGGGTGCTCAACGGCAGCAAGATGTGGATCACCAACGCCGGCTTCGCCGACGTGTTCGTGGTGTTCGCCAAGGTGGACGGACGCAAGTTCAGCGCCTTCATCGTCGAGAAGGACGACCCGGGCTTCTCCACCGGGCTGGAGGAACACAAGCTGGGCATCAAGGGCTCCTCCACCCGCGGCCTGACCCTGGACAACTGCCGCATCCCCAAGGACCGCCTCCTGGGGGAGGTGGGCCGCGGCCACCGGATCGCCTTCGGCATCCTCACCATCGGCCGGTTCAAGCTGGGCGCCGGCTGCACCGGCACCGCCAAGGTGGTGCTGGACTACACCATCAAGTACACCGGCGAGCGGCACCAGTTCGGCAAGCCCCTGCACGCCTTCGGCCTGATCCAGCAGAAGCTGGCGGACATGAGCACGCGGATCTTCGTGGCGGAGGCCATGAACTTCCGCACCATCGGCTACATCGACGACCGCATGCAGGCGGTCTCCTGGGACCAGCCGGATGCGGCCAGGCAGAAGCTGGACATCATGAACGAGTTCGAGCTGGAGGCGTCCATCGCCAAGGTCTGGGGCTCCGAGGCCCTGTTCGCCACCGCCGACGACGCCCTCCAGTGCTTCGGCGGCTACGGCTTCTCTTCGGAGTACCCGCCCGAGCGGATCTACCGGGACAACCGCATCAACCGCATCTTCGAGGGCACCAACGAGATCAACCGCCTGATCATCGCCGGCGCCCTGTTCAAGAAGGCCGGCAACGGCACCCTGCCCCTGGCCAGGACCACCGCGGGGGTGCCCGCTCCGGCCGGCTTCCCGGGCCCCCTGGGCGCCGCCCGGCACGGGGTGGAACTGGCCAAGCGCCTGTGCTCCTACACCGCCGCCGCCGCCCTGGAAGTGTGCGGCCAGAAGCTCATCGAGAACCAGGAGGCCAGCGCCCGGGTGGCGGACATGCTCACCGAGGTCTATGCCATGGAGAGCGCCGTGGTGCGCGCCGGCATGATGCTCGAAGCCGGCCACCGCTGGGCCGCCTTCGCCCAGGATTGCGCCGAAGCCTACGTGAACGAGAACTGGCCCAAGGTCCTCACCAACGCCCGCCTGCTGCTGGCCGAGGTGCTGGAAGGGGAGGCCCTGGCGGCCGCCCTGGAGGACCTGAGGGCGTTCGACCGGTTCGTGCCCCAGTCCAGCTCCCGGCTGCGCGGGCGGATCGCCAGGGAAGTGATCGAGAAGGGGACGTACCCGATCGTGCAGGTACCTGATCGCCGTCCGCCGCTCCGCCGCAGGCCCCCGGCCGGGGGCCTGCGTGCCCAAGGCGACCGTCATTTGTCCTTCGGGAACGGCTCCAGGGCCGTGCCCAGGTGCAGCGCCGAGGCGTTTTGCTTGCCCAGCTGGATGAACTCGGGCAGCAGGGCCAGCCAGTGCAGGCTCCAGGTGGCCGCGGGGGGCTGGGAGGAGCCCGCCGGGCTGGCCTCCTGAACCGCCAGCCGGTCCGGGCCGAAGGCCAGGTCCAGGTCCTGGCCCCCGGGCAGGGGCAGGTACACCACCTGGGCGGTGGCCGGGTAGATCACCGTAAGGTAGCTCTCGTCGTCGTCCAGGATCCACAGCAGGCCCTCCAGGGCGGGGCGGAAGTCCAGGGAGCCCACCGGCAGGGCGCCGATGCCCCGCTGCAGGAGCGAATGCTCCGGGAAGGGCAGGGGGGCGAAGGGGTCGGCTATGGGTATGCCCCAGTCCCGCCAGGCCTTGCGCACCCGGCCGGGAAGGCCGGCACGCAGGCGGATGAGCCCCTTCAGGTCGGTGAGGCGCACCGTTCCGTCCTGGGCCAGGTGCATGGTGAGGCCGAAAGAGGTCTGGGTGGGGGTCGCGTCACAAGGGGCGGGCGGGGGCCCGGGCTCATCCATCTGCCAGGGGAGCGCCGAGGCGGCGCGCCAGGGGAGCGTGGAGGAGGAGGTCTGGGCCAGGAGCGTCTGAGGCCCCAGAAGCCCGATGGCTCCGCTCAGGAACAGGGCGGCCAGCCGCACAGGGCCTCCAGGTTGCGGGTGGTGATCTCTCCCAGGCGCCCGGGCGCCACTCCGCGCAGGGCCGCCACCTGGGCGGCCACGTGGGCCACGAAGGCGGGTTCGTTGGGCTGGCCCCGGTGGGGCACCGGGGCCAGGTACGGGGAGTCGGTCTCCACCAGGATCCGGTCTTCGGGGGCCCAGGCGGCCACGTCCTGGACGGCGCCGGCGTTGCGGAAGGTGACGATGCCCGAGAAGCTCAGGTGGAAGCCCAGGTCCAGGGCCCCCCGGGCGAAGGCCCGGTCCTCGGAGAAGCAGTGGATGATGCCCCCCACCTGGTCCGCGCCCTCCTCCCTCAGGATCCGCAGGGTCTGGGCGGGGGCCTCCCGGGTATGCACCACCACCGGCTTGCCCAGCCTGCGGGCCAGGCGCAGGTGCTCCCGGAACACCGCCTCCTGGACGTCCCTGGGGCTATGGTCATAGTGCCAGTCCAGGCCGGTCTCCCCCACCAGGCGGGCGCCGGGGTCCTGGAGCAGCGCCTCCAGCCCCTGGGCCACCTGGGAATCCCAGCGGCGCGCCTCGTGGGGATGGAGGCCAAGACAGGCCTGCACATCGGGACGGCGCCGGGCCAGGTCGAGGGCCAGGCGGGAATCCTCCAGGTCGGTGCCCACCACCACGAAGCCGGTGACCCCGGCCAGGCGGGCCCGTTCCAGCACTGCGTCCACGTCCGGCGATGGGTGACTGCCGACGAGGTGGCAGTGGGAATCCACAAGCATCTTCTTCTCCCCAGCGGATAGTATAAAGAAGCCCTGAAAGGATCGCCTCCCGTTCATGTCACCGCTCCTGACCATCCTCATCGTGGACGACGAGCCCGGCATCCGGAAGTCCCTGGGCGAGACCCTGGCCGAGGAAGGCTACGGCGTGCTCAAGGCCGAGCGGGGCGAGCAGGCCCTGGACCTGCTCCAGAACCCGGACGGGGAAGGGGTCCACCTGATGATCCTGGACGTCTGGCTGCCGGGCATAGACGGACTGGAGACCCTGAAGCAGGCCAAGGCCCTCCGTCCCGAGCTGGCGGTGGTCATGGTCTCCGGGCACGGCAACATCGACACCGCCATGCGGGCCACCAAGCTGGGCGCCTTCGACTTCCTGGAGAAGCCGGTGGACCTGGACCGCCTGCTCCTGGTGGTGAGCAACGCCCTCAAGCAGCGCCACCTGGAAGAGGAGAACCTGCGCCTGTACCGGGAGGTGAACCAGGACCGGTTCTTCCTGGCCGAGAGCCCGGCCATGAAGCGCCTGCTCTCGGACCTGGACCTGGTGGCGCCCACCGAGGGGCGGGTGCTGCTGGTGGGAGAGAACGGCAGCGGCAAGGAGGAGGTGGCGCGCCTGATCCACGCCAGCAGCCCCAGGGCCCAGGCGCCGTTCGTGGAGGTGAACTGCGCCGCCATCCCCGAGGAGCTGATCGAATCGGAGCTGTTCGGGCACGTGAAGGGCGCCTTCACGGGCGCCGTGCGGGACCAGAAGGGCAAGTTCAAGGAAGCCCACGAGGGCACCCTGTTCCTGGACGAGGTGGCCGACATGTCCCTCAAGACCCAGGCCAAGGTGCTGCGGGCCCTGCAGGAGGGGCGCATCGAGCCGGTGGGCGGCGGCGGCGCCGTGGCGGTGGACGTGCGGGTGATCACCGCCACCAACAAGGACCTCACCGAGGAGATCCGGTCCGGGCGGTTCCGGGAGGACCTGTACTTCCGCCTGGCGGTGGTGCCCCTGCGCATCCCGCCCCTGCGGGAGCGCCCCGAGGAGCTGATCCCCCTGGCCGAGGCCTTCATCCAGCGCATCTCCCGGAAGTACGGGCGGCCGGTGCGGCGCCTGGCCCCGGACGCCCGGGACACCCTGCTGCGCCACGACTGGCCGGGCAACGTGCGGGAACTGAAGAACCTCATGGAGCGGGCGGTGATCCTGGCCCGGGGGGCGGAGATCAACACCCGGGACCTGGGCCCCCTGGCGGTGCGCCACCTGGCCGAGCCGGACCCGTTCTCCTTCCCCGAGTTCCCCAGCCTGAAGGAAGCCCGGGAGTGGTTCGAGGGCACCTACATCCAGCGCGAGCTCAAGCAGCAGAACGGCAACATGACCCGGGTGGCCGAGCGCCTCGGCCTGGACCGGTCCAACCTGTACAAGCGCCTCAAAGTCCTCGGCATCGAGGCCCGGGAAACCTGATGGAACGCCTCTGGCTCAAGATCGGCGAGACCGCCGCCAGGCTGGGCGTCAAGCCCAAGGAGCTGCGCTACTGGGAGGCGGTGATCCCGGAGATCCAGCCCCGGCGCAGCAAGGGCAACCTGCGCTACTACCACGTGGACGAGCTGGACCGCCTGGCCCGGATCCGGGACTGGCTGCGGGAGGGCCTCACGGTGGCGGACTGCCGGGAACTTCTGCTCACCGGCCAGCTGACCCGGGGCTTGAACCTGGGCCTGGGCCTGGCTCCGGACCCGGCCCCGGCCCTCCCGGGGCCCAAGGGGGCGCCCCGGGCCAGGACCCCCAGCCCCCACCGGCTGGAGATGGCCCAGGTGGCGGCCGCCCTGCGCACGCTCCTGGGCCGGCTCAGCGAGCCGGTGCGGTAGCCCCGCCATGGTCGCCCCGCCCCGCATCGGCAGGCTGGAGAGTGGTCCGCGCGACACCCTCTGCGATGTGCCGGGGGTGGCCGTCGGCCACTGCACCCTGGCCGAGGGGGACGTGCAGACCGGCGTCACGGTGGTGCGCCCGCATCCGGAGGACCTGTTCCTGGGAAAGCGCCCGCCGCGGCCACCGTCCTCAACGGCTTCGGCAAGAGCGCCGGGCTCATGCAAGTCCAGGAGCTGGGGACCCTGGAGGCCCCCATCGCCCTGACCAACACCTTCGCCGTGGGGACGGTGGCCCGGGCCCAGATCGAGCGGGCCTGCCTGGAGCACCCCGGCATCGGCCGGGACCTGGGCACGTTCAACCCCCTGGTGTGCGAGTGCAACGACGGCTGCCTGAACGACCTGCAGGCCCATGGGGTCACGGCCCGGCACTACGGCGAAGCCCTGGACGGAGCCGGGGCGGAGATGGCCCAGGGCAGCGTCGGGGCCGGCCGGGGCATGGCCTTGTTCGGCCTCAAAGGCGGCATCGGCAGCGCCTCGCGGGTGGTGCGGGCGGAGGGGACCGCCGTCACCCTCGGCTGCCTGGTGCTGACCAACTTCGGCGCCACGGAGAACCTCATCCTGGCGGGGCGGACCCGGGCCCCATCCTGGCCCGGCGCCTGGCGGAGCGGTCCGCCACCGAAGATTCGGGATCGATCATCATGGTGCTCGCCACCGACGCCTGCCTGAGCGACCGGCAACTGCGCCGGCTCTCCCTGCGCGCCGGCGCTGGCCTGGTCTGCACCGGATCTTCTTCGGCCAC
>CAWFOJ010000330.1:0-4269 GCA_963816585.1 uncultured Holophagaceae bacterium | reverse complement strand
GGACATGTTGTAGCCCAAGATCCACATGAGCCAGAAGGCGCCGATGGCCGAGAAGGGCACCGCCAGCATCACCAGGGAGGCCTTGAAGCCGCTGCGGGTGTTGGCGTACAGCAGCCCGAAGATCAGCACCAGGGTGATGGGCAGGATCAGCTTGAGCCGCTCCTTGACCCGGATCATGTTCTCGAACTGCCCGCTCCAGGCCAGGCTGTAGCCGGGCGGCACCTTGAGCTCCCGGTCCACCGCGGCCTTGGCCCGGCTGACGTACGTGCCCACGTCGGTCCTGGAGGTGTCGAAGTCCACCAGGACATAGCCGGTGAGCATGCCGTCCTCGTCCCGGATCATGCCGGGGCCCTGGTCCATCTTCAGGTCGGCGATCTCCTCCATGGGGATGGTGCCGCCGCCGGGCAGGGGCACCAGGACCCGGTTCAGGGAGGCCACGGACTCCCGGTAGTCCCGGGCGTAGCGCACGTTCACCGGGTAGCGGGCCCGGCCGTCGAACACCACCGTCTGGTTGTCGCCGCCGACGGCGGTCATCACCAGCATGTTGGCCTTCCTCGACGCTCAGCCCGTAGCGGGCCAGCTGGTCGCGCTTGAGGTCGAAGTCCAGGAAGTAGCCTTCGGCGGTGCGCTCGGCCAGGGCGCTGCGGGTCCCGGGCACCTTGCCCAGGATGGTCTCCGCCTGCACGGCTATGTCCTGGATCACTTTCAGGTCCGGGCCGCTGACCTTCAGGCCCACGGGGGTGCGGATGCCCGTGGCGAGCATGTCGATGCGGGCCTTGATCGGCATGGTCCAGGCGTTGGGGATGGCCGGGAGGCGCACCGCCTGGTCCAGGCTGTCGACGATCTCCTCCTCGGTGTAGCGGTCGCGCCAGAACGGGCGCAACATGCCCTTCAGCCAGCCGGGGGCCCAGGAGCTAGTACCAGCGGTCGTGGGTGCGCCACTGGTCCTCGGGCTTGAGTTCGATCACGGTCTCCATCATGGAGAAGGGCGCCGGGTCGGTGGCCGTGTCGGCCCGCCCGGCCTTGCCGAACACCCGGGCCACTTCCGGCACCGTGTGGATCAGCCGGTCCTGGACCTGCAGGATGCGCTGGGCCTCGGTCTCGCTGATGCCCGGCAGGGTGGAGGGCATGTAGAGCAGGGTGCCCTCGCTCAGGCGGGGCATGAACTCTGACCCCAGCTTCATGAACACCGGAACGGTGACCGCGACCATCAGGACCGCCACGGCGATGGTGGCCTTGGCGTGGCGCAGCACGAACCGGCAGGGAGGCTCGTAGATGCGCTGCAACAGCGCGCTGATGGGATGCTTCTCCTCGGGGTAGTACTTGCCCACCAGCGCCTGGGTGGCGCACCAGGCCAGCCACCGGGGCCTGAACCGGAACGGGTCCATGCGGGCGAACAGCATGCGCATGGCCGGGTCCACGGTGATGGCCAGGATGGCGGCGATGGCCATGGCCAGGTTCTTGGAGTAGGCCAGGGGCCGGAACAGCCGGCCTTCCTGGTCCACCAGGGTGAACACCGGCATGAAGGCGATGGCGATCACCAGCAGGGAGAAGAACACGCTGGGGCCCACCTCCAGCAGGGCTTCCAGGCGCACGTGGTGGAAATCCCCGGGACGGCCCGAACTGTTCCAGCGCTCCAGCTTCTTGTAGGCGTTCTCCACCTCCACGATGGCGCCGTCCACCAGCACGCCGATGGAGATGGCGATGCCGGCCAGGGACATGAGGTTGGCGTTCTGGCCCAGGAGCAGCATGGGGATGAAGGCCAGGGCCACGCTCAGGGGGATGGTGACGATGGGGATGATGGCCGAGGGGATGTGCCACAGGAACACCAGGATCACCAGGGAGACGATGATCATCTCCTCCACCAGCTTGTCCTTCACGGTGGCGATGGCCCGCTCGATCAGGCTGGAGCGGTCGTAGACCGGCAGCAATTCCACCCCCGGGGGCAGGGAGCCCTTGAGGGACTCCAGCTTCTCCTTGACCCGGTCGATCACGTGCAGGGCGTTCTCCCCCTGGCGCATGATGACGATGCCGCCCACCGCGTCGCCCTTGCCGTCCAGGTCGGTCAGCCCCCGGCGCATCTCCGGGCCCAGGGTCACCGTGGCCACGTCGCCCAGCCGCACCGGGGTGCCGTTCTCGGCCTTGAGCACGGCGCTGGCCAGGTCCTGGGTGGTCCTGGCGTAGCCCCGCCCGCGCACCATGTACTCCCGGCCGCTGTATTCCACCAGCCGGCCGCCGCCCTCGTTGTTGGCGGCCTTCACGGCGCCGATCACCGTGTCGATGGTGACCCGGTACGAGGCCATGGCGTTGGGGTTGAGGTTCACCTGGAACTGGCGGGCCTGGCCGCCCACGGTGGCCACCTCCGCCACCCCCGGCACGGCCTGCAGCGCGTAGCGCAGGAACCAGTCCTGGGTGGAGCGCAGTTCGTCCAGGCTCTGCCTGCCGCTGGTGTCCACCAGGGCGTACTGGTAGACCCAGCCCACGCTGGTGGCGTCGGGCCCCAGCTCGGTCTTCACCCCGGCGGGCAGGGAGGCGGTGATCTTGCTCAGGTACTCCAGCACCCGGGAGCGGGCCCAGTAGATGTCGGTGCCGTCCTCGAAGATCACGTACACGTAGGAGAAGCCGAAGTCCGACAGGCCCCGCACCGCCTTGACCTTGGGCGCCCCCAGCAGGGAGGCGACGATGGGGTAGGTGACCTGGTCCTCCACCTGGTCCGGGCTGCGGTCCCAGCGGGAGTAGACGATCACCTGGGTGTCGCTCAGGTCCGGCAGGGCGTCCAGGGGGATGGTGCGCATGGCCCAGAAGGCGATGAACAGGGCGATGATCCCGCACGCGATGACCAGGAGCCGGTTCTCGGCGGAGAAGCGGATGATTTTCTTGATCATGGCCGCTCCCTAGGGCTTCGCCGCGGGGGCGGGCCCGCCGGCGCCGGCCGGGGACGGCTTGGCGGTGAACTGGGCCAGCGCCGCCCTGAGCCTGGATTCGGAATCCACCAGGAAGTTGGCCCGGGTGACCACGGACTCGCCCTTGTTCAGGCCGGAGCGCACTTCCACCGTCTCGCCCAGGTTGTCGCCCACCTGCACCTCACGGGGCGTGAAGCGGCCGTCGCCCAGGGCCACGAACACGATCTTGCGGGCGCCCGAATCCAGCACCGCGTCCACCGGGATCACCAGGCCCCGGCGGGCCTGGCTGCGGAGCACCATCTCGCCGAACATCTCCGGCTTCAGCTCGCCCTTGGGGTTGGCCAGCTCCACCCGCACCTTGACCGTGCGGCTCTTGGGGTCCACCTGGGGATCGATGAAGGCCACCCGGCCGCGGAAGGTCTCCCCCGGGAAGGTGCCCAGGGTCAGGTCCGCGGGCATGCCCACCTTCACCCGCTGGATTTCGGGCTCGTACACGTCGGCCACGCCCCAGACCCTGGCCAGGTCGGTGATCTCGAAGGGCGTGTCGGCCGGGCCCAGGCGCATGCCCTCCACCGCGGTCTTGGCGGTCACCACCCCGGGGATGGGGGAGCAGAGGGTGAGCGACTTGCGCACCTCGCCGGTCCTCTCCAGCTCGGCTAGCTCGCTGGCGGGCACGTCCCACAGCGCCATGCGGCGCCTGGCGGCGTCCAGCAGGTCGGCGCCGCTGCCGGCCAGGGATCCCCGGCCAGGCTCTTCTGGATCTTGAGGGCCAGGAGGTAGTCCTCCTGGGCGCTGACGAAGTCGGGGCTGAAAAAGGTGAACAGCGGCTCGCCCTTGGCCACCGGCATGCCGACGAAATCCACGAACAGCTTCTCCACGTAGCCGTCCACCTTCACGTGGATGTGGCGGATCCGGGTCTCGTCCACCGCCACCCGGGCGGTGGTGCGGATGTCGCCGCCCACCGGGCCCTCCTTGGCCTGGGCGGTGGTGAGGCCGATCAGCTGCTGGCGCTGGCTGTCGATCTAGACCGCGGCGAGGCCCTCCACGGCGGGTCCCTCCTGCCCTTTGAGTTCGCATTCGTAGACCGGGATGTAATCCATGCCCATCTCGTCCTTCGTGAAACCTTGGAGGTGATCGCGGGGTTCATGGGGTTGCGGTAGAACGCGATCTTGCCCTTGTCCGCGGGCCCGGCGGGGTCCGCGCGCCTGAGTTCGCTTTGGCGGACCGGGATGTAGTCCATGCCCATATCGTCCTTCATGAACATGGGCGAGGTGATGTCGGGGTTCATGGGGTTGCGGTAGAAGGCGATCGGGTCGGCGTCCTTGGCGGCCTGGGCATGCTAAAGGCGCTGGGCCCGGTGCCGCTG
>CAWFOJ010000329.1:0-9122 GCA_963816585.1 uncultured Holophagaceae bacterium | reverse complement strand
CAGCTTGTTCCACTCGGTGTGCAGGGCCAGGTCCAGGATCTCCGGGTCGAAGTACCCGGTGCAGGAACTCCTCGCCCCTGCGGTTGAGCAGGTGGCCGTAGCCGCTGGTGTGCAGGCAGTAGGGCACGATGCTGCCCCGGTAGCGCCTGGGCTCAAGCACCGTGTTGGGGCAGAACGTCACCATCTCCATGTTGATGAGCTGGGCCCCGGCCCGGCAGGCCATGGCCTGGCCGTCCCCGGTCAGGTCGGTGCCCCCGGAGGTGAAGGGATACAGGCTGTGCCAGCCGCCGGTGGCCAGGACCACGCTCCTGGCCCGGTAGGTGACGAACTCCCCGGTGTACAGGTGCAGCCCCAGGGCGCCGGCCACCCGGCCATCGGCCACCAGCAGGTCCACGGCCGCCACGTCGCTCTCCCACAGGACCCCTGCGGCCCGCACCTGGCGCATCATGGCGTCCAGGAGCTCCCGGCTGGAGACGCTGATGCCCCGTTCGCTCTCCAGGCGGTAGACCTTGACCCCCCACTCGATCAGCTCCCGCACCCGGTCCGGGGCGTCGTCCACGTAGATCTGCACCAGCTTCTGGTTGTTCAGGTGCATGCCCTGGTGGACGATCTCCTGGAACCAGGCTTCCTTGCTGTCGTCCCGCCCGGCCTCGGGGAAGCCCATGTCGTACAGGCTGCGCCCGTCGCACTCCACGTCGGCGGAGATGTTGGCCCCCGCCAGCAGGGTGGCCCCGCTGCGGTCCACCCGGCCCTTGCACAGGACCAGGGTGCTGCAGCCCGCCCGGGCCGCCTCGATGGCCGCCCGGAGTCCGGCCCCGCCGCTCCCGATGATCAACACGTCCACAGTCCGGGTCCTGACCCATGGCAGAACCTCCGGTCCGTCCCAGGTTTGTCCTTGAGCTATAACTTTTTTTTATTCAATACTTACGTAGATAATACGCGTGCAGGTAATCCGCGTACCTCGTGCAGGAAATTGCACAGGAACGACCGCTCCGACTCGGAGAAGGAGAGGTATTTCTGGTAGACGGCCCGATGCTGGTCCGCGTGGAACCTGGCGTGGGCGTCGAACAGCTGCTGCCCCTTGGGCGTCAGCCGGTAGAAGATCTCCTTCCGGTTGTCGTCCTTGTTGTATTTTTCAATCAGGCCCTTGAGGACCAGCTTGCCGGTGCGCAGGGAGATGTTGCCTTTGGTGAAGCCCAGGATCCGCGCCAGTTCGTTGGTGTTGGCTTCCGGGTGGTTGTGGATGGCTTCCACCAGGTGCGCCTCGGCCGGCGTGGCGGCCACCATGCCGCTGTAGCGCCGGGTCTTGCCCAGGAAGGAATTGGTCGAGTTGAGGATGCGGTTGAGATGCTCGTCCAGCTCGTACCAGCCCTGAATGGCCTCCGTTTCCACCTCCGCCAAGATGCGCCTCCGGATTTTTTGTTTAATGGATACACAAAAAATCCCGTGGAAGACCGCTGCCGTCAAGGGGGAAAAACGCCGGCGCGGCCTTGTGACTTTGGTCACACCGGGCCAGGAAGGGGGTCAGGCCTTCAGGTACCCTGGGCAGCTCGTCGGTGCGGAAGCAATGGGCCATGGCGGCCTCCCGGGTGATCCTGCCGGCCCGCACCAGTTCCGCCAGGGACTGCTCCATGGTGATCATGCCCTCGGCCCGGCTGGTGGAGATGGCCGAATAGAGCTGGTGGTCGTCCCCCTTGCGGATGAGGTTGCGCACCGGGTTGCTGGCGTTGAGGAGCTCCACCGCCGGGAAGCGCCCCTGCCCGTCCCGGGCCGGCACCAGCTGCTGGGCGACGATGGTCAGCAGGGCCAGGGACAGCTGCTGGCGGATCTGGGGCTGGTTCCCGGCCGGGAAGCTGTCCAGGATCCGGGACACCGCCTGGGAGGTGTCGTTGGTGTGCAGGGTGGAGAGCACCAGGTGCCCGGTCTCGGCGGCGCTGAGCACCAGGGCGATGGTTTCCGGGTCGCGCATCTCCCCCACCAGGATCACGTCCGGGTTCTGGCGCATGATGCTGCGCATGGAGGTGGCGAAGTCCGGGGCGTCCTGGCCCACTTCGATCTGCTCCACGATGGCGAGGCGGTTGGGGTGCACGTATTCCACCGGGTCCTCGAGGGTGACGATGTGGTCCCGGCGCCCGGCGTTGATCAGGTCGATGAGCGCCGCCAGGGTGGAGCTCTTGCCCGAACCGGTGGCCCCGGTCACCAGCACCAGCCCCTGGCGGGCCTCCCCCAGGCGGCGCAGCGCCGGGGGCAGGTTCAGGGATTCCAGGGTGGGGATCCGGTCCGGCAACAGGCGGATGCTGCCCGCCAGGGTGCCCCGCTGGAAGTGCAGGTTGGCCCGGCAGCGGCCGATGCCCTCCCGGTGGAAGGAGAAGTCCACCGACCTGGCCCGCTGCAGTTCCTGCTGCTGGCGGGTGCTCAGCAGGGGGAGCAGCAGGGCCCGGATGGCCTCGTCGTCCAGGGGCGGCCCGCCCCCGGGCACCAGCCGGCCATGGACGCGCTGCGCCGCCGGGGCCCCCGCCACCAGGAGCAGGTCCGAAGCCTCCTGGCGGACGGCCTCGGCCAGCATCGGGTCCAGCCCCGGGCTTTGGGCGGCCCCGGCTCCGGCCGGGACCGGGACCCCCTGGTTCAGCTGGGCGACCAGGGCGCGCAGATCCGGTTCCGGGTCGGTCATGGGCCCTCCCGGACCCATTGGGCCAGGAAACCCGGGCCCCCGCAACCGCCTGCAGGCCTTTTTGGCTTGGCTCGGTTAACCTTTCCATCTGGACGCCCGCCCATGACCCCGCACCGCTCCGCCTGCCCCTTCGATTGCCCCGACACCTGCGGCCTCCTGGTGGACGTGGCGGAGAGCCGCGCCGTGGCGGTGCGCGGTGACCCGGACCACCCCCACAGCCGGGGCACCCTCTGCCCCAAGATGACCCGCTACCAGGACACGGTGCACTCCCCGCTCCGGCTCACCTCCCCCCTGCTGGCCGCCGGCCCCAAGGGCAGCGGGGCGTTCAGCCCCATCTCCTGGGAGGAGGCCATCCGGCGCATCACCGCCCGCTGGCGGGAGATCATCGCCGCCCACGGCGCCCAGGCCATCCTGCCCTATTCCTACGCCGGCACCATGGGGCTGGTCCAGCGCAACGCCGGGCACCCGTTCTTCCACCGCCTGGGCGCCTCGCGCCTGGACCGGACCATCTGCTACCCCTGCCAAGGGCGCCGGCTGGGCGGCGGTGATGGGCGACACCGAGGCCCTGCCTCCGGACACGGTGCGGCGCAGCGACCTGGTGCTCATATGGGGCTGCAACGCCCTGGCCACCAACCTGCACGGGCTGAACTACGTGCGCGAGGCCCGCCGGGCCGGGGCGAAGGTCTGGCTGATCGACACCTACCGCACCCCCACCGCCGCGGTGTGCGACCGCACCTTCCTGGTGCGCCCGGGCGGGGACGGCGCCCTGGCCCTGGGCATCATGCACTTGCTGGCGCGGGACGGACGGCTGGACCGGCCCTTCCTGGACGCCCAGACGCAGGGCTTCCCGGACCTGGCCGCCCAGGTGCTCCCGGACTATCCCCCGGCGCGCGCCTCGGCCCTGTCCGGCATCCCCGAGGCCGAACTGGAGGAGCTGGCCGAGGCCTACGGCCGCGCCCGGGCCCCGTTCATCCTGGTGGGCAACGGCCTGTCCCGGTACGGCAACGGCGCCATGAACGTGCGCGCCATCGCCTGCCTGCCGGCCCTGGTGGGGGCCTGGGCCCGGGAGGGCGGCGGCGCCTTCGCCAGCGTCACCGGCGGCGGCGGCTTCAACCTGGAGAGGTGACCCGGGAGGACTTCCTCCGGACCGGCCCGGCTGGTGAACATGAACCGCCTGGGCCACGCCCTGGAGCGACCTGGACGGACCGCCCGTCATCGGGCCTGTACGTCTACCATTCCAACCCGGCGGCGGTGACCCCGGACCAGAACGCGGTGCTGCGCGGGCTGTCCCGCCCGGACCTGTTCACGGTGGTGCACGAGCGCTTCCTCACCGACACCGCGCGCTACGCGGACATCGTCCTGCCCGCCACCTCGTCCCTGGAGCACAGCGACCTGTACCGCTCGTACGGCAGCTACTGCATCCAGCGGGTGCGCGCGGCCATTCCGCCGGTGGGGGAGAGCCGCAGCAACTGGGACGTGTTCCGCGCCCTGGCCGGGGCCATGGGGTTTGGCGAACCGTTCTTCCGCCAGAGCGCCGACGACCTCATCGACCACCTGCTCAGCCTGCCCAGTCCGGTGCGCGCGGGCCTGGACCGCCAGGCCCTTGAGGCGGGCCTGGCGGTGGAGCTGCGCCCGGCGCCGGGCGGTTGGCGAACGCCCTCCGGGCGCATCGAGATCCTGAACCCGCGCCTGGATCCGTCCCTGCCCCGCTACCTGCCCCGCCACGCCGAAGACGACCCCCTGCCCTTCTCCCTCATGACCGCGCCGTCCCTGTACGGCCTGAACTCCACCTTCCAGGAGCGGGACGCCCTGCGGGCGCGCCAGGGCGGCATGAAGCTGCAGATGAGCCCCGCCGACGCCGCCGCCAGGGGGCTGCGGGACGGGGAGCCGGTGGTGGCCTTCAACGCCCAGGGCGAAGTGCGCTTCCTGCTGGCGGTGAGCGCCAACGTCCCCCCCGGCCTGGTGGTCGCCGAAGGGGTGTGGTGGCGGGTGTTCGCCCCCGGGGACCGCACGGTGAACGCGCTCACCTCCCAGCGGCTCACGGACCTGGGAGGCGGCAGCACGTTCTACGACAACAAGGTGGATGTGCGCGCGGCCCAGGCGTAGGACTTGCGGACGGCAAGCGTTCTTCAGGTCCCGACAAGCCCGAGGTGGCGAAGGTCGTCCAGGTACTCTGCAGGGTACGCCTCGTCCAGGACCGGCACCTGCGTCTCGCCCCCCGGGCGGCTGCACCCCACCTGGCGCACGAACTGGGTGGCGTCCACCCGGTCCCGTTCCCTCGCCGGGAGGGGCGAGGCCCACTGGTGCAGGATCGGCAGGGACGTGCGCTGGCGGACCTCCGGGGGGAGGTCCCGCAACCGTTCGCCGAAGGCCTGGTACCAGGCTCCGTAGTCGGCCATCCGGCGCAGGCTGAAGCCCGCCGATTCCACCCAGTTCATGAACGTGTCCAGGGATACCCCGTCGTCCTTATGGGGGTTGCTCACCTGGAAGGTGGCGTGGTCCTCCGCCTGTTCGCTGGAAAGGGCCACCATGGCGGCGGCGATGAAATCCACCGGCAGGCCGTCGAAATGGGACCTGGACCCCTGGCCCGGGGGATAGAAGCTGCGCGGAGCCAGGCCCGTGCGGATGACGCTCACCAGCAGCCGGGTGAGCAGGTCCGGCCCGTTCACCTGCCCCCGGTAGCGCCGGTGGGGCATGATCAACCCGCACCGGAACACTCGCGCCGGGGCCCGGAAGCGCTCATGCAGATCCTTGAGCAGCACCTCCCCCGCCCACTTGCTCAGGGCGTAGCCGTGGGCATACCCTCCCCGAACCGGCCAGTCCGCGTGCAGGGCGTCCACCCCGGCCAGTTCGGACACGGCGCCCGGCGCCCGGGCGCCTTCCAGCACTCCCACCGTGGACACGAAATCGAAGCGCTTGCGCCGCCGGCTCAGGGCCAGGGCCATGAGTCGGGCGGTGCCGGCCACGTTGGCGGGGAACAGCTGTTCGTAACCCAGCATGTGGTTCACCAGGGCCCCGGGGTGGACGATCAGGTCCACCTCCTCGGCGAGCGGCTCCAGGTCCTGGGGCTGGAGCCCCAGCCCAGGGGCGGCCAGGTCTCCGGCCAGCACCCGCAGATGCTGGTCCGCCAAGGCCCGGAACCGTGCCGTCAGGTCCGGGTCGCCCTGGAAGGCGGCATCCAGGCGCGCGGCGGCCGCCGGGGCGTCCTGCCCCCGCACCAGGGCGTGCACCACGCCACCCGCCCGGGCCACCCGCCCGGGCCACCCGCTCCAGCCATTCCAGGCAGAGGAACCGGCCCAGGAAGCCGGTGGCGCCGGTGACCAGCACGCTGCGCACCCGGTCGGGGAGTGGCCGGGAGGCCACCCGGGCCGCTTCTTCCATCTGCTCCGTGGTCAGGAAACGGTCCAGGCGCAGGTCGTCCTCCCGGATCCAGCCGGGGTCCGCACCATGCACCGCCCGGAACCCGGCCAAGCCCTGCCCAGGCCCACGCCGCCCCTCCACCAGCTGCACCAGGTCCCGCAACCGGCTCCCCGGGTTCAGGATCGCCCCCACCGGCACCGCCACACCGGTGGTCTCCTCCAGCAGGTTCGCCAGGGTGAGCGCGTTCATGGAGTCGCCGCCCAGGTCGGTGAACCGGGCCGAGGCCAGATCCAGGTCCCGGACCCCCAGCACCGCTTCCACCGCCCGGCGCACCCGCGCCTCCAGGGGCGCCTGGGCGCCGCCCCGGGCCAGGGCCGCCAGTTCCTCCCGCTGCTGCTCCTCCAGGGCGCCGTACAGCGCCTCCAGGCGCTCCCCGTAACGGCGTTTGAGCTGGGGCCGGGCCGGCTTCTCCACCCCGGTCAGCAGCCCGTTCTCCCGGGTCCAGCGCCCGGTCTCCACCAGGAAGTCCCGGGGCACTTCGTAAGGCTGCAGCTGGGCTGCCGCGGCCACCCGGTTGAATTCGCCCCGCAACAGCTGCCTCAGGGCCGGGTCGTCCGGCCCGGGGACCGGCCCGCCCAGGCGCTCCGCCACCGCCGGCCAGTGGGGCACCACCACCGCCAGCAGGTACGCCCGCTGGCTGTTGGCGTACAGGTACACCTGGTCCAGCAGCGGGCTGCCGGCGCTGAAGACCGACTCCAGGCGCCAGAGGGTCACATACTCCCCCTGGGCCAGTTTCACCACGTTGTTGCGCCGGTCGACCCAGGCGATCTGGTCCGGCGCCCGCTCCTGGACGATGTCACCGGTGCGCTGGAAACCGTCCGGATCGCAGAGCGCCTGGGTGGCCGCCAAATTGCGGTAGTAACCGGGCACGCACTGGGCCGTCTTCACCAGCAGCTCGCCCCGGGGGTAGGGCTGGTCGCTGAGGCGGTAGCCAAGCTCCGGCACTTCCGCCAGCTTGTAGTCCCGGACCATGGGCCTGCAGACTTGGCCGTCCACGCTGATCACGCCCGCCTCGGTGGATCCGTAGCCGTCGTACACCGGGATCTCGAAGCAGGACGTGAGGAACTCCACCACGTCCGGGGCGGTGGGGGCGGAACCGACCAGCGCGGCGGTGAGCCGGTCGCCCAGGAAGGTGGAGCCCATGATCCCGTGGGCCCGGGCCCGGGCCGCCGCCGGGTCCAGCCCGGGCTGGAGCTGGCGCTGGAATTCCATGCGGTAGGCGTTGTGGACCATTTCCGAAACCCGGGGCACCAGGCTCAGGAAGGTCGGGCGGACCAGGCGGATGTCCTCGAACAGGGTGGACCGGTCGCCCATCAGGCTGAAGTGGGTGACTCCGCCCAGCACCATGCCCCGCACCACCGCCAGGCGTCCCATGGCGTGGCTCAAGGGGTAGAAGTTGATGCCGATGTGGGGGAACCGCGCCAGCTGCCCCAGGGGGTGGAGGGCCCAGTGGGAGCGCCAGATGCGGTGGGTGATCATGGCCCCCTTGGGCGAGCCGGTGCTGCCGGAGGTGTACATGAGGGTGGCCAGGGGGTCCGCGCCGGGCCCCGGACGGAACGGCGCCAGGGGCTTGCCGGCGCGCCCCTCGGCGCGCAGGTCCTGGAAGGTGACCAGCCCCGGCACGCCGGTGCGCAGTTCCGCCAGGCGGTCCGCCCCCGGGCCCGTTCCCGGACGCAGGTCCATGAGCACCACCGCGCGCACCGTGGGGCACAGGGGCAGCGTCTCCAGCACCACCGGCAGGGTTTCCGGGGTACAGACGAGGATGCTCAACTCAGCTTCCCGTGCCAGGAGGGCCAGGTCCTGGGTGGCCAGGGTGGCCTGCAGCACCGCCGACACGGCGCCGGCGTAGAGGCAGGCCAGGTCCGCCAGCACATAGTCCGGGCTGCCGAAGCCCAGGATTCCCACCACTTCCCCCGTCCGCAGGGCCGTCCGGGGGTGGCGCGCCAGGCCGGTGGCCAACTGGACCGTGCGGTCCCAGGCCTGGCGGTACGTGAACGTCCGGAATTCCGCCAGGGGCCGCCATTGGCCGGACCCGGGATCCTTGGCCAGGGCCCGCTCCCCGAACGCCGTGCGTTCGGCGTAGGCCTCGCAGGCCCGCTGGAACACCTGGATGGCGTTCCATTTCTCCCGCTGCAGGTCTTCCACCACCGCCGCCAGGGGTTCCGCCCGGCGCAGGTCCGGGTCCGCGGCGGCGGTCCGCTCCAGGCGCTTCAGGGCCCGCTCCAGCAGATGCGCGTTGGTCTGGGCGGCCACCGTGGCCGCCGGAAGAGTCATCCGGCCCATAGGACACCTTCTAAGTAATTTATGATTTTATCTAAGCTAATACCTTTTTCGTGGCATTAACTTCACCAAAGCTACTTTGCCGGGATAACTTGTCAAGGTGATCGATGACCTCAATGGCCCTGCCGGTGCGGCTGGACGCCTCCTCGAGGGTCTGGAACCCTGGGTAAGTTTCGTTATATTTTAATAAATAATAATACATTTAAGTACTTTGATTAAGATTGTGGCCCACTAGGGCATGTTCTAAAAGTTTGGCAGGTATGGCCCTGGACCCGTGAGCCCGGTCGGGCCTGTGCAGCCTCAACCGCTGACACCAAAAGGAATACGACATTTCAGGGGGAGGACTTCCATCTCTTCCGGCGTGGGGGCATCGCCAAGGAGGATCGCGTGCTATCGTCAAGTGCTTATGGAAACCGCCCGCAAAAGCGTAACGGGAGATGTTGTGTCAACGCCATCAAAACGGCTGGTCTTGGTTACTGGCGGAACCGGCAACCAGGGGGGCGCGACGGTTGCTCATCTGCTAACCGGCAATCGGGTGCGCGTTCGGATACTCACACGCGACCCGGACTCCGACAAAGCAAGACGTCTTGCCGCAAAGGGCGTCGAGATTGCACAAGGGGACTTGGACGATGCGAACGCGGTTCAGGCCGCGCTCGCGGGTGTCTCGGCAGCGTTCTCGGTTCAAGGGTTCCTGGATAAGGGTGGTGTTGCCGCCGAAGAGCGACGCGGAAAAGCCTTTGCGGATGCGGTG
>CAWFOJ010000328.1:0-4654 GCA_963816585.1 uncultured Holophagaceae bacterium | reverse complement strand
CGACGAGATGGCCCGGAACCTGGGGTTCGCTCCGGTGCGGCCGGAGTTCAGCTGACGCCTGGAGCCGGGCCGGGTCACCGGTCCGGATCAGGGCCGAAGCGCTCCAGCGTGATGTCCAGCGTAGCGAGGAAATCCGGGAACATGGTGCCGGCCTTCATGTTGGCCAGGGACCATTCGTTCATCCCCCCCGGGGTGGCCGCCTCGGCCGCGAGGTCGTCGAAGGCCTCCCCTCCCTCCGCCATGCGGGTGAGCGAATCGAACAGGGACACCGTGTAGCTGTGCGCCACCTCCGGCCGGGCGCCGCCGTCCACGCACCAGGTGTGGGCGGTTTCCAGCAGGGCGTAGTAGGTGGAGATGAGGTTGGTGATGGTCCACAGGCGGTGGAGTTCCCGCTCGCTCCGCGTGGGCAGGGGCTCACCCAGGCCGGCCAGCACCGCGGCCGCCTCGTCCCCGGCGGGAAAATAGGGGATCTGGCCGAAATGCTTGGCCACGAAGGGCAGGCAGAGCGCCCGGATCAGCCGGGACGCGGGCTGGACCAGGGCATGGGTCCGGGCATGGGGCAGGACCGGGATCAGGGACACCACCGTCTGGTCGGGCCGGAAGCGCAGTTGGGGCAGCACCTCCAGGGCCACCGCCGACTTCAGGCCGATGAACACGATGTCGCTGCCGTCCACCACCTCCTGGTTGGAGCCGGCCCGGCGAACGTTGGGCCAGCGCTCGGCCAGCCTGCGGGATTTGGCCTCGTTGCGGGGCGACACGACGATCGGCGGGGGCTGGGTGCAGGTGCAGAACCCCTCCACCACCGCGCTGACCAATTTGCCGGTGCCGAGAAAACCATGCCGTTTGGAACTGGATTCCGCCATGAGGCCTCCTTGATATCAAGTTAACAGTGAAAGAGGGCGCCGCGCTGGGGGGGCGCGGCGCCCGGCCGGGGGGAGAGAGGGGGAGCCCCCGGATGGGTCAGAAGGTGGCGTGCTCGGTGCGCTTGATGATCTCGTCCTGGAGGGCCTTGGACAGGTCGCAGAAATAGTCGCTGTAGCCGGCCACCCGCACGATCAGGTCGCGGTACTGCCCGGGCCGGGCCTGGGCCTCCCTGCAGCTTGGCGGCGCCCACCACGTTGAACTGCATGTGGTGGCCGTCCAGCTTGAAGTACGAGCGCACCAGGCTGTGCAGGTTGTCGATGCCCTGCTCGCCCTCCAGCAGGCTGGGGGAGAACTTCATGTTCAGCAGGGTGCCGCCGGTCTTCACGTGGTCCATCTTGGCGGCGGACTTGAGCACGGCCGTGGGGCCCTGGCGGTCGGCGCCCTGCACCGGGCTGATGCCTTCGGACAGGGGCAGGCCCTGGCGCCGGCCGTCCGGGGAGGCCAGGCTGACCTCGCCGAAGTAGACGTGGCAGGTGGTGGGCAGCATCTCCACCCGGAAGGCCCCGCCCTTGAGGTTGGGCCGGCCGTCGATGGCCTCGAACAGCATGCGGAAGGTGCGGACCATCAGGTCGTCGGCGTAGTCGTCGTCGTTGCCGTACTTGTGGGTCTTGTTCACCAGCCGCTGGCGCAGCGCCTCCATGCCCCGGAAGTCGCCGTCCAGCACCTGGATGAACCGGGGCAGGGACAGTTCCTCCTGCTCGAACACCACTTCCTTCAGGGCCGACAGGCTGTCGGCGATGCTGCCGATGCCCACCGCCTGGACGAAGGTGTTGTTGTAGCGGGCGCCGCCGGCGTTGTAATCCTTGCCCTTCCGGATGCAGTCGTCGGTGAGCACCGACAGGAAGGTGTGGGGCATGCCTTTGGCGAACATGCGCTCGATGAGCAGGTTGCCGCGCATCTTGATTTCCAGCACGTGCAGGAACTGGGCCTGGAAGGCGGCGAACAGGTCGTCGAAGGTCCGGAAGCCGGCCGGGTCGCCGGTGCGGGCGCCGATGTGCTTGCCGGTGCGCGGGTCGAAGCCGTCGTGCAGGGCCAGCTCGAGCACCTTCATCAGGTTGAAGTAGCCGGTGAGGATGTACGCCTCCTTGCCGAAGGCCCCCACTTCCACGCAGCCGCGAGCTGCCGCCCTCCCGGGCGTCCTCCAGGGTCTTGCCCTGGCGCAGCTGCTCCTCCACCACCGCGTCGGCGTTGAACAGGGACGGGAATCCGTAGCCGTTGCGGATGACCCGCAGGGCGTGCTTGAGCACCGCGTCGGGGGTCTTGCGCGAGACCTGCATGTTGCTGCTGGGCTGCAGCAGGTGCATCTCGTCGATGATCTCCAGGAGCAGGTGGGTCAACTCGTTGGAGCCGTCCGAACCGTCCCGCAGCAGGCCCGCCAGGTTGATGTTGGCGAAGTCGGTGTAGGTGCCGCTCTCGGCCGCGGTCACCCCCTGCTTGGCCGGCGCCGTGTGGTTGTTGAACTTGATGAAGAAGCACTCCAGCAGCTCCTTGGCCTTGTCCCGGGTGAGGGTGCCCTCGGCCAGCCCTTTCTGGTAGAAGGGCCACAGGTGCTGGTCCAGGTGCCCGGGGCTGAACGCGTCCCAGCCGTTCAGCTCGGTGATCACCGCCAGGTGGCAGAACCAATAGGACTGCAGGGCCTCCTGGAAGTCCCGGGGCGCGTGGGCCGGCACCTGGGTGCACACGTCGGCGATCCTGAGCAGCTCCGCCTTGCGCGCCCGGTCCGGGCAGGCCGCCGCCTGGGCCTTGGCCAGATCCGCGTAGCGCCGGGCCCAGAGCATCACCGCGTCGCAGGACAGGGCCATGCCCCGCAGGGCCTCGCGCTTGTCCAGGGCCTCCGGGTCCTTGTGGAAGTCCAGGGCGGCGATGGCCTTCTCGATGTCGGCCTGGAAATCCAGCAGGCCCTTGCGGTAGATCTTGCCGTCGGCCACCGTGTGGCCCGGGGAGCGCTGCTCCATGAACTCGGTGTAGCAGCCGGCCTCGTAGCAGTCGATCCATTCCTGGGGCAGCTCCTGGAACATCTGGTCGCGCATGGAGCGGTCTTTCCAGTACGGGATGATGTCGCGCCGGTACAGCCTCGATCACGCCAGGGGCCACCTTGTAGGCGGTGAGGGGACGGGAGTCCAGGATGCGCAGGTCCTCGACGCTGTGGCAGGTGAGCTCCGGGAACGTGGGCACGGCCTTGGGGCTGGGGCCGCGCTCGCCCACGATCAGCTCGCCGTCCCCCAGCCAGAGGGCCTTCGTCTTGACGATCTCCAGGAAGCTCAGGCCGCGCAGGACGGGCAGGCTGTGCTTGCCGGACTGTTCCTTGTAGAAGGCGGTGACGGTCTCGGCCCGCTCGCCGGTGATGGCGGGAACCGCCGCCAGGCTTTCCTGGCGGAGTCGTTCGGTGCGTTCGCTCATGGGTGGCCTCCGAGGGTGGTGGCCAGGCCCCGGGCGCGGAAGACCGCCGCCAGGGACTCCAGCCGCTGTTGAGTGGGAGTGGGGGTGTCGTGCAGGGTGTAGGTCAGGCCCAGGCGCGCGAACTTGGCCACCCCGGTGGGGTGGTAGGGCAGCAGGTCCACCTGGCGCACCCCCGCCAGGGGCGCCAGGAACCGAGCGGTAGCCTCCAGGTTGGCCGGGTCGTCGTTGACCCCGGGGATGACCGGGATGCGGATCCAGATGTCCGGGTGCACCTGGGACAGGGACTGGAGGTTGTCCAGGATGCGCCGGTTGGACTGGCCCGTGGCCTCCCGGTGCCGGGCCTCGTCCATGAGCTTGAGGTCGTACAGCACCAGGTCGGAGAGCTTGGCGGCCGCCAGCAGGTCGCCCCAGGGGGCGAAGCCGCAGGTGTCCAGGGCCGTGTGCACACCCTCCGCCCGCAGGCGCTCCAGGGTCTCCAGCAGGAAGCCCGGCTGCATGAGGGGCTCGCCCCGGAGAAGGTCACCCCGCCGCCCGAGTCGTCGAAGAAGATCCGGTCCCGCAGCAGCCGCGCCACCAGTTCCACCGGCTCCAGGGCCTCGCCCACCTGCTGCACCGCCCCGGTAGGGCAGGCTTCCAGGTCCTCCCCATCCAGGTCCCGGGCCACCTGCCCGGACACTTCCTCGGGGGTGCACCGCCCGCAGGCCATGCACCGGTTCTCCATGCGCAGGAACTGGGTGGTCCTGCTCTGGCTCTCGGGGTTGTGGCACCACCGGCAGGCCAGGGGACAGCCCTTCATGAACACGGTGGTGCGCAGCCCAGGCCCGTCCTGGGTGGAGTAGCGCTGGATGTTGAAAACCGTGCCGTGGCTCATGAGGTCTTTCGCTGCTGGCTGGAGAAGTAATAGGAGTGTATGAATCGCTCCTGGACCGTGAAGGACCAATGCACGTCCTCGAGGTACGCTGCCGCCTCCCGGAACGCCCCGCGCTCCAGCAGGTCCAGGAACCGGGTGTGCTCGGCGGCGATGGAGTGCTCCTCCCAGGTCTTCACGAACCCCGCCCGGCGGGGCCAGTCGTACAGCCGCTGCTTCAGGGAGCGCACCAGGGCCAGCGGGGCCTTGTTGTCGCTCTTGTCCAGGTAGACCTCGTGGAAGGCCAGGTTCAGGTCGTAGTAGCGGTCGAAGTCGTTCGCCACCACCGCCGCGGCCGTCTCGGCGTTCAGCTCCCGCATGCGGGCCACGTCCGCGCTCGAGATGGCGGCGCGCCGTTGCGCAGCACCGCCGCCTCCAGGGCGCCGATGAGTCTCGTAGTAGTGGCGGATGTCGTCCAGGGTC
>CAWFOJ010000327.1:0-12345 GCA_963816585.1 uncultured Holophagaceae bacterium | reverse complement strand
GGAGCTGATCCTGGACGGCCTGGAGGATCTGCTCACCGAGCGCACCCGGATCGTGGGCGTGACCCACGTGTCCAACGTGCTGGGGACCATCAACCCGGTCAAGGAGATCATCCGCCGGGCCCACGCCCGCAAGGTGCCGGTGCTGGTGGACGGCGCCCAGGGGGCGCCGCACCTGCCGGTGGACGTGGCCGACCTGGACGCGGACTTCTATGCCTTCAGCGGGCACAAGATGTCCGGCCCCACCGGGATCGGGGTGCTGTACGGGCGCCGGGAGCTGCTGGAGGCCATGCCACCCTGGCAAGGCGGCGGCAGCATGATCCTTTCGGTCAAGTGGGAGAAGACCACCTACTGCGGACTGCCCAGCAAGTTCGAGGCGGGCACCCCCGCCATCGCCCAGGCCATCGGCCTGGGCGCGGCCATCGACTACCTGCGGGAGCTCGGCCTGGAGCGCATCGCCGCCCACGAGCACGACCTGCTGGCCTACGCCACCGAGCGCTTCGCCGCCCTGGACGGGGTGCGCATCATCGGCCAGGCCGGGAACAAGGCCAGCGTGCTGTCGTTCGTGCTGGAGGACATCCACCCCCACGACGTGGGGACCATCCTGGATAATGAAGGAATAGTAGTCCGCGCCGGCCATCACTGCGCCCAGCCGGTCATGGAACGCCTGGGCATTCCCGCCACCACCCGCGCATCCTTCTCTTATTTCAACACCCGGGAAGACATCGACGCCCTGGTCTCTGGCATCCTTATGGTGCAGGAGATATTCAAGTGAGCGATCCCCGGGAGCTCTACCAGCAGGTCATCATCGAGCACAACAAGAAGCCCCGGAACTTCGGGGACCTGGAGCCCTGCACCCACCAGGCCCACGGGCTCAACCCCCTGTGCGGGGACGACATCAGCCTGAAGCTGGTGGTGGAGGACGGGGTCGTCCGGGACATCCGCTTCCAGGGCCAGGGCTGCGCCATCTCCAAGGCCTCCTGCAGCCTCATGACCGTGCAGGTGAAGGGCCGGCCCGTGGCGGAGGCGGAAACGCTGGTGGAGCAGTTCCGGGAGATGATCCGGGGCGGGCTGGACCCGGCCGGCCAGCCCAACATCCTGGGCCGGCTCACCCTGTTCCAGAGCGTCAAGAACCTCCCCAGCCGGGTCAAGTGCGCCGTGCTGCCCTGGGCCACCCTGCACAGCGCCCTGCAGGGGGAAGAGACCGTCAGCACCGAATAGGACCGGACCCCCATGCCCAAGATCGCGGAAATCGAGTACACCCCCAACCCCAACGCGGTGAAGTTCGTGCTCAAGGAGCCGGTCACCCAGGGCTTCCCCAAGGCCTTCCGGGACCGGGAGATGGCCGAGTACCGACGAGCTGGCCAAGGGGTTGTTCGCGGTGCCCCACGTGGTCTCGGTGTTCATGCAGGACAAGTTCATCACCATCACCAAGGACGACGGGGTGGGCTGGACCGAGCTCCTGCCCAAGCTGGCCCCGCCCATCCGCCAGGCCCCTTCCAGCTCCGGCCAGGGGCCGGCCGCGGCCTCCCATTGGGACCGGCCGGAGGTGGATGAGAACGATCCGCTCATCCAGGACGTGCGCAAAGTGCTCGCCACCTCCATCATGCCCGCCCTGGCGGCGGACGGGGGCGGGCTGGACGTGGTGGGCCGGCACGAGAAGCAGGTGATGATCCGCTACCAGGGGGCGTGCAGTTCCTGCCCCTCCGGGCTCACCGGCACCCTCATGGCCATCGAGGGGATCCTGCGCAAGGAAGTGGACCCGGAGATCATCGTCATCTCGGTGTGAGGCGGGGGTTCGAACCTTGCCATATGCGGTTGCAGACGTTCGGGTCCCTCCATTCGTCCGGCAGGTCCGTCGGCTTTGGAACGTGCCTCCGGGCCGACGTCCGCTCGTGGGGTTGGGGCCCAGAGGCACGGTCGGAACGGATGCTCAGGCGAACCCATTTCCTTTCGCAGTCGTTCAATGAGCGGCTACCGGATGATGACCTAGCCAGTTCCTCAGGCCCGGATCCTCCGCCGGCGGACCTTGGCCAGCCGGACGGTCCTGTGCACCCTGGGCACCACCGGATCCTCCCCCTCCATCCACTGGCGGATGCGGTTGGCGTCGCCGAAGCGCGAGCCCTTGCCCACCGAGTCCAGCAGCACGATCACCACCGGGCGTTCCTTCAACTCCGCCTGCATCACCAGGCACTGGCCGGACTCGTCGATGTAGCCGGTCTTGGACAGGCCGATGCGCCAGCGGGAACTGGCCAGGAGGCGGTTGGTGTTGTGGAACTGGATCGGGTGGCGGGGGCCTTGGATGGTGGTCTCCTCCTGGGTGCTGCAGGTGCGGATCATGGGGTACTGGTAGGCCTCGGTCACGATCCGGGCCAGGTCCACGGCGTTGGATACGTTGTCGCTGGACAGCCCGGCCGGATCCTCGAAGTGGGTGTGGATCAGGCCCAGGGCGGCGGACTTGGCGTTCATGGCGGCCACGAACGCGGCCAGCCCGGCCGGGTAGGTGCGGCCCAGGGCATGGGCGGCGCGGTTCTCGGAGGCCATCAGGGCCAGGACCAGGGCCTCGCCCCGGGTGAGGGTGGTGCCCACCGGCAGCCGGGACCGGCTATGGCGCAGGAGATCCTTGTCTTCCTCAAGGATGGTGATGGGCTGGTGCAGGTCCGCCTGGGCGTCCAGCAGGACCATGGCGGTCATGAGCTTGGTGATGGAGGCGATGGGCTGGGTGGCGTCGGTCTGCTTCTGCACCAGGACCTCGCCGGTGCGCTGGTCCTGCACCAGGGCCGCGGCGGAGCGCAGCACCAGCCGGGGGCTGACCTGGAGGCCGCGGGCCTGCGCACCCAGGACGCCCAGCCCCAGGACCGCCGCCGCCATGACCATGCCCCGCCTGAACTTCATGTCCCGTCTCCTTGCCCGGCGAGGTGAAAACCTCCGCACTGCCAATTTGGACTCATCCCCTGGTGGAAAAGATGATGGCCTAGGTTAGCCGAGGCTGGGGCGGGAATCCAGAAACCTTTGCTCCTCTGGAGTCACGACACGGGCGTGGAGCCCTTGACACAAGCCACCACAAGCCGGTCGCACGGCGGATGAAGCCCCGGGACGGTCCGCCAGCACTCGACAAGAGTGGCGCCCGACCCGGCACCAGATCCCGCGGAGCCCCCGTCCGTCCATGTTCCACGTCCAAGCCTTCACTCCCGTGTCCCGATGCATCCACTGGCTCCGCACCCCTTGGCTCCAGGGTTCCAGCGTCGCGGTCGGCGCGGCCTTGGCCCTGGCCGCCCTGCTCGCCGGCCTGGCCTTCGCCGTGCTGGCCTGCAAGCGCAGGGCCCCCGCCCGGGACCGAGGGAAGGCGGGTTTGATCTCCGGCGCGTTCCTGCTCTTCGCCTTGATGCATATCCTGGAAGCCGCCGGCCCGCCGGCTCCCACGGCGCCCATCAAGCAGGCCGCGGCGTTGGGAGGGATGGTCATTGCGGTGATCTTCTTCCTCCAGGTTCCGCGGCTGCTCCAGGACTCCGCCCCGAACCTCATCCAGGTGCTGGGCCGGGGCAAGGACGAGGCCCTGGACGTGCTGCGGCAACGGGAAAGCCAGCTGGGGCGCCTGATCCATGAAGTGCGGGAGTACGCCATCTGCTTGCTGGACGCCAGGGGCCGGGTGGTGAGCTGGAACCAGGGGGCGGAGCGCATCACCGGGTGGGGCGCCGGAGAGATCGTGGGCGAGCCTTTCTCCCGCTTCTATCCCGAAGAGGATGTGCGTGCCGGCAAGCCCGGGCAGGTCCTGGACCGGGCCCGGCGCGACGGCGTCTTCATGGAGGAAGGCTGGCGAGTGCGCAAGGACGGCTCCCGGTACCTGGCCAGCGTCACGCTCACCGGCCTCCTGGACAGCCAAGGCGGGATCAACGGCTTCAGCAAAGTCACCCGGGACATCACCGAGGCGCGCCGGGAGGAGGAGCGCCTGCAGGCCCTGGCCGTGGAGCTGGAAGCCAAAGTCCGGACCCAGACCGCCGAATTGCGCCAGAACGAGGCCCGGCTCCGCGGTTTCATCCAGCATGCGCCGGTGGCCATCGCCTTCAAGGGCCGGGACGGCCGGTTCCTGCTCATCAACCCCGTCTTCGAGGCGTTGATCGGCAAGCCGGAAGCGGAGATCCTGGGCCGGACCCTGCCCGAGCTCCTGCCCATGGAATCCTGCCGGTCCTGCCTGGAGAAGGAACGCCAGGTGCTGGAGCGGATGGAGGAGGTGCAGTCCGAGGAGCAGCTCTCCCGGAACGGCGGGCCGCCCCGCACCTACCTGGCCCAGCGCTTCCCGCTGGTGGACGGGGCCGGCCAGTGCTGGGGGGTGGGGGTGATCATCAGCGACATCACCATGCTCAAACAGGCCGAGCAGACCCATCTTCAGGCCCGGAAGCTGGAGTCCCTGGGCATCCTGGCCGGGGGCCTGGCCCACGATTTCAACAACCTGCTGGGCGCCATGGCCGGGAACGTGGAACTGGCCCAGCTGGTCCCGGCCTCCCCGGAGGTGATGCCGTACCTGAACACACTGGAAGGCCTGATCATCCGGGCCTCCGGGCTGGTCCAGCAGATCCTGGCCTACGCGGGCCGGGGCCGGGCCGGAGCCAGGGCCCTGGACCTGAACCGCCAGGCGGAGGAGATCGTCCGCCTGCTGCGGTCTTCCCTGTCCCGCAAGGCGTCGCTCCAGTTCGTCCCGGACTCCGCCCTGCCGCCCATCCAGGCGGACCCGTCCGGCATCCAGCAGGCGATCATGAGCCTGGTGTTCAACGCCGCCGAGGCGGTGGAGGGGGAGGAGGAGGGGGGCGTCATCACCGTGCGCACGGCCCAGCAGGACCTGGACCTGGCGGTGGTGGACGCCTTCACCGGACAGACCCTCCAGCCGGGGCGGTACGTGGCCCTGGAGGTGGCCGACTCCGGCCCGGGCCTGGCGCCGGAGGTGCTGGAGCGGATCTTCGACCCCTTCTTCACCACCAAGTTCGCCGGCCGCGGCCTGGGTCTGTCGGCGGTGCTGGGCACGGTCCGGGCCCAGCGGTGGGGCATCCAGGTGACCAGTGAGCCGGGCCAGGGCAGCTGTTTCCGGCTGCTGTTCCCGGCGGTGACGAAGCTTGCCCCGGAGGGCCCGGCAGCGGAGGTGGAGCAGGAGCCGGCGGCGGTGGGCTACCGGGGAGCGGGGACGGTGCTGGTGGTGGATGACGAGGAGCCCCTGCGCACGGCGGCGGCCCGGGCCCTCCAGCGCATCGGCTTCACCATCCTGGAAGCGGGGGACGGGCTGGAGGCGCTGCGGGTCTTCGAGGCCAACCGGGCCCAGATCAGGCTCATCGTATTGGATCTGACCATGCCGCGCATGGACGGCGAGGAGGCCTACCGGGCCCTGCGCAGCCACGGGCTGCTGGCCCCGGTGATCCTCACCAGCGGGTTCTCCGAATCCGATGTGGCGCGGCACTTCCGCAGCAAAGGCATTGCCGGGTTTTTGCAGAAGCCGTACCGCCTCCAGAGCCTGGTCCAGACCATCCGCCTGGTGCTGGCCCAGGAAGAGCTGATGAACCGAGGCAGCCCCCCGGAACTGAGCAAGCGCCTCCCGGCCGCCCCGGAGGCGGACATGGGCTGCCCCATGCTGGACCGCCAGCACCTTCAGCTCATTCAGGCGTTCAACCACCTGGCCGGGACCATGGGCCCGGACGGCCGCAGGATTCAGCAGGAACGGGCCCTGGTCACCCTTTCCGAACTGGCCTTGACCCACTTCGGGGTGGAGGACACCCTCATGGAGCGCATCGGCTACCCCCGGGCCCGGGAGCACCAGATGAACCACGCCCGCCTGATCGGGCAGATCAACGACCTGATCGCCCGGATCCGGGAAGGTTCCCTGTCCTTCACCCCCGCCCTGGTGGATTTCCTGGAGTGCTGGGCGGTGCACCACACCCAGGAGGACGACCGCCGCCTGGCCCAGTTCCTGAAAGGCCAGGGCCATTGACACCCGGGAGCCTGGCTGGGGAATCGTTCGTCCCGGACCTTGGCCCTGGTTCGTCGCCGCCGGCAGAGCCGGCGTCGACGGGAAGGCGACGGCGATGGATGGGGGGCTGTGTTGCCACCCTCGCGCTGCCTTGATCCTGGGGGACAGGTTGGTGTTCCGGGCCCTCCAGGCGGGCCCAAGGTCCAGGGGGCTCGCTTCGAGTGGGTCCCGAGTCCTCCCGGTTCGCCCCGATCCTTCAGTTTGTGGGGCGTTTCCAGCCATGCCGAAGCATCCGGGGAATCCCTGGTCATTTCCGTCGGCCAAGGGTCGCGCAGCGACCCGCAGACGATGAACCAGGACGGAATGGAGGGGCAAGGATCTTTACGCAGTCGGGCTCCTGTTTCTACTGGGGTGTCCGCACAACCCAGCAAGAACCGGGTCGAGCCGTCCCCCGCCGGCACGCATCCTTGGCGCGGATCGAGCCCCTCCCGGGGCGGCCGGGTGGGAAAGGAGGCGTCATGGCCCAGGTATTGGTTTCCCCTCGGCCCGCCAAGCCCCTGCGCGGCCGGGGCCAGCTTCCGCCGGGCAGGGCCGTGGTCGGTGGCCAGGCAATCTGAGGCTGGCCGTAACCGGCGGTTCTGTTTTTTTGGCTTCGCCTATGCAGGAGGCCGGCCATGAAGGAAACCCCGCAGGAATACACCCAGAGGGTGCTGGGTTACATCGAAGGCAAGGAGCCGATGGACGTGCTGGCGGCGACGCCGAAGAAGCTGGCCAGGCTGGTCAAGGACCTGCCCAAGAAGCGCATGGCCCGGCGCTCCGCGGAGGGTCGCTGGTCGGTGACCGAAGTCTTGGCGCACCTGGCCGACACCGAAATGGTCTACGGCTACCGCATCCGCCTCATCCTCGAGGGGGGCGGAGCGCCGATCCAGGGCATCGATCAGGATGCCTGGGCCCGGTTCTCGGACTATCCGGAACAGAAGCCGGAACGCTCCCTGGAAGCGTTCCGGATCAACCGGGAGCGGCTGCTGTGGCTGCTCAAGCGGCTGCCGGAGGAGAGCTGGGAGCAGTTCGGAATGCACTCGGAGCGCGGCCGGGAAACCGTGCGCCGGACGGTGGAACTGCTGGCCGGGCATGACGTGGCGCACATGAAGCAGATCCGCAGGCAGCTGGCCGCGTTCTAGGAGCCTGACTACGTATTAGAAGGCTCCTAGAGTTTGGCCTGCACGCTGGCGACCTTGTCGGCCATGCGCTGGTCCCGGTCGGTGCGGGTGCCCAGCTTGATGTCCGTGTGGATGCGCACCACCCCCATGGCGTGCAGCGCCAGGTGGCAGTCCCGGATGGCGCCCATCACCGCGTCCCATTCGCCTTCCACGTTGGTGCCGTTGGCGTGCAGCTGATGGTGCAGCCCCGACCGGCGCAGCACCTGCTCCACTTCGGCCACGTACGGGGAAAGAGAAAGCCCGGTGCCCACCGGGACGACCGTGAAATCGACGATCACGTGCATGGATCCGCCTCCCGCCCTCCATGGTAGCGGGAGTATGCTGGCGGGAATTCCGGGGCCCCCAACCCGCCCCGGCGCCTGAGCGAGGGAACCATGCCTGCCACCAGCCGATTTTCCGCCTACCTGGTCACCCGCAACGACAAGGGCGCCTGCCGCGGGGACCTGCGCACCGACCTGGCCCTGGACCAGCTGCCCCCGGGCGAACTGCTGATCCGGGTCCAGTATTCCTCCATCAATTATAAGGATGCGCTTTCCGCCACCGGCCACCCGGGGGTGACCAGGGCCTACCCCCACATCCCCGGCATCGACGCGGCGGGCACTGTGGCGGACAGCAGTTCCGGGCTGTTCGCCCCGGGAGACCCGGTGCTCGTCACCGGCTACCGCCTGGGCATGGACCACTGGGGCGGCTTCGCCCAGTACGTCCGGGTGCCGGCGGAGTGGGCGGTGCCCTTGCCCGCGGGAATGACCGCCCTGGAGGCCATGCGCCTGGGCACCGCCGGCTTCACCGCGGCCCTGTGCCTGGACGCGATCCTGCGCCAGGAGCGGCGCCGGGACGCCGACCCGGTGCTGGTCACCGGCGCCACCGGAGGCGTGGCCATGGTGGCCATCGCCCTCCTGGCCAGGCTGGGCATCCCGGCGGTGGCCCTCACCCGCAAGGAGGGAGCCATCCGCGGCCGCCTGCGCCAGCTGGGGGCCCAGGAGGTGCTGGACCCGCGGGAACTGGAACCGAGCGACAAGCCCCTGCTCAAGGAACGCTGGGCGGCGGTGGTGGACACCATCGGCGGACCGCTTCTGGAGCACCTGCTCAAGGCCACCTGCGCCGGCGGCACGGTGGCCGCCTGCGGCATGGCGGCCGGAAACCGGTTCACCAGCACCGTGTACCCCTTCATCCTGCGCGGCGTGTCCCTGGCCGGCATCGACTCGGCCGAGACCCCCTCGGCCAAGCGCGTGCGCATCTGGAACCACCTGGCCACGGACTGGAAGGTGGACCTGGAGCGCATCAGTGCCGAAGTGGCCCTGGACGGCATCGACGGCTGCGTGCGGGAAATACTGGCGGGGACCCACGTCGGGCGCACCGTGGTGAAGATCGGGTAGCCGGCCGCCGAAGGTCTTGACTCCGGCCGTCCGGGCGGGAGAATGGGCCGATTCTTCCTGCAACGAGCGCAACGTTCCTCCGCCTGGAAACGGTTCATCCAGCTATGAGTCCGTCCTACGACCATGGGTCGGGCCAGGACCCCGGTCTCATCCCTGACGGCCTTGGTGTCCTCACCCCTGGCATGAAGGTGGGCCGTGAAACCGAAATCCCGGGCCAAGTCTCTGATTGCATCCAAAGGATGGGTTCAAAAATTAGGTTTAACTTATTTACTAAGTAAAAAAATTTCAGAGTCAAAACAAATTAGTCACCCATTTTGTCCTCCAGGAACCCAACCCTGGAAAATAGGCGTTCATCTGATCAATTTATGACTGATCTTTAGATGAAAAAGGATGAAGTCATTATGCCGTAAGCCCATCTCGCGGTTCAAGTCTGGAATCACTTGGGATTATCCATTAGTCTAGGCGGACGATTGCGAGGGCCACGTGCGTGCGCACCTGATCTTGAAAGATGGGGAGATGTTCACCGGGCGGGCGCCGTTCGCCGCCGGCGGCAGCGGCGAGGTGGTGTTCACCACCGCCATGGCCGGCTACCAGGAGATCCTCACGGACCCCAGCTTCGCCGGGCAGATGGTGATCATGACCTTTCCCGAACTGGGGATCTACGGGGTGCACGGCGACCTGAACGAAGGCCAGCGGCCCTGGGCGTCCGGGCTCATCTGCCGGCGCATCACCCCCCAGCCGGACCACGTGTTCGCCGAAGGCGACCTGGGCACCTGGCTGAAGCGCCACCGGGTGGCGGTGATCACCGAAGTGGACACCCGGGCCCTCACCCAGTACGTGCGGGACGCGGGGGCCCAGCCGGGGCTCATCTGGCCCGAGGGGGACGGTCCCCTGGAGGAGGGGGTGGCCCGGGCCGCCCGGCTTCCGGACATGAGCGGCCAGGCCCTGGCGGGCGTGGTGAGCTGCAAGGCGCCCTACGAGATCCCCCACCCGGATCCCCGGTTCCGGGTGGCGGTGCTGGACGGGGGGATCAAGTCCTCCATCCTCAGGCAGCTGCACCAGACGGGACTGTACCTGGAAGTGTTCCCCTGGGACACCCCGGCGGGTGAACTGACCGCCGCCCGCTTCGGCGGGCTTTTTCTTGGCAACGGCCCCGGGGATCCGGCGGCGCTGCCCGGCATGTGCCGGGAAGTGGCGGCCTGCGTGGGCCGTCTGCCCATCTTCGGCATCTGCCTGGGCCACCAGCTCCTGGGCCAGGCGCTGGGGGCCAGAACCTTCAAGCTCAAGTTCGGGCACCGGGGGGCGAACCAGCCGGTGCTCGACCTGGCCACCCGGAAGGTGGAGATCACCGCCCAGAACCATGGCTTCGCCGTGGACGAGGACACCCTGCCCCCGGAGCTGGAAGTGACCCACCGCCACCTCTCGGACGGCACGGTGGAGGGATTCCGCCACCGGCGCCTGCCCATCTTCAGCCTGCAGCACCACCCGGAGGCCTCCCCGGGCCCCCACGACGCCCGCCCCGCCTTCCAGCGTTTCCTGCAGCTGATGGAGCGCCACCATGCCTAGGGACCTGTCCATCGAGAGCGTGCTGGTGCTGGGGGCCGGCCCCATCCAGATCGGCCAGGCCTGCGAGTTCGACTACTCGGGCACCCAGGCCCTCAAGGCCCTGCGGGAAGAAGGGGTGCGCACCATCCTGCTGAACTCCAACCCGGCCTCCATCATGACCGACCCGGCGCGGGCCGACGCCACCTACCTTGAGCCCCTGAACCTGGCGACCCTGGAGCAGGTGGTGGAACGGGAGCGCCCCACCGCCATCCTGCCCACGGTGGGCGGGCAGACCGCCCTGAACCTGGCCATGGAGGCGCACCGGTCCGGGCTGCTGGAACGCTTCGGGGTGCGCCTCATCGGCGCCCAGCCGGCGGCCATCGAACGGGGCGAGGACCGGGAGAAGTTCAAGGCCCTGATGGACCGCCTCGGGCTGGGCACCTGCCGGGGCGGCTTCGCCCATTCCCTGGAGGAGGCACGGGCCCTGGCCAAGGTCACCGGGTTCCCGGCCATCATCCGCCCGTCCTTCACCCTGGGCGGCAGCGGCGGCGGCATCGCCTACAACATCGACGAGTTCGAGGCCACCGTCCAGCGCGGCCTGGACCTCTCCCCCATCCGCCAGGTGCTGGTGGAGGAGAGCATCCTGGGCTGGAAGGAGTTCGAGCTGGAGGTGGTGCGGGACCTGGACGACAACGTGGAGGTCATCTGCGGCATCGAGAACGTCGATCCCATGGGCATCCACACCGGCGACAGCATCACCGTGGCGCCCATCCTGACCCTCACCGACCCGGAGTACCAGCGCATGCGCGAGGCCGCCAAGGCCGTGATCCGCGGGGTGGGGGTGGAGACCGGGGGCAGCAACATCCAGTTCGCCCTCAACTCCGAGACCGGGCGCATGGTGGTCATCGAGATGAACCCCCGGGTCTCCCGCTCCTCGGCCCTGGCCAGCAAGGCCACCGGCTTCCCCATCGCCTGGGTGGCCACCAAGCTGGCCCTGGGCTACCGCCTGTGGGAGCTGCCCAACGTGATCACCGGGCGCACCAAGGCCGCCTTCGAGCCGGTGCTGGACTACGTGGTGGTCAAGGTGCCCCGGTTCACTTTCGAGAAGTTCCCGGAGACCGAGCCGGTGCTGGGCATCCAGATGAAGAGCGTGGGCGAGGCCATGGCCATCGGCCGCAGCTTCCAGGAAGCCCTCCAGAAGGCCCTGCGCAGCCTGGAGGAAGGCTACCTGGGCCTGGCCGGGGCCCTGAGGGGCAAGCTGGACCTGGCCCGGCTCAAGGAGCACCTGCTCATGCCCGGCCCCCAGCGCGTCTTCTGGATCTACCGGGCGCTGCAGGTGGGCCACACCGTCGAGGAGCTGAGCCGGCTCACCAGCATCTCCCCGTGGTTCATCCGGGAGATGGAGGAGATCATGATCCTGGAGGGACGCCTGCGGGGCTTCCCCCTGGCCAGCCTGCCCGACGACCTGCTGCTCGAGGCCAAGCGGGCGGGGTTCTCGGACGCCCAGATCGGCCGGTTCTGCGGCGCCAGCGAGGAAGAGGCGGCCCGGCTGCGCCGGGCCCGGGGCCTGGAACGGGTGGTGAAGCGGGTGGACACCTGTTCCGGGGAGTTCCAGGCGGAGACCCCGTACCTGTACCAGACCTGGGAGGAGCGCTCGGAAGCCTCGCCCACGGACCGCCCCAAGGCCATCGTCCTGGGCAGCGGCCCCAACCGCATCGGCCAGGGGGTGGAGTTCGACTGCTGCTGCGTGCAGGCGGTGGAAGCCATCCGCGCCCAGGGGGTTGAGGCCATCCTGGTGAACTGCAACCCAGAGACGGTCAGCACCGATTTCGACATTTCCGACCGCCTGTACTTCGAGCCCCTCACCTTCGAGGACGTGCAGGCGGTGGTGGACCGGGAGGCCGCCGGCGGCAGGCTGCTGGGCGTGTTCACCCAGTTCGGCGGCCAGACCCCCCTGAAGCTCGCGGGGCGCCTGCAGGCCGCCGGGGTGCCCCTGCTGGGCACCGCCCACCAGGCCATCCACGACGCCGAGGACCGGGACCGGTTCGGCGAGGTGCTCCGGCGCCTGGGCATCCCGGCCGCCCCCTGGGGCACCGCCACCAGCCTGGAGGAGGCCCAGGCGGTGGCCGGGAGCCTGGGCTACCCGGTGATGGTGCGCCCGAGCTACGTGCTGGGCGGCCGGGGCATGGCCATCGTGTTCGACGACGCCCAGCTGGCCCGCTACATGCGCGAGGCCTCCCTGGTGAGCGAGGAC
>CAWFOJ010000326.1:0-4599 GCA_963816585.1 uncultured Holophagaceae bacterium | reverse complement strand
TCCACCCCGCCCAGGTCCACGAAGGCCCCGTACTCGGTGATGTTCTTGACGGTGCCTTCCACCAGCTTGCCTTCCTCCAGGCCGGCCAGGGTCTCTTCCTTCAGGTTGGCGTTGATGGTCTCCAGGAACAGCTTGCGGCTGAGGACGATGTTGCCCCGCCGGCGGTTCACCTTGATGACCTTCATGTCGAAGGACTTGCCCAGGAACGGGTCCAGGTTGCGCACCGGCTTGGTGTCCACCTGGGAACCGGGCAGGAAGGCGCGGATGCCGATGTCCACCGCCAGGCCGCCCTTGACTTTTTCAAGCACCACGCCGTGGACCGTGAGGTTGGCCCGGAAGGCCTTCTCCACCTCGTCCCAGATCTTCATCTTCTCGGCGCGCTCCCGGGACAGGCGGACGTTGCCGTTCTGGTCCTCCAGGTGCTCCAGGAGCACTTCCACCACGTCGCCCACGGCCACGCCGGGGGTGCCGTCGGGGTTGTTGAACTCATCCATGTTGACGGTGCCGGAGCCCTTGTAGCCGATGTCGATGATCACATCCTTGCCGCGGATCTCCACCACGACGCCGCGCACCACTTCCTCTTCCCGGAGGGCGCGGGTCTCACCGTTCAGGGCGTCCAGGAACTCCTGGGTTTCCGGGGTCTCGTCTTCCAGCATTGATGCGTCCAGCACCGTGATGCGGCCCAGCTGCTTGGAGCCCTTGCCCTTGATGAGTGTTGAAAGTTGGGACATTCGTCCACCTCGAATTAGTTGCCCTCTCCTTGAGGGCTGGAATCCCGGCCCATACGTCCGGCAGAAAAATCAGCGTATCGCGGAAGATCACCCCCGGATAGTGAATTTCCTTGAAAATCCTCAGGGTTCCTTGGCCGCGCCGGCGGCTTCGGCCACCATCGCCGCCAGGGCGTCCAGGTCGGCCCGGGGCGGCGGGGCGCCCCAAGCCGGGTCCGGGCGGTAGTTGTTGAGCATGAGGGCGAACGCCAGCCGGCCCGCATAGCCTGAGAGGGCATAGGTGTTGCGCATGGTGCCGGTCTTGGCGCTCAGGGTTCCGGCGGCGGCGGTCCCGCCCAGGCGCTCCCGCAGAGTGCCGTCCACCCCGGCCAGGGGCAGGGCGGCCCGGAACGCGGCCCCGGCCGGCTGGCGGTCCATGTAGGCCAGCAGCTGGACGATGGCCTGGGGCTGGACCAGGTTCCGGCGGGACAGGCCGGCCCCCTCCTCCAGCACCGCGTCCCCGGGCCGCAGCCCGGCCCGGGCCATCCAGGCGTCCAGCACCGCCAGCCCCCGCCGGGCGGTGTCCCCGGTCCCGGCAGCCCCGGCCTGGGCTCCAGCCTGGAGCAGGACCAGCTGGGCGGACAAATTGTCCGAATCCTTGAGCATGTCCTTCAGGATCGTGCCCAGGGCAGGGCTCTCCAGGTGCCCCAGTTCCACCATCCGGTCCGGGTCCAGGGGGTCCTCCCGGTCCTGGGCGTGGCGGGAGCGGGCCCGGCCCTCCAGCCGGATGCCGTGCCGGGCCAAGGCCCGCTCCAGGAGCCGGGCGGCGAACAGGGCCGAATCCCGGATGGTCACGGCCAGGCGCACCGGCCCGGTGCCGGATGCCAGGTTGCCGGTGACCCGGATGGCCGCCTCCCCCGGGGCCCGGTCCGCCCGCACCCCCTGGCCCGCGCCGGGGGCGGCGGTGCGGGTGTCGTTGCGCAAGGCCACCAGCCCGTGCCCCGGCTGGGCGAACAGGAAACAGGGGGCGCCCGGCGCCGGGCCCGGGTACACCCACAGGTCCACCCAGTTGTGGTGGACGGCCAGGGCCGTGGGCTCGGCCCCGTAGGGGAAGCGCAGGTCGGCCCAGTCCGCGCCGGGGCCGTAGGGCGGGGCGGTGAAGTAGCTGTCGTCCCCCACCAGGTCCCCCCGGATGGTCCGCACCCCCTGGGCCTGGAGCTGCTCCGCCAGCGACTCCATGGGGTCCGGCCGGTACGGGCCGCCCCGCCAGGGGGCCATCAGGCACGGGTCGCCGCGCCCGTACAGGACCAGGTCCCCGGCCAGGGCCCCGTCCGCCCCCGGCCGGGCAGGAGCGTACAGGGAAGTGCGGATGCGCAGGTCCGCGCCCAGTTCCTGCAGGGCCATGGCGGCGGTGAACAGCTTGGTGTTGGAGGCGGGCAGGAAGTACTTGCCGGCGGCCTGGTCGAACAGCACCCGCCCCGTGTCCAGGTCCAGCACCTGGATGCCCCAGCGGGCGGCGGCGAAGCGGGGCGCCTGGATGAAGGCCCGGATGCGGGCGCCCAGGGCCTCGCCGGGCTCCGCCGCGACTCCGGCCGCGCCCTGGGCCGGGCCGGGGACAGCGCATCCGCCCAGGAGGCCGGCGACGAGCAGCCAGGTACCCAGGAGGCAGTGCGGATCCAGCGGGCGGATGGCTCCCATGGCACCCGATCACCCGCCGCCGGGGCCCAACCGGGCCAGCTGGTCCCGGATCTCCTCCAGGGACGGCGGCTTGGCCAGGTGGGCGTCGAAACCTGCCTCCAGGGCCCGCTGGACGTCCTCGGGCCGGGCATAGCCGCTCACGGCCACCAGGCGCAGGCCCTTGCCCCAGGCTGTCCGCAGGCCCCGGGCCACCTGGAAGCCGTCCAGCCCCGGCAGGCCCAGGTCGCAAAGCACCAGGTCCGGACGGGCCTCCCGGGCGGCCCGCAACGCATCCTGGCCGTCGTAGGCCAGGGTGGCCTGGTGCCCCATCAGGCGCAGGAGCATGGCCAGGGTCTCGGCGGCATCCCGGTTGTCGTCCACCACCAGGATCTGCCGGGAACCCTCCGGCGGCGCCGGGCCCCCCCGGTCCAGCCCCGGTTCCGGGCCGGACGCCGCCAGGGGCAGGCGCAGGATGAACTCGGCGCCCAGGCCAGGCCCGGCGCTCCGGGCCTGGACCGCGCCCCCGTGCAGCTCGGCGATGCCCTTGACCAGCGCCAGGCCAAGGCCCAGCCCCCCTTCGGTGCGGGCCAAGGTGCGCTGGCCCTGGACGAACGGGTCGAAGATCCGGGGCAGGAGCGCCGGCTCGATCCCGGCCCCGGTGTCCCGGACCCGGATCTCCGCGGCGCCGTCCGCCATGTGCATGGACAAGGTCACGGTGCCCCCCTGGCTGGTGAACTTGGCGGCATTGTGCAGGAGGTTCCCGATCACCTGGGTGATGCGGGTGGGGTCCACTTCGGTCCAGGCCGCCTGGAGCGGGAGCTGGACGTCCAGGGCCCCCGCCAGGTCCGGCATCAGGCCCCGGAAATCCTCCGCGGCCCGGGCGACCAGGGCGCACAGGTCGATGCGGGAGCGGCGCAGCTCCACCTTGCCCCGGGCGATGCGGGTGACGTCCAGCAGGTCGTCCACTAGGCGCGCCATGTGCCCGGCCTGGCGGTCGATCACCCCCTGGGCCTGGACGGCCGGCGGGGTGCCCGGGGCGGCGTGGCGCAGGATGAAGACGGCGTTGCGGATGGGGGCCAGCGGGTTGCGCAGTTCGTGGGAGAGCATGCCCAGGAACTCGTCCTTGCGCTGGTCCGCTTCCTGGAGGCGCTCGATGGCCTGGCGCAGCTCCTGCTCGGCGGCGCTGCGCCGGCGCTCCAGCTCCATGGCGTCCAGGGCGAAGGACAAGTCGGCGGCCAGGGACTCGATCAGGTCCACCTGCTTGGCGGTGAAGAAGCCCGGGCGGGCGGCGTAGAAGGTGATGGCACCGATGGCCTGCCCGGCCCGGTGCAGGGGGAAGGCCGCCGAGGCGCGCAGCCCGTGGCGATGGGTGGCGGCGCGCCAGGGCCAGGTGGCCGGGTTGTGGTCGAAATCGTCGTTCACCACCGGGCGGTCCTCCCGGATGCAGGTGCCGGTGGGGCCCTGGCCCAGGTCGCCGTCCACTTCCACGCGCATGTCCCGCAGGTAGCCGGCGGCGGGGCCCCAGCTTGCGGCCACCGCCACCTCCCGGTCCTCCACCAGGCCCACCCAGACCAGGGGGAAGCCGCCCTCCTCCGACACGATGCGGCACACCTCATGGTACAGGGCGCGCTCCTCCCGGATCCGCACGATGGCCTCGTTCACCCGGCTCAGCACCGCATACAGGCGGTTGATGACCCCCAGTTCGGCTTCCGCCCGCTTGCGCGCGGTCATGTCGGTCATGGAGATCACCCCGCCCGCATGGCGGCCGGAAAGGATCAGGGGCTTGCCGCTGATGTTCAGCCACCGGGGCGCGGCCTGTCCGGCCCGGACCAGGTACAGGGCCCCGGGCACCGTCTCGCCGCGCACGGCGGCCCGCACCGCCACGTAGTCCTCGATATGCTGCAGCGCTCCGTCCTCGGTACGGATCTCGTACTGCCGCCGGCCCCGCTCCTGCACAGGCTGCATGCGCTCCTCCGGCGGGATCCCGAGCATGCTGTCCGCGGCCGGGGAGGAACGCACGGTGCGGCCCTCCCGGTCGTAGACGACCACCCCGTCGGCGATGGTGTCCAGGACGGCCTCCAGCAGCCCGGCCCGGGCCCGGGCTTCCTCCTCGCTCTCCCGCAGGAGGCGTTCCGCCCGTTTCTGCTCGGTCACGTCCGTGAAGGTGGCGATGGCCCCGCGCACGGCGCCGTCCGGGTCGCGCATGGGCGCCGCC
>CAWFOJ010000325.1:0-20977 GCA_963816585.1 uncultured Holophagaceae bacterium | reverse complement strand
GTTGGCGTCCACGTGCAGGGGGACGTCCGGGCCGGCCAGGGCCCGCACCGCCCGCACCCGGACCACGTCCAGGTCCGGGTCCAGGCCCAGCTTGAGCTTCATTTCGGCGAAGCGCCCGCCGGCCAGGATGGACCGGGCCTCGGCCAGGGTCTCTTCCAGGGGCAGGATGCCGATGGTCATGGCGTTGGGGAGGCTGCGCCGGAAGCCCCCCAGCAGGCACCGCACCGGCAGCCCGGCCGCCTTTCCGGCCAGGTCCCAGAGGGCCGTGTCGATGGCGGTCAGGGCTGCGGCGTGGTCCCGGCGCCAAGGTTCCAGCCGGGCCAGCAAGGCCTCCCGCTCCAGGGGATCGCCGTCCCGGACCTGGGCTGCCATGGCCGCCAGGGCCGCGGCGGTGCCTTCCAGGTCTTCCCCGCACACCTCGAAATTGGGCGCCGCTTCGCCCAGGCCGGTACACCCCGAATCGGTGCCCAGCTGCAGCAGGAACCCCTGGTAGACCGTGCGGGTGGTGTAGGTCACCTTGAGGGCCTTCAGGCGCGGGATGGTGACCGGCAGGATCTTGACGGTGGTGATGCGCATGGCGGTCACCGGCTCCGCGCCGCGGCGAGTTCCGCCGCCGTGCGCGGGCGTGGCTTGCCCAGGATGCGGTGGCCCGCGGCGGTGACCAGGACGTCCTCCTCGATGCGGACGCCCCCGAAATCAAGGTAAGCCTCGATTTTAGAATAGTTGATGAAGGCCGTGAAGCGTCCCTCCGCCCGCCAGCGGCGCACCAGCTCTGGGATGAAGTAGAGCCCCGGCTCCACCGTCAGGACGAAGCCCGGCTGCAGGGGCCGGGCCAGGCGCAGGGACTTGAGGCCGAACTGGGTGCTCTTGGGCTGTCCTTCGTAGCCCACCCAGACCTCCCCCAGGCTTTCCATGTCATGCACGTCCAGGCCCAGCATGTGGCCCAGCCCGCACGGGAAGAACATGGCGTGGGCCCCCTGGGCCACCGCTTCCACGGGGTCCCCCCGCATGAGCCCCAGGTCCTTGAGCCCTTCCACCAGAGTCCGGCAGGCGGCCAGGTGGAGGTCCCGGAACGGAATCCCTGGCCGCACCTGGTCCACCGCCTGCAGGTGGGCGCGCAGCACCACCTCGTACACGTCCCGCTGGCGGGGGGTGAAGGCCGGGTCCACCGGGCAGGTGCTGGTGAGATCCCCGGCGTAATGGGCGGCGGTCTCGGCCCCGGCGTCCAGCAAGAACAACTGCCCGCTTTGCAAGGTGTTTTCGTAATGGTGGTGGTGCAGGGTCTCCCCGTGCACGGTGCCGATCACCGGATAGGCCAGGGCGCCCCCGGCGGCCAGGGCCACCTGGGTGACCCTGGCCATGATCTCCGCCTCGGCCACCCCCGGCCGGGCCATGGCCATGGCGGCCAGGTGCATGTCCACGGTGATGTCCACGGCCCGCTCCAGTTCGGCGATTTCCTCGGGCCCTTTCACCGCCCGCCGTTCCACCACCGCCTGGAGGAACGGGATGGAAGCGGCGGCGTCCTGGCGGTCCGGGGCCAGGCCCAGGAGCTGGAACAGGTCGAGGCGGTGTTCCGGGCGGTAGGGCGGCAGGAAATGGACCATGCGCCCGGCAGCCCGTTGCAGAGCCTCCTCCAGCCCGGCCAGGGGGGCCGTTTCGGTGACCCCGGCCCCCCGCGCCAACTCGGCCAGGGTGGGCTGGAGCCCGGTCCAGACGATGTCGTCCAGGGTCAGGTCATCCCCGAACAGCACGGTGCGCCCCTGGTCAAGGTCCATGAGCGCCGCGCAGCCGGGCCGGTCCAGGCCGAAGAAATACAGGAACGTACTGTCCTGGCGGAACGGGTAGGTGTTGTCCCGGTAGTTCATTGAGCTTTCGTCGTTGCCCAGGAACAACAGCAGGCCTGACCCCAGTTGCAGCTGCAGGCGGGTCCGGCGATCCGCATAGGTTTGGGCGGTGAACATCGACATCTCCAGGAAAGAGGGAAAGATTATTTCATTCTAGCGGGTTGCGGAGGGGGCGGTTCCGGGACGGGCGCCGGAACGAAGGGCCCGAGAGCATGCGGCTTGCAGGTTTCCGGGCAGGCCGATTCCGGACGATGATGTGATCTCAGGGGTATATTTAAAATTCATCAAGTAGGATGACGAGCCTGGAGGCCTCGCCCAGATCCGCCTCCGGACGGCGAACATGGTTTATCTGCAGGGCTTTGGGAATCTCGATCGGATTGGGAATCTGGGGCTGGGTACAGACAGGGGACGAAGGGGCGTCAGGGCAAACGAGTCCCCTAAAACACCTTGGATGAAAATAATGTAATAAAATCACAATTAAATTTATTTTTTTATTAAATAAGCAATATTTGCCCTTTGTTTATTTTTTTTCCCGTAGGATATGCCCGATTTGTGCCTACAATTCGGGTTCCTCAAATGCCCCGGAGGCGACATGATCAAACTGAACCCCATGGCCACCGCGCGGGTTCCGGCGGCGGTGCTCCTGTCCGGCGCCGAAGCCCTGATCAAGGAATCCGGACCGGTGAAGAACGGCGGGATGATCCAGTCCATGACTTATCATTAATAAAACATAGGACAAAACACCCATGTGCAAACTTATTTTCTATTTGCATCGACCCATAAGGATATACAATATTGCTCTCCCCGATTTTCCATCCGAATGGAGGTACCATGATTAAATCAACTCAGGTTGCGACCGCCCTGGTCCCGGTGGCGCTATTCCTGGCCGGCAACCCCGCCATGGCTGACGCCAAGTTCCACGTGGGCATCTGCACCGGCACCGTGTCCCAGTCCGAGGACGACCTGCGCGGGGCCGAGGCCCTGATCAAGGAATACGGATCGGTGAAGAGCGGCGGGATGATCCAGCACATGACCTATCCCGACGACTTCATGTCCCAGCAGGAGACCTTCATTTCCAACGTGGTCGCCATGTCCGACGACCCCCAGATGAAGGCGATCGTCGTCAACCAGGCCATTCCCGGCACCGCCGAGGCCTTCAAGCGGGTGCACGCCAAGCGCCCGGACATCTTCTGCCTGGCCGGCGAGGCCCACGAGGATCCCCTGGTCATCTCCGGCAGCGCCGACTTCGTGGCCAGCCAGGACTTCGTGTCCCGGGGCTACACCATCATCTGGGCGGCCAAGCAGATGGGCGCCAAGACCTTCGTGCACATCTCCTTCCCCCGGCACATGTCCTACGAGAGCCTCGGCCGCCGGCGCGCCATCATGGAGCAGGCGTGCAAGGACCTGGGCGTGCAGTGGGCCTTCGAAACCGCTCCCGACCCCACTTCGGATGTGGGCGTGGCCGGCGCCCAGCAGTTCATCCTGGAGAAGGTGCCCGCCTGGCTCAAGAAGTACGGCCCCAACGGCGAGAAGGTGGCGTTCTTCTGCACCAACGACGCCCACACCGAGCCGCTGCTCAAGCAGCTGCTGAATTCCAAGAACGGCCTCTTCGTGGAAGCGGACCTGCCCAGTCCGCTCATGGGCTATCCGGGCGCCCTGGGCCTGGACCTGTCCAAGGAAGCCGGCAACTTCCCGGCCATCCTGAGCAAGGTCGAGAAGGCGGTGGTGGCCAAGGGCGGCGCCGGCCGCTTCGGCACCTGGGCCTTCAGCTACGGCTACACCGTGAGCGCCGGCCTGGGCGAGTACGCCATCCGGGTGGTGGAAGGCAAGGCCAAGAAGAACAGCCTGCCGGACCTGTTCAGCGCCTACGGCAAGTGGACCCCCGGAGCCAAGTGGAACGGTGCCTTCTACACCGATTCCAACACCGGTGTGCGCACCAAGAACATGGCGCTGCTGTTCATGGACTGCTATGTCCTCGGCGGCATCAAGGGCCAGCATTTCCTTCCCACCACCGCCCAGAAGATCCCCGCCAAGTCACTACGCCATCAAGAAGCAGTAGCACCGCCCGCGCGGGTTTGAAGATCGGAGGGGCCCCCGGGGCCCCTCCGTTTTCGTTTGCCGTCGCAAGCCCGGCCAGCGCCTGGTGGGCGCTGTCGCCTTCAGGCTCCCTGGGATCCGCCCTCCCAGGTCCAGGTGCGCAGGGACAGGCTGCCCAGTTGCCAACCCTGGTACAGGGTGCCCAGTTCTCCGTCCCCGGCTGCCCCCAGGGCGAAATAGAGCGGATCCAGATGCTCGGAGGTGGGCACCGCCAGGGCATAGGCCGGGGCTTCCCGGGCGGCCTGGAACAGGGCGGTCAGGTCCTTGCGTGCCACCCGCCCGGCCATCCACGCCTCGAAGCCCAGGGCCCAGTCCTCGGGTCCCCGCCGCCCGGTCCAGTCCAGCAGGCGCAGGTTGTGCACCACGCCGCCGCTGCCCGCCACCAGCACGCCCTCCTGGCGCAGGGGGCGGAGCAGGCGCCCCAGGTGGAAGACCTGGCTGGGGGTGCGGGACACCGGCAGGGACACCTGCACCACCGGGATGCGGGCCTCGGGGAAAGCCGCCCCCAGCGGCACCCAGGTCCCGTGGTCCAGGGGGCGTTGGGCATCGCCCATGGCTTCGACGCCGCCTTCCCGCAGCAGGTCCAGCACCTTCCCGGCCAGGGCCGGATCCCCGGGGGCCGGATACCGCAGGTGGTACAGGCGCTCGGGAAATCCGCTGAAATCATGCAGGGTTCCGGGCTGGGGCGAGGTCGTGACCCGGACCGGGCCGGGCGCCTCCCAGTGGGCGCTCATGACCAGGAGGGCCTGGACCCCTTCCAGAGTCCGGCTCCACCCGGCCAGGGCCGCGGCCCAGTCGCCCCCGTCCAGGGCCAGGGTGGGGGCGCCGTGGGATACGAACAGCACCGGCTGGGCGAGGGGTGTGGCAGGCATGGCGACCTCCGGGGAAGCGACCTGAACTAATATATGTTCAAACACTTAATTAGACAAGAGCGTACTGCGATTGAGAAGCAAATTCATTAATTATATTTTAAATTTAATTGTTGACATACGGAAGCAAGAACCCAAAGTCTAACGCAACGAATTCAGAATTGTAGATTATCTAGTCCGAAATTATGAATTGCCCCTCCCCACCGTCCGGCTGCCCTCCCGGCTCCGGCGGAGGGCTCCTTGGGAGCAGCGCATGGGCATCCCAGCCACTCTCCTTCCACCTGGACGGATCCTGGGCGTCACTTTGGCGTTGCTGGCGGCCCCGCTGGGCGCCCAGGACATCCAGGTGCCACCCCCACCCTTCACTGAGGGAATCTTCCCCTGCTCCGCCTGCCACGACGGCAAGACCTTGAAGGTCAACCCGGTGCGGCGGGAACTCGAGGGCATGCACGCGGACATCCAGCTCCAGCACGGGCCCGCAAGCCGGTGGTGCCTGGACTGCCACGACCCCCAGGACCGGGACCGGCTGCACCTGGCCAGCGGCGAGAAGATCTCGTTCAAGGTTTCCTATGAACTCTGCGGCCAGTGCCACGGAGAGAAGCTGCGGGACTGGCGGGCCGGGGTGCACGGCAAGCGCACCGGGAGTTGGAACGGGTCCAAGCAGTACCTCCTGTGCGTCAACTGCCACAACCCCCATTCCCCCCATTTCCAGGCCTTGAAGCCCATGCCGCCCCCGGTCCGCCCGGAGGCGATCCAGGCCCGCCGAGGAGGTGCCCTGTGACCTGCCCCCACCCTCCGGAATGTCCCGAGCCGGGCCGGCGCCGGTTCCTGGGCGCCGCCACGACGGCCATGGGCGCGGCCCTGGCCACCCTCGCAGGCTGCGGCAGGGACCAGGTGGAGGCGTTCCTGCAGCACAACTTCCGGGAGCTGACTCCGGGTGAGCTGCGGGACACCGTCGCCCGCCTGGAGCGCGAGGCCCGGCGCAAGTACGGCAAAGAGGTCCACATCGGCACCGAGCCGGCGCTGCCGGGGGTGCTGTTCGGCTACGCCCTGGACCTGTCCCGCTGCATCGGCTGCCGGCGCTGCGCCAAGGCCTGCGTCAAGGAGAACAACCAGAGCCGCGAGCCCCAGATCGAATGGATCCGGGTGCTGCAGATGGACAAGGATGAAGGGGTGGACGTCACCCACGCGGACCCGTACTACGACCCGGAGCTGGTGCCCCAGGAGGGCCACTTCTACATGCCGGTGCAGTGCCACCAGTGCCGCAGCGCCCCCTGCACCAAGGTCTGTCCCGTGGGCGCCACCTGGCAGGAGCGGGACGGCGTGGTGGTGGTGGACTACAGCTGGTGCATCGGCTGCCGCTACTGCATGGCCGCGTGCCCTTACGGGGCCCGGCGCTTCAACTGGGGCGAGCCCGGCCTGCCGGGGGAGGAGGTGAACCCGGACACCCATTACCTGGGCAACCGCCCGCGCCTCAAGGGGGTGGTGGAGAAGTGCACCTTCTGCATCCAGCGGGTGCGCAAGGGACGCTACCCGGCCTGCGTGGAGATCTGCCCCACCGGCTCGCGCAAGTTCGGCAACCTGGCGGACCCCGCCAGCGAGATCCGCTACATCCTTGAGCACAAGCGGGTCTTCATCTTCAAGGAAGAGCTGAACACCAAGCCCAAGTTCTTCTACTTCTACGGAGTCTGACCATGGGGACGCCGCACGCCTGGACCCGCTTCGCCAAGGATTCCCTGGGCCACATCCTGGTGGGCAACCGCCTGTACTACGCCTGGGTGGGCTTCCTGGTCCTACTCATCGCCGTCGGGGCCGCGGCCTACCTGGGCCAGCTGCGGGACGGCCTGGTGGTGACCCACATGCGCGACCAGGTGAGCTGGGGGTTCTACATCGGCAACTTCACCTTCCTGGTGGGAGTGGCGGCGGCCGCCATCATGCTGGTGATCCCCGCCTACGTGTACGACTGGGAGCCCATCCGGGAGATCACCGTCCTGGGCGAGGTGCTGGCCATCAGCGCCCTGGTCATGTGCCTGTGCTTCGTCCTGGTGGACATCGGCCGCCCGGACCGGTTCTGGCACATCCTGCCCCTGGTGGGCCGGCTCAACTTCCCCACCTCCCTGCTGGCCTGGGACGTGATCGTGCTGAACGCCTACCTGCTGCTCAACTGGTTCGTGGTCACCTACCTGATCTACTGCTCGTACACCCGGCGCCACTACGTGAAAGCGCTCGTGCTGCCCCTGGTGCTGGCCTCCATCCCCATGGCGGTGAGCATCCACACGGTCACGGCGTTCCTGTTCAACGGCCTGGCTGCGCGCCCGTTCTGGAACTCCGCCATCCTGGCGCCCCGCTTCCTGGCCTCGGCGTTCTGCTCTGGGCCGGCCATCCTGCTGGTGCTTCTGCAGATCCTGCGCAAGGTCACCAGCCTGCGGATCAAGGACGAGGCCATCTTCAAGGTGGCCGAGCTGATGGCCTACACCATGGGCTTCACCCTCTTCCTCACCGCTGCGGAGGTTTTCAAGGAGTTCTACTCGGGCACCCAGCACCTGATGTACACCCGCTACCTGTGGTTCGGACTCAAGGGCCATCACGCCCTGGTGCCGTTCGCGTGGGCTTCCGCCGCCTGCGGGCTGGCGGCGTTCCTGCTGCTGCTGATCCCCCGCACCCGCCGCCACTGGCCCACCCTCAACCTGGGCTGTGCCCTCATCTACGCGAGCGTGTACATCGAGAAGGGCATGGGCCTCATCATCCCCGGGCTGACCCCCGATCCCCTGGGGGAGATCTACGTGTACACCCCGTCCCGCACCGAGATCCTGGTGGCTCTGGGGATCTTCGGGGTGGGGTTCCTGGCCTTCACCTTGATGCTGAAAGTGGCGGTGCCCATCATGCTGGGGGAGACCACGGTGGATGGCGGCCGTGGGGCGGGGCGGTGAGGCCGTCCTGAACCCGGCCGCGACCCCGATCGGGCAGGCCAGACCCGAGGCCTCCTTTGACCTGGAGGGGTTGCCAGGGTGATGTATCATTAAGCATCTTTTACATCTACCCTGCTGGCAATGCACTGGAATCTCTTTGCCCGACCCATGCCTGCCTGGCAAAAAGATCCGGTCTGGTTGGGAGAGCATCATGAACGCCACAACCGAGGCCCCATCCCGGCCCACCATCCTGGTCGTGGATGACGCCCTGGAAAACCTTTCCGCCATGTCCGCGATCCTCAGGGACTTGTACACGGTGAAAGTGGCCAGCAGCGGCGAGAAGGCCTTGGCCTACCTGCAGAGCGGCAACCTTCCGGACCTGATCCTGCTGGACCTCGCGATGCCCACCATGGACGGCTGCGAAGTGCTGCGCCGCCTCCAGCGCTACCCGACCACCCGGAGCATCCCGGTGATCACCCTCACCAGCAAGAACGAAGCGGAGGAGGACAAGCTGGGCCTGGACCTGGGGGCGGTGGACTACATCCCCAAGCCCCTCAGCGCCCCTGTCCTCCTGGCCCGGGTGCGCACCCACCTGCAGCTGAAGGAGGCCCGGGACTTCCTCCGGGACAAGGCGGTCTACCTGCAGATGGAAGTGAACCGGCGCGTGCGCGAACTGGCCAGCATCCAGGACGTGGCCATCGTGGCCATGACCGCCCTGGCCCAGAGCCGGGACAACGCCACCGTCAACCACATCCACCGCACCCAGCGCTTTGTCCGGATCCTGGCCCTGGAACTCAGCACCCGGCCCAAATACGCCGCGGCGCTGGACGACGAGACCATCGACCTGCTGTTCAAGTCGGCGCCCCTGCACGACATCGGCAAGATCGCGGTCCCGGACCGGATCCTGCTCAAGCCCGGGCAGTACACCCCGGCGGAGTTCGAGCTCATGAAGCGCCACTGCGTTCTGGGCAAGGAGGCCATCGAGAACGCCGAGCGCCAGCTGCGGGCCCCGGTGCGCTTCCTGGCCCTGGCCAAGGAGATCGCCTATTCCCACCAGGAGAAGTGGGACGGCACCGGCTACCCCCAGGGACTGCAGGGGGACCAGATCCCCCTTTCGGCCCGGATCATGGCCGTGGCGGACGTGTACGACGCCTTGATCCGGCGCCGCATCCAGGCTGCCGGCCTGTCCCACGAAGCCGCCATGGAGATCATGCTGGAAGGGCGGGGCACCCACTTCGACCCGGAGGTGGTGGACGCCCTGGTGCAGGTGCAGGGCAGGTTCAGGGACGTGGTGATGCAGTTCTGGGACACGGACCAGGACATGGCCCGGAAGTACCAGGACGTGGTGGAGAGCCTGCCGGACCCGTCGGGCAATTGACGGGTCACTGGACCTTGATGGCCACCAGCCACTTGACCCACCGGTTCCCGGGCTGCCCCGGAAACACGGCCCGCACCGGGTACCCGTGGAACTCCGGCAGGGCCTTGCCCTCCCATTCGTAGGCCAGGAAGGCGTAGCCCGAGCGGGCCTCGGCCAGGCTCACGGTCGCGCTGTAGCCGTCCGCGCTGACCAGTTCCAGCTCCTTGGCGCCCGGCTTCAGCCCCGCCTGGTCCAGCACCGCCTCCAGGCTGGCGCCGGCCCAGTCGGCATAGTCCTCGAAATAGCCCCGGCAGACGATGGGATCGCGGGTGGTGCGGCGGGGCAGGCGGCGCAGGTCGTCGTAGCCGAGGCTCAGGGGCCGGTCCACCTTGCCGGTCACCTGCAGGCGGTAGGTGGCGGCCTGGAGGTGCTGGGGCGTCCCGGTCATGTGCAGCCCGGTGGCGGGGTCCAGTTCCGTGTAGCCGGGGACCGCCCCGGGGGTGGGCGGCATGGCCAGCGGCGGCAGCGCGGGCGGCGGGGCCGTGAGCCGGGACAGGAGCACAAGGATCGCGAAGGGTATGGGGTGGGGCAAGGGCGCCTCCCTGACGGGCCGCCATGATCCCACGAACCGCGCGGGAAGTGTCAGTCCTGCCCTCCCGCCAGCCCCAGGCCCTGGACCGTGGCCTGGTGGGCGCCGCCGCCCAGTTCGAAGCTGTTGAAGCCGGCGCTCACCCGCAGGGCCCAGGTGGTGGCCGCCTGGGAGGGGCAGGCGTTGGAGAACCGGCCCCAGGGGATCCACTGCCGGGCGTTGGCGTAGAGGTAGCCGACCCATTCCCGCCCATCGGGCCGGTGCTGGGGGTTGTAGTAGTGGGAACACAGCTGGTCCACGCCGGCGATCATGCTCCGGGCCTGGGCCAGGAGCGCGGCGGCCTCGGCCGGGTTGGCGTGGGCGGGCTCCTGGTGGAAGTCGGCCAGGACGACGGCGGCGTTGATGGCGCCCCAGGTCCATTCTCCGGACAGCTGGCCGGCCGGGTTCCCGGCCTCCTGGGCGTTGAAGCCGATGCCGGCCAGCGCCGGGCGCCCCGCCGCGTCCTTGACGTAATAGCCGCCCAGCTCCACGGCGGCCTGGAACATCCGGTCCAGGAAATCCGGGCCGTACACCTGCTCCAGCTCCTGTTCCAGGTCCCGGTCGCCCAGGATGGCGGCGATGCCCCAGGTCTGCACGTCCGTGGCGAAGGCGCCCGTGTTGCCCCGGGCGGCGCCGGCCGGGCCGGTGGTGCCCTGCAGGAAGAACCCGTACGGGACCGCCGCGGCATCCCCGAACGGCTCCCCCGGCGAGTGCCAGACCAGGCTCCGGTTCTTGAAGAAGCGCCTGATGCCGGCCTGGATCCGGTCCAGGTCCTGCTCGGCCTGGTCCAGGTCGAAGTCCAGCTGCCGCCGGTAGCCGGGCATGGCGGCGCGCAGGTCGGCGATGGCCGCCTTGAGGAAACGCAGGCCGGTGTACATGGACCAGTTGTTCTCCACCGACACGTCGTACCCGCCGGGATCGTCCGGCTTGGTGGGCGTGCGCACCTTGCGGTAGATGCCGCCGGTCGCCGAGTTCTGCATCAGCCCCACCGCCCTCAGGGCCCGGCAGGCGTTCCCCACCAGGGCCGGCGCGTCCAGCGGCGCCCGGACCGCGGACCAGCCTGGCCGTCCCTTGGCCTGGTTGTAGGCCACCTGCATGGGCCCCAGGAAGGCGACCCAGGCCTCCTCCCCGCTGACCCCGTCCCACCCCGGCCAGCTCATCACCGCCCCGGCGGGGGCCTGGGGATCCCAGTGGGGATCCGGATTCTGCCAGCGGGGCGCCGGGAAAGCCCAGTAGTAGGCGTTCCGGGAGTCCCAGGGCCGGCCCTGGGCGTCGGTGCCCCGGGACGCGTCCTCCCCGCTTTCGCCGTAGTGCCAGGTGCCGTTGCCGCTCACCCGGTACGAGGCGAACCCGCCGGGGTAGAAGGAGGTGACGAGGAAGTGGTGGTAGGCCGCCAGGGCGTTGGTGAAGTCGTCCGCCTCGGCGCCGGAGAAGTTCCGGTTGCGGGTGGCCGCGGACAGGGCGATGGCCCAGCAGGCCATGTCGTAGCTGTTGCAGCCGCTGGCCATCATCACCCGTTCGATGGCGGCTTCGTTGCCGGCGCCTTCCGGGACGTCCATCTTGTGGTCGTCGTGGGCCAGGTCGTAGGCCTGGTACTGGGCGTTGTGCTCCAGCATCCAGCTGAAGTAGTCGGTGCCCAGGATGCCGTAGCCCGAGGTGACGTCGAAGCTGCGGGGGAACAGGTAGGCGGAGGCGTCGCTCACGTCCCCGGAGGTCCAGACCTGGTTCCGGATCCAGTTGGCCTCCCGCACCAGCAGGCCGGTGGGGCTGAAGTGCTGGGTGGCGACGGGGGCGTACGGCGGGTACTCCTGATTCGGCGCCGGGCCGGGGTTGCCGGCCCCGGCGGCGAGGGCAGGGGCGGAAAGCAGCGGCAGGGAGCCCAGCACAGCGGCGCAGAGGAAAGACTTTTTGAAAAGAAACATTATTAACACCTCAATTTTAAAAGTAGTGCGTATCGGCATCATGATAGGCCAGCTGGCGATTGCCGCTGGCTAGGATAGGCATTCCTGGATGGTTTTCAAATCCAAATTGTTTAAAGGCCTTTTTCTGGCCCGGAGCTGGACGCCCAGCCGCACGGCCGTCTGAAAAGGCGGACCGCACCTGCTGGGTGGAATCGGCCTGGGAAGCCGGACCAAGCGGCTCCTTCGCGAGGCGGTCCGCACATTCCGGGCAGATGCCGTGGGAAAAGGTCAGGTTCGAGTGGGTGGCGAAGCAGTCCTCCAGCTGGTTCCAGTAGCCCTGGTTGCATCGGATTGGCCAGGAAGCCCGGTCCCTCTCTTTATTCCCTACGGGGATACACGAGACATACCGACTTTTCAGAGCGGGGAGGAATGGATGCTTGACAGCCATCCGGGTTGGCGAAAAAATAGCGAAATGGAACGAACGGGATCCTTCAAACTTCTCACGGCGCCTGGGCAAGCTGGAGCGTTGGCGGACCTTGCTCGGCTCTTTGCGCAGGCCTGCCATGCCATCGTCCCTTGCGTCCAGGAACATCGCTGCTGGAATCGGGTGGGCCTGCCCCACCTGGTCTATCACCAGATCCGGGCGACGTTTCCCGCCCTCGGCAGCCAGATGGCCTGCCAGGACATCCATCGGGTGGCGGACGCCCACCGGACGCTTCGAACCACCAAGGGCCTTCCCAAGGACCAGCCTGTCCCTGCGATCACCTTCGCGCCTACGTCCGTCAGCTTTGATCACCGGACCTACTCGATCAAGGGGGAGGCCTTCAACCTCTTCACCCCTTCGGGCCGGGCCAAAGTCGGAGAGTGAACCATGCGTCCGTTCCTGAGCCTCGCCGGCGCCGCCGTGTTGTCCCTGCTGCTGGCCTCCTGCAACGACACCGGCGGCATCCCGTCCGCTCCGGACACCCGCTCAGATGCCCGTCCCGGCGTAGACCACCCGGCCGTCGAAGACGGTGAGCGCCGGCCGCACATCGGCCAGTTCCATCGGGTCCAGGCGGAACAGGTCCCGGTCCAGCACCACCAGGTCCGCCCGTTTGCCCGGGCTGATGCTGCCCAGGTCCCGCTCCTGCCCGGCGGCCAGGGCCGGCCCCATCGTATAGGCCCAGACCGCCTCCGCCACGGTCAGCCGCTGTTCCGGGTGCCAGCCCTCCGGGGGGGTGCCGTCCCGCCGCTGGCGGGTGACCGCGGCGTGGATGCCCAGGAAGGGGTCCGGATCGCTGACCGGCGCGTCCGAGCCGAAGGCGAGCCGGATGCCCGCGTCCCAGATGGATCGCCAGGCGTGGCCGTACCGGCTGCGGTCGCCCACCGTGGCCTCCATCATGGCCATGTCCTCGGCCACCTCCACCGGCTGCACCGAGCCCATCACCCCCAGGCGGGCGAACCGCTGGCATGTCCTCCGGGCGGATCAGCTGCATGTGCTCGATCCGGTGCGGAGCCCGGGGCGGGACCGCGCCGGGTGCCGGCGGGGCGTCCAGGACCCGCTGGAACACCCGGGCCAGCTCCCGGTTGGCCCGGTCGCCGTTGGCGTGCACGGACAAGGCCAGGCCGTGCTCCCGGGCGCGGCGCAGCGCGTTCTCCAGGGTCTCCATGGGGGTGAGGGGCAGGCCTGTGCCGCCGCCCCCCGCATAGGGCTCCAGCTGCCAGGCGGTGCGCACGCCCTGGGCTCCGTCGGCAAAGAACTTGCAGTGGCCGATGCGCAGGCGGTCGCCCCCCTGGCCCGTGCACAGGCCCAGGGCGATGGCTTCGTCCAGGCGCTCTCCCGGGAGGTTGGTCCAGACCCGCAGGTCCAGGTTCCCGTCCGCCGCCAGGGTCTGCCAGGCCCGCAGGGCCGCCCCTCCTTCGATCCCGCCCATCAGGCGCTGGTCGTGGATTCCGGTGAGGCCGAGCCGGTGCAGGGCCTGGAAGCCGTCCGAGAAGGCCTGGGCCACCTGGGCGCCGGTGGGGGGCGGGATCCGGCCGGTGACCAGGTTGATGGCCAGGTCCCGCAGGATGCCCGTGGGCCGGCCCATCCCATCCCGGTCGATGAGCCCCATCGGGGGGTCCGGAGTGCCCGGGCCGATGCCGGCGAGGCCCAGAGCCAGGGAATTGGCCGCGGCCAGATGCAGGTCCGCGCGCCAAAGCAGGACCGGATGCCCGGGGGCGGCCCGGTCCAGGTCCGCCCGGAGGGGCATGCGCCCATCCGCCCAGTCCGTTTCCAGCCAGCCCAGGCCGAGGATCCAGCCGCCGGCCGGGGTGCCCTGGGCCGCCTGGGCGACCCGCCCGGTCACCTGGCCCAGGGAGGCCATTCCCGCCAGCTGGAGCCGCCGGCGGCCCAGGGCCCAGTCGTAGTAGTGGATGTGCCCGTCCACCAGGCCCGGGATGACCCGCCGGCCCTTCAGGTCGAGGGTCCGGGCGCCGGCCCCGCCCAGGGCCCGGATGTCCGCGTCCCCGCCCACGGCCAGGATCCGGCCCGCGCGGATGGCCACGGCGGTGGCGCGGGGGCAGGCGGGGTCCTGGGTGTGGCAGCGTCCGTTGACCAGCAGCAGGCAGGACATGGGCGGACTCGTCACAGCCCGGCCAGGGCTTGCTGGAAATCGTCGATGAGGTCCTGAGGATCCTCGACCCCCACCGAGACCCGGATGAGGTTGTCCGGGATGCCCATCCGGGCCCGGGTGGCCGGGTCCACGTTGCCGTGGGTCATGGTCCCGGGATGCTCCACCAGGGTGTCCAGGTCGCCCAGGGAGACCGCGTAGGTGGCCAGCTGCACGCGGTTGAGGACCCCCAGCGCCTCGGCCAGCCCCCCCGCCACGGAAAAGGCGAGCATGCCGCCGTAGCCCCCGGACAGGATGCGGCCGGCCAGCTCGTGCTGGGGATGGCTCGCCAGGCCGGGGTAGGACACCGCTTCCACCTTCGGATGCCGTTCCAGCCAGCGGGCCAGGATCATGGCGTTGTCGCAGTGGGCGCGCATGCGCAGGTGCAGGGTCTTGAGGCCGCGCAGCCCGAGCCAGCACGCGAACGGGCTCGGCACCGGGCCCATCTCCATGTAGACGCTGGAGCGCAGCTGCTCGATGTAGGCCGCGTCGCCGACGATGATGCCGCCCACGTGGTCGCCGTGGCCATTGAGGTACTTGGTGGTGGAATGGACCACCACGTTGGCGCCGTGCTCCAGCGGGCGGAGCAGGTACGGGGTGGTGAAGGTGTTGTCCACGAAGCTGCGCAGGCCCTTGGCCCGCGCCCAGCCCAGGACCGGGTCCAGGTCCAGCACCTCCATGGTCGGGTTGAGGACGGTCTCCAGGAACACCCCCCGGGTGTTGGGGCGGCACGCCGCGTCCAGGGCCCCGGGCGTCATCTCCTGCAGGTACGTGACGTCGATGTTCAGCTCGGCGAGGATCTTGCTGAACAGGGCGAAGGTGCCGCCGTAGACGGTGCGGCAGGCGATGAGATGGTCCCCGCTGTGCACGGTGCCCAGCACCGCCAGGGCGATGGCCGCCATGCCCGACCCGGTGGCCAGGGCCGCCTCGCCCCCCTCCAGGGCCGCCACCTTCTCCTGGAAGCTGCTCTGGGTGGGATTGTGGCATCGGCCATAGGTGTACATGCCGGCGGTGTCGCCGGCCAGGAAGCGCTCCATCTTTTCCGGCGTGAAGACGTAGGTGCTGGTCAAGTAGAGCGGCGCGACCAGCGCTCCGGTCTCCCGGTCCGGATGCTGGCCGGCGTGGACGGCCTGGGTGGCGAACCTGGGATGCATGGTATTCATCTTTTTCCCTTTCTTCAAAACGGAAAACCCCGGGTCTCACACATGACCCGCGGCCTGCTGGGTGGCGGTTGCTTCAAGGCTGGCCAGATGGCGGAAGGATGAAATAATGGTAATCACTATCCGGCACCCGGAAGCCATGGTTAAGGAGGATCCGTTGCGCAAGCTGGTCCTGTTCCTGATCGTCGCCGCCGGGTTGGGGGTCGGCACGCCCTACTATCTGACCGGGCGATTCCCCTGGGCCACTCCGGCACCCGATGAACAAGAAGTGGAAACGCTCCAGGCCGAGTTCGGCAGCTTCCGTCAACACTGGCAGCAGGCGGGCCACATGGCGGCCTTCGGCGTGGACCCGAACTCCACGGTCGACCCGGCCATTGCGGAGCTCAACCGCATCGAGGCCACCCTGACGGAGATCACCCCCAGGCTCCAGTCCCATCTGGCGCAGATCAAGGCCGAACGCCTGCGCCAGGACCTGGCCGCCTTCAAGGCCGGGATGCACTGATCGCCTGAACCTGGCGGCCAGACTGGCACACAGACGGATAGCCTGCCGGCCGGGCCGGAACTTAATCTGGCGGATCTGCACCCATCCGTGGAGGCGGCTGTGCGGCCATGCGCTGGGCGGGGCCCCATGCCGGAAAGGAGTCGGGAATGCGAGTCGCGCCAGGATGGCTCAAGGTTGTCTTCATCATGGTGCTGTTGGCCGCAGGTCATGATTCTTTTGGGCTTTACGCCATGCCTGGGAACGATGGCCCGGGCGCGACGGATGCCGGCTGCGCCGAGCCGACACACAAACCGTCAGCCAAGCAGCGGCGGCTGGAGATGGATCGGAACAAGCGGGAGGAAACGCGGACCCACCGTCACGAAGAACGGGAGAAAAGGCTTGAAGCCAAAGGGGCCAGGCTCCAGGAAGCGCTCGCCAAGGCGAGAGGCGCTCTCCAGATGGCGGTCCTGAGCAGTACGGACAGGGGCTGTCGCCCGCGCGCCGCCGGAACCCGCTCCAGTTGCCGGAGACGTTCCATTGGCGTGGGTTGTCTGGCGCTTTTGGCCAGCGCCAACCTCGCGCCTGGCCATGACGGCATCCTTGCCGCCGACGCTTCGCCTTCCGCGGTCCTCGGGGCGATCACCAGCGAGACCGATGCCTACTTGAACTCCATGCCCGCGGCGACCCCGGCTGAACCGGCGCCGGGTACGCCGGAAGCGCTGACGGATTATCTGATGGCGCAGATCGCGTCCGATGAGATCGACACGAAAAGCGCGATGGTCCAAAGGGCCTTGCAGGCGCAGCGGACCTTGCTCCGAAGCGCCCTGGGAACGGCGAACCAGCTGGCCGCGCCGCCGCCGGCCGGGACCCCGCAGGCACAGCTGATCCAGAATTCGTTCACCCTAGCCCTCTCGGCCACGAAGCAGGATAGGTTGGCTGATATATTGCCACCGGAATTCGGACCCGTTCCCAGCCGGCGGGTTCCGAATCCGGCTGCGGCCACCGCGGAAGCCGGCGGTGCGCTCGGGTGTCCGGAGGTCGTTGCCGTCAAGGCCCAGCTGGATGAAGCCAAGCGGAATGTGGTTGCCGCCATCCGGCAAGCCGAGGCGGTGGGCTCGGACATCGTCATCGCGGCCCTCTCGCTCATCTCGTACGGCAGCTTGGGTTCGGCGGGCTACGCGGTCGAGATCGGCAGTTCCGTCGCGGGCATATTCGTCAGTTCACCCGTCAGTCCAGGCGCGGTCGCGACCGGATCCCTCCTCGCCACCGCCAATGGATTGTTCGCGGCGGCTTATGCCTCGGACGCGGTGGCCGGCGCGGTGACCGTGCACAAGTTCCGGGAACCGCAGATCGACGCCCTGAACGCGTTGGCCGATGCGGAAGAGGCATGGCAGGACGTCTTCAAGACCTACCTGGCCACCCTCCGCCGGGCCCTGTACCGACTGCCCTCCCGCCAACGCCACCCAGGAGGATGCCGGCACCGGCGCGCCCACGCCGGCCGCCACGTCCTCGAGGCCCCACCTGGCCGGGGGCCTGGGGGCCTGGGGCGCGGGCTTGAGCAGGCGGGGCAGCCGTCCCTGACCTTCAAGGTGCCGGCTGGCGGGTGGCGAACTCCAGGTTCTTCAGGATCCGTTCGCGCTCCCCCGGGGGGAAGCGCGCCTCGTCCAGGAGCCGCCGGCAGGCTTCCCGGGCCTGTTGGTAGCGGCCAGTCCAGTAGCAGGCGACGGAATATTCATCCAGGGCCAGCCAAGCATAGATGCCGCCATCGATGAACAGGGAGTCGTCGGGCAGAGGGATGGCCACCGCCTGCTGGGCGTACCAGTGAGCCAGGGCGTGCTCCTGGCGCAGCCGGTGGTAGCGCGCCAGCTCCACCGTATTCGTGGGTGGCCCCCCAGTAGCGCCAGCGCCGGCTGCCGGCGGGGCGGGCGTCCACCAGGCGTGTGAGCCGGAATTGAAAGTCCGTGGGCAGGCGCGTGGTCAGGGTATGGGCATCCGCCCCCAGGCCGTCCCGCCAGGCGGGATCCTTGATCTGCAGGAGGTTGTCGGCGTCCAGCAGGAGCAGGGAGTCGGCCTTGCCTTCGGCCAGGCGCAGAGCCTCGGTGCGGTTGTGTCCGAAATCCACCCAGGGCCGCTCCGCGAGGTCCCCCGGGAGGTCCTGCAGCGCCGCCCGCACCCGCTCCTGGGTGCCGTCGGTGGAGCCGGTTTCGACGATCACCCAGCGGTCGATCGCCGGCCGCGCCGCGGCCAGGCAGCGCTCGATGATCCCGGCTTCGTTCTTGACGATCATGTTCAGGCAGACGGTCTTGGTCATCGGTTCCCGGGACGGGGCGTTCATGATAATGATTAAATTATAGTTCGTTTGTATCGATACGATGCCCGATTCGTCGGTATGGGAGGCGGAGGGGCCATGTTGTTGCCACGTACTATTTTTTTTCAAGATTTTGGGCGGATCCGCCAATGCAGGAATCGGGCTGCCGGAGCCATCGCGGCCGGAACGGCCTGAATCCAGCGCAACCAAGGCAGTGAACTCCGCCGGTCCGGGCACCGGCCCGTGACCCGGCCCCCCAGGGAGGAACCTCTCATGTACGGAAGCAGGTGGCTGGTTTCCGCCCTCAGTCTCATGCTCCTGGCCGGTTGCGGCGGGAGTTCCGGGGGCATGACCGACCCCGGTCTGCCGCCGCCCACCAACAGCACCTCCGGCACGGTCACCTTCAAGGGGGCGCCGCTCCCGGGGGTGCAGGTGTCGGTCTTCTGCACCAACGACAACGCCACCTTCGCCACCACCACCACCGACGCCCAGGGCGGCTACCGGTTCTCCGGCCAGGCGGGCGCGGCTTCCGTCAAATCGTTGGGGTTCTGACCTAATCCAACGTCTCCAGGCTGCCGATCAGGGAAATGGGGGAGAAGGCATGGACATCAATACGGCCGGCGCCCTGAGCGCCTTGAACTACCAGACTATGCTGCAGGCCGCCCAGGCCTCCGGCACTTCCCAATCCGGCGCCCAGAGCGCGGCCGTGATCCAGGCCCTCACGTCGGCCTACTCCAACGCCATCGGCAGCACCTCATCCGATCCCCTCGCCGATGTGGCCGGCGCCGGCGGCCTTGCCGCGCTGGTGAGCGGCATCTACTCGGCCTCCGCCGCCAGCGGCGGCATAGCCAACCCCATCACCACCCTCTCCACCTCCCTGACCGCTGCGGTGGGGGGCACCAACGCCTCCACAGCTTCCGGCATCCTGGCCGGGCTGGGCACCGACGGACTGCAGGGCATCCCCGCCCAGGCCCTGGATATGAATGCGGATTTGGCCCTGACGGCCTACACGGACACCCAGAACGGCCTGCCGTCGGGGACCTTCACGGCCGCGGCGAGCGCCCTCGCGTCCAGCATCGACCCGGCCTCGGCGTCCAGCGTCCAAAGCGCGGTCCAGGCCGCCGCGTCCAGTACCCAATACCAACCTGCTGAACCTGTTGGCCTGATGGGCCTCAAACCGCGAGGGGGACCTGGCGGCTGAACGGAAGCCTCTCAGGCCAAGGCGTCCGCCTCTCCCACCACCCGCCCCTGCCGGAAGTAGATGCGCGGCACCCGGCGGCCGATGGTGACGAGCACCTCCAGGCGGTGCATCCCGGTCCAGCCGGCGATCTCCGCCAGGTCGACCTCGTCGTCACCGCCACGGCCCAGCAGCAGCACCTCGTCGCCTTCGGCCGCCTCGGGGACGGTGGTGAGGTCCAGGATGGTCTGGTCCATGGACACCAGCCCGACCACCGGCACCCGGCGGCCCAGCACCACAGCCTGGCCGCGGTTGGACAGGCGGCGGGAATAGCCGTCGGCGTAGCCGATGGGCACGGTGCCGAGCCGTGCGCCGCCCGCCGGGGCCTTCCAGCTCTCGTCGTAGCTCACCCCCTCCCCGGCCCGCACCGGGCGTACCCGGGAAAGCCGGGCCCGGAGGGCGACCGGAAGCCGGATGCCGGCGGTTTCCGGCGGGCACGGCAGATCCGTGACCCCGAACAAGAGCGACCCGATCCGCACCATGTCCCGGCGGAAATCCAGGTCGCGGGTCACGCCCAGGGTCTCGCACACGTGGTGGAGGGGAAAAGCGACCCCCGCCGCCGCGGCCGCGGCCACCACCCGCTGGTCCAGTTCGAACCCGGCCCGCTCGGAGGCCGGGCCCCGGTGCACGGCAGTTGGGTGAAGATCCCCTCCAGGGCCAGCCCCGGCAGGTCCGCCATGCGGGCGATGAGCGCGGCGGTGCCGGCATCGGGCTTGATGCCGATCCGGTTCATCCCGGTGTCGATCTTCACGTGCACCGGCGTGCGCACCCCCAGGGCCACGGCGGCCCGGGACAGGGCCTGGGCCTGGTCCAGGTCGAACAGGGTGGTGCGCAGCCCGGCCCGGGCGCAGTCCGGCAGGTACTCCGTGGGAGTGTGCCCCATCACCAGGATCGGGGCGTCGGCGAACCGGGCCCGCAGTTCCAGCGCTTCCGGCAGGCAGGCCACGGCCAGCAGGTCCGCGCCCAGGGCCAGCAGTTCCCCGGCCATGGCCAGGGCGCCCAGGCCGTAGGCGTTGCCCTTGAGCACCGCCGCCAGCCGGGGCGGCCTGCCGTCCCGGGCCGGCGGACCCTTGGCCAGCAGCTCCCGCACCAGGCGGTAGTTGTGGCCGACCAGGTCCAGGTCCCTTCCCGTGGACGCTGCGTTTCACGGTGCCCCCCCAGAGAGCGATCGCCCGGCCGCGCCAGCGCGCATCCATTCCGCTCCGGAGCAATCTAACCCGCGGGTCGCGCTTTTACAATCCATTGGTATGAATTGCGCCTGGAACAAGCCGGACCTGCGCATGGCCCGCGCCGGGTTGTCGCCATAAAAACAACTTGTTGCCGCAACGGAACCTTTCCGTGGGAAGGCGCAGACCGATACTCCCTGGTAAGCGGGGCAACCGGCAGCCTGGAAGGGCTCCTTGGGGCCGCCGGCGGGTTTCCGGCCCTGCCGTTCCGCCAGGAGCCGGGCTTTGCCAGCGAGGTGCGCCGTGTTCCAGCAGCTTCCCTCGGCAGGCGTCTCTCCCCTCGCTCGGGGTGATCCTGGTGATCCTCCTTCTTACCGTAGGTGCGGCCAT
>CAWFOJ010000324.1:0-7690 GCA_963816585.1 uncultured Holophagaceae bacterium | reverse complement strand
TGCTTGGCCACCCAGCGGGCCGCATAGGCGGCCGAGCGGTCCACCTTGCTGGGGTCCTTGCCGCTGAAAGCCCCGCCCCCGTGGGGGCAAGAGCCGCCGTAGGTGTCCACGATGATCTTGCGGCCGGTGAGGCCCGTGTCCCCTTCGGGGCCGCCGGTGACGAAACGCCCGGTGGGGTTGATGAAGATCCGGGCCGCGGCCAGGGCTTCGGGCCCCAGCACCGGGGCGATGATCTCTTCCCGCACCGCCTCCTGGAGGGTGGCGTCGGGCACGTCGGGGGTGTGCTGGGTGGAGAGCACCACCGCGTGCACCGAGGCGGGCAGGCCGTCCCGGTAGCGCAGGGTCACCTGGCTCTTGGCGTCCGGGCGCAGGAAGGGCAGCTTGCCGGACTTGCGCACCTCCGCCTGGCGGGCCACCAGGCGATGGGCCAGGGAAAGGGCCAGGGGCATCAGTTCCGGGGTTTCCCGGGTGGCGTAGCCGAACATCATGCCCTGGTCCCCGGCCCCCTGCTCGCCATCGCTCTGCTCCACCCCCTGGTGGATGTCGTTGCTCTGGGCGTTGAGCACCAGGTTCAGGGCATGGTCCTGGGGGTCGAACCCGTTGTCCCGGGTGTAGCCTACGTTCCCCAGCACACCCCGCGCCAGGTCCGGAATGGCCGCGGGCAGGGCCTTGAACAGGTCGGGGATGACCGCCCGGAATTCCCCCGCCACGGTAAGGGAACGGTGGGCGATGAGCACCTCGCAGGCCACCTTGGCCCGGGGATCCCGCTCCAGGCACCAGTCCAGGACCGCGTCGGAAATCTGGTCGGCGACCTTGTCCGGGTGGCCTTCCGAGACGGATTCAGAAGTGAAAAGGCTTTCGCGCATGGGGTCCTCTGGATGCTCCCTTGTTTCAGGTTGGATCCTGCGCATGGGATCTTGCGATCCTGGGCACCGCGGCACTTGCCCGGTTGCCGGACCCTTGCGGGCCGCTCCACATGCTTGTCCAGGGTAAAGTCATTCCCTGAGACCGGCAAGGTAGGCGCAATCACAACGTGACGAAATACAATAGAATCCCCTAGGGTCATCAAAAGAGGAGGCACGCCATGCTGCTCCAAGGCCGAATCGCACTCGTCACCGGCGCCAGCCGAGGCATCGGCGCCGCCACCGCCCGCAAGCTGGCGGCCCATGGGGCGGCGGTGGCAGTGAACTATTGCCAGAGCGGGGCGGCCGCCAATGCGGTGGTGGCGGAAATCCAGAGCGGCGGAGGGCGGGCGGTGGCCATCCAGGCGGACGTGCGCGATCCGGAGCAGGCGGCGGCGCTGGTGGCCAAGGCCGAGAGCCTGCTGGGGCCGCTGGACCTTCTGGTGCTCAACGCCAACATGAGCTTCCCCATGGCGCCCTTCACGGAGATGCCCTGGGAGGGTTTCCAGCAGAAACTGGTGGGGGAGCTGGGCTCGGCCTTCCACGTGTGCAAGGCGGCGGTGCCGGGCATGGTCCGGCGCCGGCGGGGCTGCATCATCGCGGTGACCAGCGGGCTGTCCCGCCAGCCCGGCGACGGCTTTTCAGCCCATACCACCGCCAAGTCCGGGCTGGACGGGTTCATGAAGGCCCTGGCCCACGAGCTGGGGCCCCAGGGAATCCGGGTGAACCTGGTGGCCCCGGGCCTCACCGAGACCGACGCCACCGCCTTCATCCCCGCGCCCGCCAAGGCCGCGGCGGGCAACCACCTGCCCCTGCGCCGCATCGCCCAGCCGGACGACGTCGCCGGAATCATCGCCATGGTGGCGGCGGACGAGGCGGGTGACCTCACCGGCCAGTACCTCTCCGCTGGAGGCGGGGGGCTGATGCTCTAGCGCTTGCCGCAGGCCGCCCCGAAGTCACCGATATCCGAGTTCTTTGGTCGGCCCCGGCGGGCCAGCGAGTGCTTCGTCAGACCGCGCCCCGCGCGGCCTGGCGAAGCCGAGCACCGGTGGGGCGGCGCGAACGCCCCGGAACCCGCATGACGGATCTGCCGCCGCACCGGGACCCGGACGCGCCAGTGGAACTGCGGCGGCAGGCGGCTATCCTGGAGACATTCCTTCCTTGCGGAGTCTTCATGGTGCCCACCCTCCTGAGCGCCCTCGTGCCGGTGTTCCTGGCCCTGGCCATGGGCTACGGCAGCGGCCGCAGCGGCCTGGTGGATCCCCGGGGGCTGGGCGGGCTGAACCGGTTCGTGATGGATTTCGCCCTGCCCTGCGCCAGCTTCACGGTCATCGCCCGCACCCCGCCCCGGGCGCTCCAGGGCCAGGGCGCCCTGCTGGGCATCCTGACCCTGTGCATGGTCGCCAGCTACGCCGCCACCCTGGCCCTGGAACTGCGGGCCTTCCGGGAGGAGCCCGGGCGGGCCTCGGTGCAGACCCTCACGGTGGCCCTGCCCAACTACGCCTCGGTGGGCCTGCCGGTGCTGGCGGGGGTGTACGGGCCCGGCAGCGTGCTCAGCGTGGCGGTGGCGGTGGCGGCGGGGGCCCTCACCATCTCGCCCCTGACCCTGGTGCTGCTGGAGGGCGCCACCGGGGCGGACCACCCCTCCCCCTGGCGCCGCTACCTGTACGCCCTGGGACGCACCGTGCGGCGCCCCATCGTCTGGGCGCCGGTGGCCGGGGTGGGGCTCGCCCTGGGGGGCGTGCCCCTGCCGGACGCCCTGGAACGCGCGTTCGGCATGGTGGGCCAGGCCACCGCCGGCACCGCCCTGTTCCTCACCGGGCTGATCCTCTCCTCGTTCCGGCTGCGGATCAGCGCGCCGGTGGTGCTGGGCGTGCTGAGCAAGAACCTGGCCCAGCCTCTGCTGGCCTACGCGATGGCCAGGGGGCTTGGCCTTCCCGCGCCCCTGGCCGGGAGCGCGGTGCTGCTCGCGGCCGGGCCCGCCGGATTCTCGGGGCTGGTGTTCGGATCCAGCCTGGACGTGCACAACGAAGTGGCCGGCGCCACCATGGTCTGGTCCACGGTCCTTTCCGCCCTGACCATGGGGGTGGCGATCGTCCTGGTGGGGAGCTAATCCAGCATGTACCGGATCGCCTCCTGGATGAGCCGCGGCGCGGCCACCAGCAGGTCGTCCCGGTGCACCCGTTCGGTGAGCTGGTGGAAGTCCTTGCCCCAGGGGCCGATGTTGACGCACGGCATGGCGTTGGCCCGGATCGCCGGGAACGGGATGGCGTAGGCGGGTCCGTGCAGGGGCATGTTGGGCACCAGGTTCTCCTCCAGCTCCCGGCCGTCCTGGAGGGAGGAGTAGCTCAGGTCCGAGATGCCGGTGTAGAAGGGCTCGCTCACGTAGCGCTGGCCCAGGTGCTCGGCGGCGAAGCGGATCAGGTGCGCGGCCAGGCCCATGGCCCGGTGGCCCGGGTAGCCGAACCCGGCGTTGGTGACGCTGGGGTAGTACGGGGGCACGAACCCCAGCACCACCAGGGGCCCCGGCCGCCCGGACCGGTCCAGGAGGGCGTCCACCAGCTCCCAGGTGGCCTGGGGCATGGTGCTCTGCCCCGAGCGCACCGCCTGGGCGGCCCGCGCGAACTCCGGATCCGGGGCGCCCGGCCTGGCCAGCTCCTGGAAGCGCAGCACCGGCACCGACCAGGGCAGGGGCGGCGCCGGCTCGCCCCGCAGGTGCCGGTAGCGGACGTGACTGCGCTCCAGGTCGCCCAGGAAGCTCCGGGCCGCTTCAAGGCAGGTTCGCTCCAGGTGGGCCAGGAGCGCGGCCGGGGAGCGGCCCAGGGCGAGCACGTTGAAGCAGGCGAAGGCGCTGCGAGGCAGGGACACGTCGTAGCGGGTCTTGCTGTCCTTGAGGAACAGGCAGGTGGGGGGCAGGGTCACTTCGCCGGCGCGCTGGTCGCAGAGCCCGGCGTCCAGTTCCACCCGGCGCACCACCTCGCACAGCAGGTGGACCGGGTTCACCCCGCTGAACACCTGTCCGGCGTGGGCCAGCACTCCGCGCACGTGGATGAACGGCAGCATCTTGCCCACGGACCCCTCGGACAGCACCCCCACCTCCGGGTCCCGGCGCTGCTGGGGCTCGGAATTGAGCATCAGCCGGTAGTCCAGGCCGAAGCGCCGCTTCAGGTCGTCCAGCAGCAGGGGCGCGCTGCGCATGCCCTGGGACAGGCTCTCCTCGTCCGGGAGGGCCAGGAGCAGCAGGCCGCCGCTCCGGGGCTCCCGGCTCCAGCGCTTGAGCAGGGCCAGCTGGATGGCGCCCCCGCCCTTCATGTCGGCCGCCCCGTGGCCGAACAGGAATTGCCCCGACTCCAGGTCCGCCCGGGCCTCTTGGCCCAGCCGGGGGCCGCCGGCGCGCAGCCCCGCGGCCAGGGCGGCGGGGTCGCGCGCGGCTCCGGCCAGGTGCCGGTAGTCCTCGGTGCCCACCGTGTCCGTATGGTGGATCAGCACCACCGTGCCCGGGCCGGAGCCCCGCACCAGGGCCCAATGCACGCTGCGGCCCAGGGCGTCGCCGGCGATGGGCCAGGCCCCCAGGTGCCCGGGATTGGCCTGGAAGTACGGCTCGTCGCCCAGGCAGGCCCGGATGAACCCGCCGGCATTGTTCTCCAGGGGCGTGCCGGTGTCGCTGGGAACGGCCAGGTAGCGGTGCAGCAGGTCCAGGATGTCCGCTTCGAGAGGCAGGGGCATGGGGCCCTCCGGTACCGCCGGGATCTCGGGGAAATCTCCAGCGGCGCTTGATATGTTTTCAGGATACCAATAAGATACAAGGTAGAGTCCCTCTTTACATGTGCGCGGAGCAACCATGAGCAGCCTGCTGCTGGTCAACGGACGTATCCACACCCAGGACCCGGCTTGCGCCGGGGCCACCGCCGTCCTCGTCCGGGACGGCCGCTTCCAGGTGGTGGGCAGCGACAGCGATGCCAGGGCCCTGGCCGGGCCCGGGGCCAAGGTCATCGACCTGGGCGGGCGGCTGGTGCTCCCGGGCATGGTGGACGGCCATTTCCACTATTACGACTGGGCCCTGGGCCGGCGCCGGGTGATGCTGGCGGGGGTGCCCTCCCTGCGGGACCTGCAGGACCGGGTCGCGGCTGGCTCGCGTGCCGCCGCCCCGGGGGCATGGGTGCTGGGCCAGGGATGGAACGAGAACGAGTGGGCCGAACGGCGCCTGCCCTCCCGGAAGGACCTGGACCAGGCCGCCCCGGACCGCCCGGTGCTGCTGTGGCGCAGCGACCTGCACCTGGCCGTGGTGAACTCCATGGCCCTGCGCCTGGCGGAACTGGGGCCGCACACCCCGAACCCGCCCATGGGCGTCATCGACAAGGACCCGGAAGGCCGGCCCACGGGCATCCTGCGCGACCTGGCCATCAACCTGGCCACCGCCCGCATCCCCCCGACGCCGGACGCGGAAGTGGCCCAGGCGTTCCAGGACGGCTTCCCCTGCCTGTACGAGACCGGCCTCACCGGCGTGCAGGACCAGCGCCTGATGGGCGGCCCCGAGGGGGCCCAGGCGTTCCGGGTCTGGCAGAACCTGGACGCGGACGGGGACCTGGGCCTGCGGGTGTGGATGAACCTCCCGGGCGAGCGGCTGGGGGAGGCCATCGCCCTGGGCCTGCGCACCGGCATGGGCGGCGACCGCCTGCGGGTGGGCCACTGCAAGTACTTCAGCGACGGCGCCCAGGGGGTGCACACCGCCTGGATGCTGGAGCCGTACCGATGACGATCCGGGCACGGGCCTGCAGCTCGCCCATGGGGGATATCGAGGCCGCCCTGCGCAAGGCCCACCCCGCCGGCCTGGCCATCGCCGTGCACGCCATCGGCGACCGGGCCTGCCAGGAACTGTCCCTGGTGTTCCAGCGGGTGCTGGGCGAGCTGGGGCAGTGCCCCGACGCGCCCCGGGCCCCGCACCGCATCGAGCACCTGCAGCTGGTGCAGGCCCAGGACCTGGACCGCCTGGCCCGGCTGGGGGTGACCGCTTCGGTGCAGCCCATGTCGGTGCTGGACGACATCCCCATGATGGCCCCCACCATCGGCGCCCGCACCCGCATCGCCCATGCCTGGCGCTCCATGCTGGACGCCAAGGTGGAGCTGGTGTTCGGCTCCGACTGCCCGGTCTCGGACCCCAACCCCTTCAAGGGCATCCACGCTGCGGTCACCCGGCGCCGGGACGACCTCACGGATGCCCAGGGCTGGCATCCGGAACAGCGGGTGTCGGTGGCGGAAGCGGTGTCGGCCTACACCATGGGCACCGCCCGGGTCACCGGGCGGGAGCGGGACCTGGGCAGCATCAGCCCGGGCAAGCTGGCCGACCTGGTGGTGGCGGACCGGGACATCTTCAAGGTGGACCCCATGGAGATCGCCCAGGCCAAGCCGGCCCTCACCGTGTTCGAAGGGCGGGTGGTGTTCGAGGCCCTCTGACCGGCCCGGCGGGAAAGGGCTTCCCGCGCCGGCGCCCGAACGGGAAACCAATCGTTCTGCAAACTGGATGCTATTCTTGGCCCAACCAACCCATACCTAGGATTCCCGTCATGGCTCCCCGCGGCGGCACGAACATGGACCGCAGGCCGGACTCCGGCGCCGGCGTCAGCCTGGCCGTGCAGGCCTTCCGCCTCCTGGAAGAAATGATCGTCACCCTGGAACTGCCTCCGGGGGCCACCCTGTCGGAGGCCAGCCTCAGCCAGAAGACCGGGTTCGGGCGCACCCCCATCCGGGAGGCCCTGAAACGCCTGGAGCACCAGGGCCTGGTCACCAGCATGCCGCGCAAGGGGCTGATCGTGCGGGACATGAAGGTGGAGGACCAGTTCACCCTGCTGGAGGTGCTGCGCCCCCTGGACCGGCTCATCGCCGTCAAGGCGGCCCAGTGGATCCTGGAGCCCCAGCGCGCCGCCCTGCGCGCCTGCGCCAAGACCATGGCCGCCGCCGCCGTGGCCGGGGACGTGCACCGGTACCTCCAGTGCGACGAGGAGTGCGACGCCATCATCTACCAGGCGGCGCGCAACCCCTTCGCCATCGACATCGTCACGCCCCTGTACTCCCACTGCCGGCGCTTCTGGTGCTCCTTCAACCGGGACGGGGACCTGGTGGAGGTGGCGCAGCTGCACCAGGACCTGATGACCGCGGTGGCCGACGGGGACCCGGACCGGGCCGCGGCCGCGTCGGACGCCCTGGTCACGCACCTGGAGCGGTTCACCCGCGCCATCCTGGGGTGGTCCTCTTGAGCGGGGGTCGGACGTTTCGCCACCCGCCAATTAATCCCGGGTCCGTGCAAATCCCTTGACTCGGACCCAGCATATCAATAGCATACCACAACCAACTACCCTTTCATCCCCGCACCACCCCCCTCCCCGCCCCAGCGCGGCAGTTCCGCCGCGGTCCCGTCCGCGGCCGGCCGAGGGGTTCCGCCACACGTGGTTTCCGCTGTTCCGGACTTCACCGTCATGGGCCGCCTCCGCTCCCGGAGGCGCTCTACCACCCAACACCTGAGCCGCGCGGGAGCGCCGCGGCCCCAAGCTCCAAAGGAGAGATGTATGGCAATCCGTTCCAAACTCAACCTGGGGATGATGGCCTTCCTGGTGGCCGCCTTCCTGCCCCTGAGCGCCGCCAGCAAGGGCACGCTGGTCATCGGCCACGTCACCACCATGACCGGGTCTGATGCCTACATCGCCCCCGCGAGCCGTGTCGGCCCTGGAAAACGAGGTGGCAAAGGTAAACGCCGCCGGCGGCATTCAACGGCTACATGCTCAAGGTCATCG
>CAWFOJ010000323.1:0-7200 GCA_963816585.1 uncultured Holophagaceae bacterium | reverse complement strand
GGACCTGGCCCAGGCCCGGGCCTTCGCCGAGGCGGTCCAGGACGCCTGCCCGGGCCGGCTCCTGGCGTACAACTGCTCGCCTTCCTTCAATTGGCGCAAGAACTTAAGCGACCCTGACATCGCCGCCTTCCAGCGGGAACTGGGAGCCATGGGCTACCAGTTCCAGTTCATCACCCTGGCGGGGTTCCACGCCCTCAACCACGGCATGTTCGAACTGGCCCGGACCTACCGGGAGGAGGGCATGAGCGCCTACGCCCGCCTGCAGACGGCGGAGTTCGAGTCGGAGCGCCGGGGCTACTCGGCGGTTCGGCACCAGCGGGAGGTGGGAACCGGGTACTTCGACGCGGTGGCCGAGGCGGTGAGCGGAGACGGGGTGTCCACCCTGGGGCTCACCGGGAGCACCGAGGCGGCGCAGTTCTGATCCGGAGCTGGCTTTCCCCCGGATGATGCCGCCGCGCCCGTCCAGTAACCGGCGGAGCGGAAAACAACGGGCAAGGCTGAAGCGCCGCCGCGCGCGGCCAGAGTGACAGGCGCGAACTCGCGTAGAATGGGAAGGCCGCGGCCCATGGTACCGCGGCCTTCCCATGGAGCGGCCCCGTGTCCCATCACAAACTCATCATCATCGGCACCGGCCCGGCGGGTTACACCGCGGCCATCTACGCCTCCCGCGCCAACCTGGCGCCGCTGGTGCTGGAGGGGGCCCAGCCCGGCGGGCAGCTCACCATCACCACCGAGGTGGAGAACTACCCGGGCTTTCCCCAGGGGATCCAGGGGCCCGAGCTGATGAACGCCATGCACGAGCAGACCGCCCGCTTCGGGGCCAAGATCCGCACCGAGACCGCGCTCAAGGTTGATCTCGCCAAGCGCCCCTTCCACGTGGCCACGGACCAGGACGAATACACCGCCGACGCCCTGGTCATCGCCACCGGCGCCAGCGCCAAGTGGCTGGGCATCGGCAAGGACGAGGCCCTGAGCCGCTCCGGCGGCGGCGTCTCCGCCTGCGCCACCTGTGACGGGTTCTTCTTCCGGGGCAAGGAGATCGCGGTGGTGGGCGGGGGCGACACGGCCCTGGAGGAGGCCACGTTCCTCACCAAGTTCGCCACCAAGGTCACGCTGGTCCATCGCCGGGACCGGCTGCGGGCCTCCAAGGCCATGCAGGAGCGGGCGTTCAAGAACCCCAGGATCCAGTTCCACTGGAACGCCCGGGTGGCGGACGTGCTGACCCGGGACCAGGTCCTGCCCGGCGGCGGGAAGGCGGCCAAGATCCACGCCCTGGCACTGGTGGACACGGTGACCGGAGCGGCGTCGGAACTGCCGGTGGAGGGCCTGTTCGTGGCCATCGGCCACCAGCCCAACACGGAGCTTTTCAAGGGGCAGCTGCCCATGAACGAGGCCGGCTACCTGGAGGTGGAGCCGGGCTCCAGCCGCACGTCCGTGCCCGGCGTGTTCGCCTGCGGCGACGTGCAGGACCATGTGTACCGCCAGGCGGTCACCGCCGCCGGGTCGGGCTGCATCGCCGCCATCGACTGCGAACGCTGGCTGGCAGAGCAGGGTCTGGTGGAATAAATCGATATCGAAACAGGTTCCGGCCGGTTAAGCTTCCCCCCAGGTATGCCATGAACCTGCTTGCTGTCACCAAGCACCAGATGCTCCTCGAACGCCTCCGTACCGCGTTCGAAGGGGCGGGGCACAGCGTCAAGGAGGAGCCCAGCCTCCTGCGCGCCCTGGCCTCGGAAGCCTGGAACGGCGCGCACCTGATGCTGGTGGACGCGGGCGGCGATCCCCTGGACGGCTACCGGCTGTGCAACCTGCTGCGGGCGGAATCCCGCAGCCTGTTCCGGAACCTGCCCATTTTCATCATCCTGGACCATCCCCCCACCCAGGCGGACCGGACCCGCCTGGCGGAAGTGGACGGGGACGGGTTCATCGACGCCAACGCCTCCATCCACCGCCTGCTCCTGGCCCTGGGGCCCCTCCTGGACGGGACGCTGCTGCGCGGCCCGAAACCCAGGGCGACCCTCCTGGCCATGGGCGTCCGGGTCTCCCAGGCCGAACGCATCCAGGAGATGGTGAAGCACCTGGGGTTCGACCTGCAGACCTGCATCCTGGACCAGCTGGCCCCGATGGTCCAGAAGTTCCATCCGCCCATCCTGTTCCTGGGCTGCGGCCGTTCCATCGACCGCACCCAGGCCGTCCTGCGCACGCCTTTCCGGCCTCCAGCGCCCGCCCTACCCCATCCTGGTGGGCCAGCTGGCCGACGAGGCCGGTCAGCGCCGGCTCCTCACCGCCGGCGCCATGGACTGGCTCACCCTGCCCCTGTCCGCCCCCATGATGCTGCACGCCTGCCGGCGGGCCGTGGAGTGGGTCCACGTCAGGCGCATCCAGCAGGAGTACCAGGTCCAGATCAACGACCTGGTGGAGCAACGCAAGGTGCTGGAACTGGAGACCACCAGCCTGCGCAACGAGGTCCTCACCGACTCCCTCACCGAACTGCTCAACCGCCGGGCTTTCTACCAGCACCTGGAGCACGCCGTCAACCAGTGGGAACGCCATCACCGGTCCTTCGTGCTGATCCTGGGGGACCTGGATTATTTCAAGCTGATCAACGACCGCTTCGGCCACCTGGTGGGGGACCAGGTGCTGCGGGCGGTGGCCCAGCGCATGAGCGCTTCCCTGCGCCGGTCGGACCTGGCCTTCCGCATCGGCGGCGAGGAGTTCGCCATCATCCTCACCGAGTCCAGCCTGGGCGCGGGGGCCGAGGTGGCCGAGAAGATCCGCCGGCGCATCGACGAACAGCCGGTGACCCTGGAATCCGGGCAGAACGTCTTTCCCACCATGAGCTTCGGGCTGGGGGTGCCGGATTTGGGCGACAGCGCCAACCTGTTCGCCCGGGTGGACCAGGCCCTGTACCTGGCCAAGCGCAAGGGCCGCAACCGCATCGAGGTGGTGCCCGCCGCCGGATGACCGGGCGGGACAGCCGTGCTACTCGGTCACCTGGAACAGGTCCCCCAGGGTGCGCAGGGTGATCACCAGGTCCAGCCGGTCCTCCTTGGTGAGGGAGCCGGGGACCTGGATGGCCACGTGGGAGTACCGCAGGGACTCGGCCACGCAAGGCTGGACGTAGGCCAGGGCCACCTGGCTGGTGGCGAAGCCGTGGGTGGTGAAGTCGTAGTTGCAGGCGAACTCCAGGCGCACCTGGTCGCTCCACAGCCGCTGCAGGCCCCCCAGCTGGAAGCCCTTCTGGCGCACCAGCAGGCGGTTGATGCCGGTGGAGAAGTAGGCCAGGCTGAGCTTGGAGCCCTCTCCGGACTGGTACTGGGCGGATACGGCGTTGTCGGACGTGCTGTCGGTGACGTCGGTGCTCTGGTGGAAGCTGATGTGCAGCTTGTCGTTGGGCTCGATGTCGATGTCGTTGTCGATGGTGCCCCAGCCCTTCTGCACCCGGCCGTCCGGGAGCAGGACGGGGCGGTACCTGGTACTTGGTGGAGATGCGCCAGCGCATCAGGTCCAGGAACGGCACCCCGGGGCCCGGCCGGCCGAAGAAGTGCTGCTTGACCCCCAACTCCAGGCTCTGCTCCCCGGCGGCGCTGCCCGACACCCCAGGCTGGGAATCCACCCCGTCGAAGTGGGGCAGAAACCCCTCGGAGGCGGACACCGTGTTGTCCGTGAACGCGAAATAGGGTTCCAGGATGTGTTTCACCTCGCCCTGGTAGCCGAACGCGTGCACGTTCTGGAACTCCCGGCCCACGGGCGGGGCCGAAAACTGCACCCGGACGGACCCCAGCAGCCGGTCCGCGGGCGGGCCGTCCACCGCCAGGGCGGCGGCGGCGGAGCTCTGGTCGGGGTTGACGACGAACTGGCTGTTGCTGATGGGCTCGAAGAAAGACGTGCCCAGGGTGGCCGTATAGCGCGTGTACCGGCAAGCGGTCTGCAGGTCGGTGCGGAACGGCCCCCACTGGCCCAGCCTTCCGTACAGGCGCACCAGCGCATCGCTGCGGTCCCAATGGTAATGGGACTGCAGGAAGCCGTTGTCGGGGGGGGGCAGCACGACCGAGTCGGGCACCTGGTTCAGGTCGTAGGCCAGTTCGCTGTAGCGCACGCTCCCGTCCAGGTAGAACGACCCCAGGGGAACCGGGTAGAAGTTGCCAGACACGCTGGGCAGGTTCTGCTTTTGCAGGGTCGTGGGGAAATTGGGCTGGTACAGGGGGTCGTTGGGCAGGAAATAGGTGAGCTGCTGGGCGGCGTTGAGGCTGAAATTGCCCCAGGTGTAGTTGCGCCCCAGGTAGGCGGCGCTGTCGAAGGAATTGGTGCCCAGGCGGGCGATGCCGCTGCCGTAGTCGGTATCCAGCAGGGTGTCCGAGGCCCGGTTGATGTCCGCGGTGAACTGCCAGCCGTCCTCCCGCTGCCACAGCTCCTTGGCGTTGAACCGGTAGCGGCGCAGGTCGTCGGTGCGCTGGTCGATAAAGGCCCCGGAGATCTCTCCCTTGTGGGTGGGTTCCGGGTTCCAGCGGAGGTCGCCGCCCCACAGGATGCCCTCTTTGCTGAAATAGGTGGGCGTGATGGTGGCATCGGCCGAGCTGCCCAGGACCTGGTAGTAGGGCACCGCCAGGGACGCCCCCACGGGCCCGGCCAAGGACATGGAGACCGGCAGGACGCCCGAGGTGCGCTCAGGCTTGGCCGGGTAGACCGCGTACGGCAGGTAGTAGTAGGTGGGCAGGTTGAACACCCAGATCCAGAGGTTGTGCAGGTGGGCGTAATGGTCCAGGTCCACCGTGAGCCTGGACACCGTGGCTTTCCACCCGGGCTTCTCCTCGGGACAGGGGCTCAGCTCCACCTTCTCGAATTCCCAGTGCTGAAGCGTGTTGAACTCCACCTTGTCGGACCGGAGCATCCAGTTGGGGGGCAGTTCCAGCTCCAGCACCCAGGCTTCGCCGATGCGCCGGTTCCAGTCCATGCGCAGCCTCCCGCAGCGCATGCGCAGCCCCGGGCCTTCCAGGCGGATGTGACCTTCCGCCTGGATCTCGCCGGTGACCTGGCTGTAGTGGATCCGGTCCGCCAGGAGCAGCAGGTCCTGGCTTTCCACTCCGCCTTCCACCACGGTCCAGCCATCCAGGCCTTCCTCCACGTTCCGGCCCCGGATCCGCACCGGCTCCTTGCGCGCCTGTTCCAGGTCCAGGGGAATGGGGCGCAGGGGCAACAGTTCCCCGGGACCGGGGGCGGAGGGCTCGGTGCCGGTGGCGGGGACGGGGGGGAGGGACTCCCCGGCCAGGATCCCCGGCAGGGCGCCCAGGGCCAGGATCCCCCCGGCGCTCAGCCAGCCGCGCGGAATGATTGCCATCCGGGGCCCCATGATGGCCGCCCGGAGTTATTTCTTGCGGGTCTTGGCGGGAGTGGCGGATGCCAGGGTAGCGGCCGGCTTGGCGGCCTTGGCCCTGGGCGTGCGCCCGCCGCGCCGGGTCTCCCCGGTGGGTTCCGGTTTCACCGCCGTCTCCATCTCCTTGGCCACCCGGGGCTTGGCCGGACGCCCGCGCCTGGCTCGCGCCGGGGCCGGCTCAGGCGCGGCCGGCCCAGGCGCGGCCGGCTCAGGCGCGGCCGGCCCAGGCGCGGCCGGTTCCGGAATGGCCAGCTCCGGCGCAGGGCCCGGTGCCGGTTGGGGGACCTTGGCGGTGCCGCCCATCAGGCGGGGCCGGGGCGAAGGGGTGAGCAGGTCCGCCACCAGGTCGGCGGTGAGGAGGATGGGGGCCGGTTCCGGCTCCGGAACCGCCACCGGGGCCACGGGGGCCGCTGCCTCCGGGGTGAATTCCCCGACCGGCAACGTTTCCCCGGCCAGGGGCGCCGTTTCGGGGGCGGACATGGGGAGCGCCGGGGGCATCTCGGCCGGCTTGCGCCCGCCCCGGCCCCGCCGGCGGGAACCGCCGCCGGCTGCGGGCGTTGCCGGGACGGCCTCGGGCGCTTGGGCGTCCCCGGGGTAGCCTTCGGCTTCATGGAAGGGCTTGGCGCTCTCGAACAGGGCCCGCAGCCGCTCCCGCTCTTCCAGGGCGGCGCGCTGGGCGTCCCGGCGGTCGTACTTGATCTCCGCCTCGGTGGGTTCCCGCTGGGCGGCCGGTTCCGGCGCCGAAGCCCGGCGCGGCTCCTCGCCCAGGGCCTTCTCGAAGGAGATGGGGGTGTCGCCCCCCAGCACCACGGTCTCCTCGTCAGGTTCCAGGTGCCGCTCCCGGGCGACCCGGGCGGGCGCCTGCTCGGCCTCCCCCTCCTCGGCGCGCTCGATCTCCGCGGCCATCTCCCCGAAAGGAATCTCCGGGTCCGCCAGGACCACGATTCGGGCCCCGTAAACGTCCTCCAGGCTGGTGAGGTCCTTGCGCTTCTGGTTCAGCACCGCCATGGCCAGGGTGGGCATGAGCTTGACCCGGATCTCGGCGATGGCTTCCCGGCTGAGGATGGCCTTGACCCGCCGCACCACGCTCAGCACCAGGGCCTCCATGCTCTTGACCTTGCCGGTGCCCTGGCAGGTGGGGCAGGCCTCGTGGGTGACGTTCTGCAGGGACGGGCGCAGGCGCTGGCGGGTCATGACCAGCACGCCGAAGCGGTTGATCTTGCCCACCTCCATGCGCGCCTTGTCCTCCTTCAGGCATTCCACCAGGCGCTCCATCACCGCCCGGTTGTTGCCTTCGCGCTTCATGTCGATGAAGTCGATCACCACCAGGCCCGCCAGGTCCCGCAGCCGCAGCTGCCGCGCGGCTTCCTCCGCGGCCTCCATGTTGGTCTTGAAGGCCATGTCCTCCACGTTGTCGCCGGTGGTCTTGCCGGAGTTCACGTCGATGGCCACCAGGGCCTCGGTCTGGTCCAGGGCCAGGGCGCCCCCGGAGGGCAGGGCCACCTTCCGGCCGTAGATCCGGTCGATCTGCTCCTCGGTCTGGAACTTGCTGAACAGCGGCTTTTTGCCCAGGTGGTGCTTGAGCACGTGCAGGTGCTGGGGCATGGTGCGCTTGAAGAAGTTCTGGGCGGCGTGGAAGGTCTCCAGGTCGTCGATGTGCACTTCCTCGATGTCGGCGGTGAAGGCGTCCCGGAGGGTCCGGGTGACCACGTCATCCTCCTGCCACACCAGCCCGGGGCCCTGGCGGTGCTTGTAGCGCGCCTGGACCTCCTTGTAGGTATCCAGGAGGTAGTCCAGGTCCCGCTGGAAGTCCTCCTGGGTCACCC
>CAWFOJ010000322.1:0-3445 GCA_963816585.1 uncultured Holophagaceae bacterium | reverse complement strand
CCGGGAGCTCCAGGGGCATCCGTTCCAGCTGTGGCTGGTGCGGTCCGCCCGGGAGGCGTTGGAGATCTGCGCCCAGACGGCCCTGGAAGGCATCCTCATGGACGTGAGCCTGCCCGGGATGGACGGCATCACCGCCTGCCGGATGCTGCGGGAGCCCGGCCGTTTCCAGCTGAACGCCGATACCCCGCTGATCTTCGTGAGCGCCGTGCGCATCGGCGAGGACTGGGTCTACCGGGGGATCGAGGCGGGGGGCATCGACTACCTGGTCAAGCCTTACGCCTTTTCGGAACTTCTGGCCAAACTGCGGATGCTGGTGCGGATCAGCCGCCAGCACCAGGCCGCCCTGGCCGGCGAACGCCAGCATGCCCTGCTGGAAGTGGCCGGCGGCATGGCCCACGAACTGGCCCAGCCCCTGGCCACCGCCCAGGTGCTCCTGGACCGCATGGCCAAGGCCACGGCCCTCCCCAGCCCCGAGGACCTGGACGACCTGCGCCGGTGCCTGGCCACCACCAACGGCATCCTGCACCGGATCCAGCACCTGAACAGCTACATCACCAAGCCGTACGCGTCCGGTCGGATCCTGGACCTGGACTTGAGCAGCCGGGGGCCGGACGGGCAGCCCCTGGGAGGGTGACCATGGTCGAGCTGGCCGGCTGGAGGGGCGGACAGAGCGTCCTGGACTGGATCCAGGCCCATCCCTTCCGCGCCCTGGGGCTGTACCTGGTCCTGGAGGCCCTGCTCCCGGTGCCCCTGCAGCCCAGCGCCTGGGCCCTGCGGGGCGCCATCCGGGCCTACCAGGCGGTGCTCAGCCCGGCCATCCCCACCCATTGCAAATTCACGCCCACCTGCAGCGAATACGGGCTCCAGTGCGTGCGAAAATATGGCACCCTGCGGGGGGGACTCCTCACCACCTGGCGCTTGATCCGGTGCAGCCCGCTCACCCATGGCGGCTACGACCCGGTCCCATGACCCCCCCAGCCTGGCGTTGGCCCCCTGGCCCTGCCCCCTGGGAACATTGATCACCCCGAGGACCTAGGACATGCCCATCGACCCCCTGACCCCCATCGACAACCTCACCACCGAGCTGCCCCAGGCCCGCAGAGTGCTCTGCCGCCTGGGCGTCGACGTGCTGGCGGAAGGGAACCTCACCCTGCGGGAGGCCGCCCTGCGGCACGGGATTCCGGTCCAGGACGTGATCCGGGACCTGGAGGCCCTGGACCGGGAAGGCCCGGCCACCCAGGACTGGCTCAAGGCCACCCGGGCCCAGCTGGTGGACCATATCGTCCGCTACCACCACGTGTTCACCCGGGATGAGCTGAACCGGCTCGGCCCCCTGCTGGAGGGCGCCTTGGCCGCGGACGGGGCGGCCCATCCGGAACTGACCCAGCTTGCACGGCATTTCCGCAACCTGGAAAAGGACCTGGTGGCCCACTTCCAGATGGAGGAGAGGAACCTGTTTCCCGCCCTGTGCGACGCCGAGCGTGGCGGGCCGGTGCCCATCTCCCTGAGCACCCCCAGGGAGCAGTTGCGCACCATCAACGCCGAGCACCAGGCGGTCGAGGAGCTGTTCCTGAACATCCGCATGGTCACCGACGACTACGCCGTGCCCAGGGACGCCAGCCCGGGCCTGCGCGCCCTGTACCTGGGCCTGCGGGATCTGGAGGACGACCTGCACGTGCACCTGTACCTGGAGAACCATCTGCTGTACCCCAGGGCCCTGCCCGGGGAAAGCTGGTGAGGGCGGGCACCCCGGAGCAGGGGGACGGCTGGGCCCTGACCGGCTGGCAGAGCCGGTGGTTCTGGACCCTGCCGGTGTCCCTGTGGGGCCTGGCCATGATCCCGGTCACCGCCGTGGTGATCCTGGCGGCCGCGCCGTTCCTGGGCGGCCGGCGGGCTTTCTGGACCGTCGGGCCCCTGTGGGCCCGGTCCGTGTTCCGGTTGTGCGGATTGCGGACCCTCCTGCTGGGTTGGGAGGACCTGCCGGCACCCATCCGCGCCGAGCAGGAGCCGGTGATCTTCATGTCCAACCACGAGAGCAACCTGGATCCGCCGGTCCTGATCAGCGGCATCCCCATTCCGGCGGTGTTCCTGGCCAAGAAGGAAGTGAAGTGGATGGTCCCGGTGGGCTGGGCCGCCATGATGGCCGGCACCATCTTCGTGGACCGCAGCAACCGGGAGCGCGCCATCGAAAGCCTGCACCGGGCCGCCCGGGAGATCCGGGGCGGCAAGAACGTGGTGATCTTCCCCGAGGGCACCCGCACCCGCACCGGGCGACCTGCTGCCCTTCAAGAAGGGCGGCTTCGTCATGGCCGAGGAGGCCGGCGTGCGCATCGTCCCGGTGGCCACGGTGGGCGGCCACCGGATGCTGCCCCCCGGGGCGCTGCAGGTCCGCCCGGGCCGCTATGTCATCGCCTTCGGCGCGCCGGTGGACCCCAGGGACTTCCCCAGCCGGGATGCCCTCATGAAGGAGGTGCGGACCCGGGTGGAGGCCCTGCGGGAACAGGCCTACCGGTCCGCGGGCTGACCTGGATCCGGAGCGTCCAGGCAGTCGCTGCGGATGCTGGTGCCTGGGACGGACGCCTCGATTCCGATGATTCGATGGACCTGGATCCAGGAAACCTTCGCCACGCGGCAGGTGCCGGGGCCGGCTAGGGCGCTGGCGGGGCCGGGGGCGCAGGAGGCGCGGGCGGAGCCGACGGCGCGGGCGGCGCAGGAGGCTTGGGCGCGCCGGCCGGGGGCGCCGGCTTGGGGGCGGGAGCTTCCCGGAAGCCCACTTCCTTCTTGACCTCCTCCATGAACTCCTTCTGCATCTTTTCCCGCCGCTCGGGGATCATCTGCCGGCGCACCTGGTCCTTGACGCTGGCGAAGTCCGATTCCTGCTTGGGGCTGCGGGATTCCACCAGGATCAGGTGGTAGCCGAAGCTGGTCTTCACCGGCTCGCCCACCTTGCCGATCTCCTGGGTCCGCACCGCCTGCTCGAATTCCTTGGCGAACCGCCCGAACGGAATGTCCTTGTACTCGCCGCCGTTGGACTTGCTGCCCGGGTCGTCGGAGGTCCTCCTTGGCCAGGTCCTCGAACTTCTTCCCGGCCTTGAGCTCCTCCCGGATCTTGGTGATCTTGGCCTTGGCCTCCTCGTCGGTGAGCCCCTTGTCCCCGGCCCCGGGGCTGCCCTTGACCGCCACCAGGATATGCCGGGCGGTGAACTTCTCCGGGGTGGAGAAGCGTTCGCTGTTGGCCTTGAAGTAGGCCTGGACCTCGTCGTCGGTGGGGTTCTCGGCCCGTTCCTTGATCTTCTGCCCGTCGCTCCCGGGCCGGTCCTCGTCCAGCAGGACCCGGGCGTAGGCCTGCTGCTTCAGGCCCGCCAGGGTCGCCTGGAGATTCCTTCGTGTCTGAAGGTTCTCCTCCTCCCCCTTCGCGGCGAGCGCCTGCAGGTCCAGGTACTGG
>CAWFOJ010000321.1:0-5069 GCA_963816585.1 uncultured Holophagaceae bacterium | reverse complement strand
CGAATTCGAACCGAAAATCACCGCCTTCGTTTGCAATTGGTGCACTTATGCCGGCGCCGACCTGACCGGCACCAGCCGCATCAAGTACCAGTCCAACGTGCGGGTGCTGCGCCTGCCCTGCACCGGGCGGATCGACTTCATGCTCCTGGCCAAGGCCTTCGCCCGGGGCGCCGACGGCATCATCATCAGCGGCTGCCATCCCAACGACTGCCACTACACCTCCGGCAACTACCACGCCCGGCGGCGCTGGATGGTCTACCGGGACCTCATGGACTTCATGGGCATCGACATCAACCGGATCACCTTTTCCTGGGTGTCCGCGGCCGAAGGCGCCCGGTGGGCGGAACTGGTGAACGAAGTCACCTCCAACATCCGGGCCATGGGCCCTTACCGCGAATACAAGGAACTGGTCGCAGCGGGCGTCGAGTGAGGACATGGCCATGGAACTGAAAGAGAAAGCCAAACAGCTGCTGGAATCCGGTGAAGTGAAGGCGGTCCTGGGATTTTGCGCCGGAACCTACGGCCGGCGCCGCCCGGCCTTCGCCCGCACCGCGGAGCAGGCCGAGCGCCTGGTCCTGGACGAGGCCTGCGAGCAGAACCTGGCCACCTACGTCACCCGCAAGGAAGTGAAGCGCCTGGGCAAGGTGGCGGTGGCGGCCAAGCCGAGCGTGCTGCGGGCCATCCTGCAGCTCACGGCCGAGCACCAGGTGAAGGAGGGCGACGTGCTGCCCCTGGCGGTGGACGCTTCGGGCCAGGTGCAGGAACTGCCCACCAGCCAGGCCATCGAGGAGCGCCTGGCCCTGGAGCCCAACCAGCTGACCGCCAAGGACAAGGAGATGCTGGACAGGCTGCGCAAGATGGGCCGGGCCGAGCGCTTCTCCTTCTGGCAGGCGGAGTTCTCCCGCTGCGTCAAGTGCTACGCCTGCCGCGCCAGCTGCCCCATGTGCTATTGCGAGAACTGCACCATGGACTGCAACCGGCCCCAGTGGGTGCCGGTGCCCAGCCACGCCCAGGGCAACCTGGAGTACCGCACGGTCCGGGCCATGCACTTGGCCGGCCGCTGCGTGGAGTGCGGCGACTGCGGGCGCGCCTGCCCGGTGGACATCCCCATCCACCTGCTCACCTTCAGCGCCGAGGAGAGCGTGCACGCCCAGTTCGGCCAGAGGGCCGGCGCTTCTGCGAAGCTGGACTACGCGCTGTCCACGTTCCGCCCCGACGACAAAGAGACTTTCATCCGGTAGGGTGCCATGGCCGACACGTACAAGCTTTCCAACGCATCCCTGGGCACCCTGTTCGCCGCCATCCAGGCCGACGGCAGGCGCATCCTCGCCCCCACCGACCGGGACGGCCGTTCCGAGCTGAACCCGGTCACCAGCCCGGCCCAGGTGGCCAAGGACTACATCCAGACGGCCATGTCGGGCAAGGGGACGGTGTTCCCCAAGGTGGAGAAGCTGCTCAGCTACACCACGCAGCCGGGCCAGGTGGACCTGCAGGACGCGGTCCCCAACGCCGCCCCCACCGTCCTGTTCGGCGTGCGCCCGTGCGAGGCCGCCGGCTTCCAGGCCCTGGACGCGGTGTTCAACTGGGACTACAAGGACAAGTTCTTCAACGCCCGCCTGGACAAGCTGGCGGTCATCGGGGTCAGCTGCACCCGCAAGGACGAAGCCTGCTTCTGCACCTCCGTGGGCGGCGGCCCGGGCTCCACCAAAGGCAGCGACATCCTGCTCACCCCCACCGCCGACGGCTTCCTGGCGGAAGTGCTCACCGAGAAGGGCAAGGCCCTCATGGCCCTGGCTCCGGACGCGTTCCAGCCGGGGAACGGCGCGGACAAGGCCGCCCTGCTGGCGAACGTGCCCCAGGCCTTCGACCAGCCCGCCCTCACCGCCAAGCTGCCGGCCCTGTTCGACACCCCCTTGTGGGCTGACCAGGCCCTGCGCTGCCTGGGCTGCGGCGCCTGCGCCTTCGTCTGCCCCACCTGCGTGTGCTTCGACATCCAGGAGGAGGCGGACCCCAAGTCCGGACGGCGGCTGCGGGCCTGGGACTCGTGCGGCTACCACGTGTTCACCCTGCACGCCTCCGGCCACAATCCCCGGGAGACCCAGGGGCAGCGCTGGCGGCAGCGGGTCTACCACAAGTTCGCGTACTACCCCGAACGCTACGGCATGCTGGGCTGCGTGGGCTGCGGCAAGTGCACCCGCGCCTGCCCGGTGGACATGAACCTCCAGGAACATCTCGTCGAAGCGTCCAAGGCCTAGGATAGGGTGCGACCATGACCGAAAAGAACATCTACCTGCCCTACCTGATGCGGATCGCCAAGATCACCGAAGAGGCCCCCGGCGTGCGCACCTTCCGCCTGGAATTCGTGGACGAGGCGGCGGCCCAGGCGTTCGACTTCAAGACCGGCCAGTTCGGGCTGTACAGCGCCTTCGGCGAGGGCGAGAGCACCTTCTGCATCGCCTCCAGCCCCACCCGCAAGGGCTACATCGAGTGCACCTTCCGGGAAGTGGGGCGGGTCACCGGGGCCCTGGCCGACAAGGAGGTGGGCGACATCGTCGGCTTCCGGGGCCCGTACGGCAACGTCTTCCCCATCGAGGACTGGAAGGGCAAGAGCCTGCTGTTCATCGCCGGGGGCATCGCCCTGCCGCCCCTGCGCAGCGTCATCTGGAACTGCCTGGACCTGCGGGACTGGTTCAAGGACATCAGCATCGTCTACGGCGCCCGCACCGTGGCCGACCTGGTGTACAAGCACGAGCTCAAGGAGTGGCAGGAGCGTCCGGACGTGAACCTGGTGGTGACGGTGGATCCCGGCGGCGAGACCCCCGATTGGAAGGGCCAGATCGGCTTCGTGCCCCCGGTGGTGGAGAAGCTCAACCCCAGCCCGGACAACACCGTCGCCCTGGTGTGCGGCCCGCCCATCATGATCAAGCTCACCCTCCCGGTGCTGGCCAAGCTGGGCTTCACCCCCGACAGCATCTACACCACCCTGGAGAACCGCATGAAGTGCGGCCTGGGCAAGTGCGGACGGTGCAACACAGGCAGCAGCTACGTGTGCAAGGACGGGCCGGTCTACACCCTGGCCCAGCTCAGCCACTTGCCGGCCGAATACTAGTGATCCGTCCCGCCAGCCCCGCCGATGCCGAAGCGATCGCCCTCATCTACGACCCCTATGTGACCGGGACGATCATCTCCTTCGAGACCGAGCCGGTTTCCGCGGCCGCCATGGCCGAGCGCATCCGCGGGGCCCAGGAGGCCTACCCCTGGTACGTGCGGGAGGACGACGGGGTCGTCCTGGGCTACGCCTACGCCAGCAAGTGGAAAGAGCGGCAGGCGTACCGGCACGCGGTGGAGGTCACCGTCTACGTGGCTCCGGGCCAGGCCCGCAAAGGCATCGGCGCCAGCCTCTACCAGGTCCTGCTGGCGGACCTGCGGCGGCGCGGCTTCCATACCGCCCTGGCGGGGATCGCCCTGCCCAACGACGCCAGCGTGGCCCTGCACGAGCGCTTCGGGTTCCGGAAGGCGGCCCACCTGCCCGAGGTGGGCTGGAAGCTCGGGCGCTGGGTGGATGTGGGCTACTGGGCCCTGGTGCTGTCCCCGGCTTGATCGAACAGGCTGGCTTGGCCGAGCTCTGCCCGGGGGGAGAGGGCCGGGCCGGAATGGACCTTCACCAGGGAACCTGGCGGCCAAGGTAATCGAGGTACTGCAGGCCGGCTTTGCCGGCTTGCGCATCCATGGTGTCCGCCAGGTTCGGAATGCTCTCCTCGATGCCCAGGCGGCCTTGGGGGCCGCCCATGTCGGTGCGCACCCATCCCGGGGCCATGAGCAGCAGCGTTCGCGCCTTGCTGCCGCGATACACCTCGTAATTCCCGTTCGTATTGTTTGCGACGCTGCCTTGGCCGGAGGACATGACCCCGATCGTGCCGTCGGGCAGCGCGAGATCCTTCAGCGCCTCGACGACGCGCATCGGGCTCAGGGCGTTCGTCACCATCACCCGCACAAATTCTTCGGTCGAGACATCCGCGATCGTTTCCCGATCATCGTTCTTGACGCCGGCATTGACGAACAGCATGTCGAACCGTCTCGATGCCAGGCGCGCACGCAGCGCGGCAACCTGGTCGGGATGGACGATATCGACCGTCTCGATGGCCAGCCGCCCATCCGCGGCCGCCGCCAGGTCGTGCAGGCCGGATCTGCTCCCGCCGCGCTCGGTGGCGACCACATGCCAGCCGCGTTTGAGGTATTCCCCGGCCAGGGCCAGCCCGAGGCCGCGGGATGCGCCGACGAGAAGCAGGTTTTTGGGAATCGGAGGTGGCGGCATCTTGACTTCCCTCCAACGAAGAACCGTCCGGCATCCCCCAGGATGCGCCCATGCCTGGGCGATCGCCATTGGGGGCCACTGCCTGATTTGCCAGCGCCCGGGTGGGTCGCGCCAGTTCGCCCGGCCTGCACGAGTCAGGCCAGCCGCTCCAGGGTCCGCAGGTAGCCGGGATCCGGGCAGGCCCCGAGCCCGGGCGCGTCCGGCAGGGTCATGACCCCGCCCTGGTAAGTGACCCCGCCGACGATGGGGTTCGCGGCATGCTCCCGCCGCGAGTCCAGGTCGAAGAACTCGATCACCGGGTGGGCGCTGGCGAAGTGGGCGGCGGCGGTGATGCCCAGGCAGGATTCGGACATGCACCCCATCATGCACGGGCGGTGTCCGGCCTCGGCCACGTGGGCGATCTTGCGGGGCCTGGTGCAGGCCCCCGGCATTGGAAAGCTTGATGTTGAAGTACGGCGCCGCGTCCTGGCGGATGATCTCCGGGCCTGGGCGGGGGAGAAAATGGACTCGTCGGCCATCGCCGGATAGCGGCGGAGCGGCTCACCTGGGCCATCCCCTGGAGGTCGTCGGCCCGCACCGGCTGCTCGCAGAACTGGATGTCCAGGGGCTCGAAGGCCCGCCGGTACCGGATGCCCTGTGCGGTCCCACCCTGGTTCGCGTCGATGCGCAGCCATGGGTCCGGGCCCGCCGCCCGCGGGCGTCTCCAGGCGCCGCAGGTCAGCCCGGGCATCCAGCCCCAGCTTCACCTTGATCA
>CAWFOJ010000320.1:0-17519 GCA_963816585.1 uncultured Holophagaceae bacterium | reverse complement strand
GTGCCGGACCACCGGACTTCCGGAACGGCAAGGAAGGGCCCCCCGCGGGGCCCTTCCTTTTTTGCACCCGCCTCTCCGGGTGCCCAAACGGCACCTGCGTTCCGGTCACGCCTTGCGCTTCCAGCAGAGTCCGCATGGCCTTGGCCACGGCCGGGCGGGGAAACCTGCGAACCCTCAGGGCAAGACATCTCGTCCTACCCGCAAGGTTTCAGCCGGCGTTATTTGTGCCAGCGCAGGCGAACCGGTTCACCTCCTTTTCCACCCCTGGCGCATTGCGGTCCGCGTCGAAATAAGTTACTAATGCAATCACTGGGCCGACGGTTCCCGCCTATTCCGCTCCCGCTCCCGGTTGTAAACCGCAACCAAGCGATTCGTCGTTCGAGGCTGCCTGAGAGCCGGATCGTCCGCTTTGCCCTTGGGTTCGCGCCCGAAGGTCGCCGGAGACTGAGTCCAGGGCGGATCCATCCCCATCTAGTACAATGGGCCTTTTGGGGTCTCGCCCGATGAAGTACCTGATCCAGACCTGGGGCTGCCAGATGAACGACCACGACAGCGAGAAGCTGGCGGGGCTGCTCCAGGGCGAAGGCCTGGAACCGGCCGCGGGGCTGGAGGACGCGGACGTGGTGGTCCTGAACACCTGCTCCATCCGGGAGAAGGCGGTGCAGAAGGTCTACAGCGAGCTGGGCCGGCTGCGGGAGGAGAAGCGCACCCGGCCCCTGCTGGTGGGGGTGGCCGGGTGCCTGGCCCAGCAGGAGCAGGGCGGGCTGTTCAAGCGCGCCCCCCAGGTCGACTTCGTGCTGGGCACCATGGCCATCCAGCAGCTGCCGGCACTGGTGCGCAAGGCCCGGGACGGGGAGCGGCACGTGATGGACACGGGCAGCTACCCGGACGACCACCTGTTCCCCCCCGAGACCGCCCGCCGGGCCAGCACCGCCAAGGCCCTGGTGACCATCATCGAGGGCTGCGACCACGCCTGCACCTACTGCGTGGTGCCCGCCACCCGGGGCCCCGAGCGGCACCGGCCGCACCAGGACGTGGTGGAGGAGGTGCGCGGGGTCGTGGCCCGGGGCTACCGGGAAGTGGAGCTCCTGGGCCAGAACGTGAACAGCTACCAGGGGGGCTGCTCCTTCGCCGAGCTGCTGGACCGGGTGGCGGAGGTGGACGGGCTGGAGTGGATCCGCTTCACCACCAGCCACCCCATGAACTTCACCCGGGAGCTGGCCCGGACCCTGGTGACCAACCCCAAGGTCGCCCCGTTCCTGCACCTGCCGGTGCAGAGCGGCAGCGACGCGGTGCTGCGGCGCATGCGCCGGGAGTACACCGTGGCCCAGTACCTGGAGCGCCTGGGCTACCTGGAAGGGGGCCCGGCGGGGCTGAGCCTGTCCACGGACTTCATCGTCGGCTTCCCGTTTGAAACCGACGCGGACTTCGAGGCCACCCTGGCGCTCCTGGAGCAGGTGCGCTACGACCAGTCGTTCAGCTTCATCTACTCCCCCCGCCCGGGCACCCCGGCCCTGCGCCTGAAGGACGACCTGCCCCACCGGGTCAAGCAGGAGCGCCTGGCCCGGCTCCAGGAGCGCCAGGCGGAGCTGACCTTCCAGAGCAACCGGCGCCAGGTGGGAAGCCGCCTCCAGGCCCGGGTGGAGAGCCGGGGCCCGGTGGACGGCGGCTACTGGCTGGCCCGCACCGCCAGCTGGAAGAACGTGCACCTCGCGGCCCCGGAGGGCCGGGCGCTGCCGTTCGGGGAACTGGTGGAGGTGCGCATCACCGGGGCGAGCCCGCACTTCCTCCGGGCCCAGCTGGCACAGGCCTGACACCGATCAGGGCCACGCGAGGTGGCCCTGAAGGGTTGCAGGTTGTTCAGCGGAGCCAAGGATCCCGACGCTGCTTGAGGGTGAGCCCGGGAATGGAACCTATGGCTTGGACAGTAGTCCGGACCGGATCACTGGGTGATGGTCAGGTTGACGGTCGTGGTGGCCGGGGCGGTGTTGGGAGCGGAGGCGGTGATGGTCACCTTGCTCGTCTGGCCCTGGTTGCCCCCGCCGCCGGTGTTGTTGCAGCTCACCAGTCCACCCACCAGGATGAGGACCAGCCCGGTGAGGAAGATCCCCATCCGCCGGCGGGACCGGCGCCCGGCGAAGGGCAGGGTCAGGATGCCGCAGGCCAGGAAGGCCGCGCCGCCCAGCCCGGAGCCGGTGCCGTTGGGGTTGATGGGCCGCAGGCTGGCGTCGGAGGTCGGCGTGGTGGGCGGGTTCGGGTTGTAGGAGAGCGTCACGGCCACGGTGATCGGCGACCCAGTCCCGGGGGGCACCTGGGCGAAGGTGACCGTGACTCCCGCCGGCAGGGTGGAGGTCCCGAAGGTGATGGGGCCGCTGTAGCTGCCGGTGTTCAGCGCCAGGTTGAAGGTGGTGCTGCCGCCGGGCGCGAGGGTATAGGACGCGCCGCCGGGGGTGGTGAAGGTGAGGGCCGTCTGGGCCACCGTCATGGCCAGGGTCTGGGACACGGAGGCATTGTTGCCGTCGCCCCCGTAGACCGCGGTGATGGTGTGGGCGCCCAGGGTGGTCAGGTCGTCCGTGGTGAAGGCGGCGTTGCCGTTGCCATCGAGGTTCCCGATGCCCAGGACGGTCGAGCCGTCCGAGAAGGTCACGTAACCGGTGGGCGTGGGAGCGCCCTCCGCGGAACTGACGGCGGCGGTGAAGGTCACCTCCGTGCCGGACATGACCGTGGTGCCGGGGGTCGCGGTCAGGGCCATGCCGCTGGCGGACGCGGAGACCATCAGGGCAGCGGAATTGCTGTTGGCGGTGAGTCCACCGTTGCCCGAATAGACGGCGGTGAACGTGTGGGATCCCGCCGTCAGGCTCGAGGTGGAGTAGAGCGCCACGCCGTTGGCGTCCAGGGTCACCGGGGCGCCCAGGTCGGCGCCGCCGTCCGAGAACTGCACGGTGCCGGCGGGGGTGGTGCCCGATGCCGAGGTGACATTGGCGGTGAGAGTCACCGCCTGGCCGAACGCAGCCGAAGTGGCCGGGTTCACGCTGAGGGCGACGTTGGCGCTGCTGCTGGCGGGGTTGGCGACATCCACGGTGATCCCCTGGGAAACCGGGGAAGGCCCTAGGACCCCGTTACCCAGGTACTGGGCCGTGATGCTGAGGCTGCCGGGCGGCAAGGTGGCGGTGGTGAAGTCGGCCGTGTCGGTGATGGCGTCCACGGCAGAGGAGCCCAGGACTTGGCCGTTGACGAAGAATTGCACGTTTCCCGTGGGGCCGGGGGTCCCGGCCGGCAGGCTGAGGGTGGCGGTGAAGGTCACCGGCGCCCCGAACGGGACGGACGCTGCAGAGGCGGCCACGCTGACGGAGGTGCTCAACGGGCTGACGCTGATGCCGGGTGCCGGAGTCGTCGTGCTGGTGCTGCTGGGCAGCCACTGGTTGACCACTCCCGAGTAGCTGGCGGTGAGGGCGTGGTTGCCGGCGCCGGGTGTCCATGCGAAGGATGCCATGCCGAGGTTGTTGACGGGCGCCGGGGTGGGGTTGAGGGGCGTGGCCGCTCCATTGTCGAAGAAGTTGACCGTGCCGCCGCCGGCGGGGATGGTCGTGCCGCTGACCGTGACCTGGGCGGACAGGGTGACCGGCGTGGTCGTGGTCCACCCGCCGTTGGCGGGGGTGGCCGGGATGCTCAGGGTCGTGGTGGTGGGCTGGCCGGTGTCCAGGCCGATGCCGGTGGCCACCAGGTCCTGGGTGTTGCCGGTGATGTTGAGATTGTTGTCGGTGACGGTGAGGGTGTCGGTCTGGATTCCTCCTTCCAAGGCGGAGAAGATCAGATTCAGCCTTAGGGGAACCCCGGGGGCCACCCCCGTGTTCGAGATGGCGATACCGGTCTGCACGGGGTTGGTGAGCAGGTCGGCCGACAGCAGGGAGAATTCCGTGCCGGCGAAAACGGGTGTGGACGTGATCACCAGAGGCAGGTTGCCCACGTTGGTGAGCCAGGCGTTGGCCTGCACCGGGGGAGGCGGCACGGGGTTGTTGGCCGTGGCGACGGTCGCGGCGAAGCTGGCGGTTCCGGAGCCGGCGCTCACCTGGATGACCTGGTTGCCAAGATCATCGGCGACGTAGAGAGCACCGCCCGGGTCCGGGGCAATGCTGATGGGGCCATTGAAATCGATGGGCGTGCCCAGCCCGGTGAGGTAAAGCGGGTCCGAATAGGGGTAGCCGGTCGGGGTGCGGACGGCCAGCTTGATCTGGCCCGCACCGGGGTCGCTGTAGTAGAGGTTGCCGAAGCTGTCCACGCCGAGGGCCGCGGTGGAGGAGTCATTGAAAAAATCGCCGGCAGGAAGAAGGGGGATGTTTTGCGGCACGTTGATGTTGTAGCCGGCCCCTTCCGGGGTGAATACGCTGACAAGCCCCTGGTTCGCGCTGTTGTAGGCGACGTAGAGAGTTCCCGATGCATCCACGGCGAGGCCGAGGGGTGGCGTGGCCGTGTTGGCGAGATTCCACACAATCTCACCCGAACAGTTGAACGAATTGTTCACCGCAAGGCCGGTTATCTTAATGATCTGGTATAGGGGGGCCGCAGCGGTACCGACGTTGTTCTGGTCGGCAACCCAGAGGTTGCCAGCCGCGTCAAACCACAGTTCCGCCGGTTCCTCCAGCGTGGTCGGCCCCGACAGAGTGACGGAGAGTGCTTTGGCCGAACTCCCATTGCCTCCAGGCAACACATAAATGGCCCCGGCCTGACCAAAAGTCTGGGTGGATACGAAGACGTTGCCCTGGCCGTCCACGGCCAAGCCGGTCGGTATCGCAGCTGCAGGGCCGAAACCGACTTGTGCAGCCGTCTTGGCGCTGAGGTTGATCTTGGTCACGGATCCGCCCGGGCTGGCCGTCGCCACCCAGAGGTTGCCCGTCCCATCGAGGGCGGACTGAATCGGGCCCGTGGTGTTGGTGGCCGCAGGGAGGGAAGTGGCCTGGGCATTGTTGAACACGCCCACGGGGGCGTCGGAGATGCCGTAGAGGGGAATGGGATTGGTGGATTGGGAAGCGGTGCCGGCTTGGTAGGAGACCACCAGGTCACCCTGGCGCAGGCCGGGGGACACCGGATTGAAGAAGACCGGGAGGGAGTAGAGCTGGCCGGCGGCGCCGATTGGTACTGGTTTGCAGGAGCGTGGTCGGTAGCTGCGCGGGTACTGAAATGCCCGAGGTATATTCCCCGATGGGAGAATTCAAAGCCAGGCCGGTAATGGTGTCATTCGCGTTGATGGTGAAATTCAATAATACAGGATTGCTGGCCGGGGTACCGTTCTGGATGTGCCCGAAGGACACCGAACTGAGCATGATCTTCTCGACCTGGCCGGCGCCCGTGTTGGCCAGATAGATTTGGCCCATGGAATCCACGGCCACTCCCAGGGGACCGGTAGGAGAGCCGGCGGTGGCATAGAGCTGAGAGATGCCGGTATATTGAATGACGGTAGAGGCGCTGGATCCGGTCAGCGCAAGAGTAGCCAAGCAATTGTTGTCGTGTTCAGGGATGTAGAGGACCGTCCCGCTGGGGTCGAGTGCCAAGCTGGAGACGGAGCCGAGATCTGTGTTCGCGTTGATGTTGGATGTGAGAGTGTTATTATTGAAATTATAGTAATCAAGGTTGTTGTTGTTATTAACATTAGCGTCTGTAAAATATACATTTTTGAAAAAATCCACCGCAATACTAGCCGGTGCTGGCGCGTTGACTCCTCCTATGAAATGATGGGCGACAGTAAATCCTCCTCCCGCATTGCCGGTGTTCTTATAGTTAGGTATGAATCGGGAGAATGGATAGCTGAAATTCCAAATCGTCTTCGAAGCCGGATCAGCGCAATACAGGCTGCCATCACTGGGACCAACGGCCAGAGCCCGGGGGGCGAACGCAGGGCCCGTGCCTGTGGTATAGCTGGCCAGGACATACGCAGTGTCGTCACTTGGATCCACCCAGATCACACGATTGTTGTCGGGGTCGGCGATGAAAAGGTCCCCAGCGCCATCCACGGCCAGTCCGGTGGGCCGGCCCAGGGCGGGAGCAGGCAGGTTGTTCAGCGCCAGCAGGTTCCAGGTTCCATCCGTTCCCACTTCATAGATTTGTTGGTTGGCCTGGTCGGCAATGTAGGTGTTCCCAGCATTGTCCGCAGCCACGGCGGACGGTGTGAAGTTTGTCAAACCCAGGTTCGCGGTGGGTGTCAGATTCACCGTCGCACCTTGGAAATTCACTGCGTTCCCAGTTACAGGGAACTGCCCCCAGGCCGGACGGGCCAGCCCAGTCAGGGCGAAAAGCAGGCACCCGAGCGGTCCTAATCTGGACAGCCGGGCAGACCGCGACAAAGGAGGTCGATCTGACCTATGCATGTTTGGCTCCTCAATAGAACCGTGTTTGGGTTGAATCATGGTGTAGGGACAAGAAGTGCCCACCATGTTTGAGCGCACTGATTCAAATGTTCGCCAAGGTTCGATTTCTCAAATGCCCAGCGAATTACTAAGGTTTCTGCTTCATTGTCCTCCTGTTAGATTTTAATATGAGCCTTTAATGACCCATGGGACGTACGCCAAAACATCGGCATTTCCGACCGACAGTCAATGGTTTTTGCAGTTCGCTCCAAAGCATTTACCTTTTTTTGATGAGATCCGGAACATTCCGGATTCCTGGAAGCGGCTCCGGGCCGGCACGAACGCCGCTGGCGATGAGGGCCGCCGAGGGGGCGTGGCGGCCGGTCCCCGCAGCCAGATGGGCGGCAGGCTTGCGGTTCGCCCCTGGGGGCATGGCCTGGGGAGGAGCCGAAACACGCCTGCCGGTGCTGCCCCATGCGGGCAGAATTCCAACACTCGCCACCCCAGGCCTAAGGTCTTTCCTGGGGCGCGGAGGAAGGGAGGCGCGGAGAAAAGACCATTCACCCATCAGTCCAGATGGGTCAACGGCGGGAACCCGGCCGGCCCGCGAGGGGCGCCGCAGCCAGGCTTCCTGGTCGGCTCAGCCCTGGCCTTCCAGCAGGTCCAGCAGCGCCACGGCCACGTCCCGGGGGCCATCCGACTCCTTGCCTGGAATGGCCAGCTGGGTGCGGATCTGCCCCACGAAGACCCCATGGTCGAACGCGGCCTTGAAGGTACGCCGGGCCAGGGCTTCATGGGCCTCCCGGCACTGGGGCGCGCCGAAGGGGTTGGCGAAGTAGCTGGCGGTAAGGCCGCTGGAGCTGGTGGTGCCCTTGGACATGGCCTTGCCGGCGGCGAAGGTGTCCAGGGCGCTCTCCAGGTCCCCCAGGCGCTCCAGCACCGGGTGTCCCGCGTCGGTGGGCTCGTAGTTGTTGGCGTAGAGGATGGCGTCCAGGGGATGGCCGGCCAGGATGTCCTCCAGGCGGGTCACGGGCAGCACCACCCTCGCGTTCACCTTCTGGGGGCTCATGAAGATGGCCCGGTCCAGGCGGGTGAAGGCGTAGCCGTGCTGCAGGTCGTCCAGGCGCACGAAGGCCCCGGTCTCGGTGCCGTAGCCCAGGATGCGCCCGTCCGGGGCCACTTCCAGGGAGCCCATGTCGTCGGCGATCACCCGCATCTCCCGGATCCGCTCGGCGCCGAGGGTGCGGAAGGCTTCCAGGGATTCGGACTTGCCGGTGGCGGTGTCGCCGATGATGAGGATGGACCGGGACCGCCCGCTGCGCAGCTGGATGCGCACCATGGCGCCGTGGAAGGGCAGGCGGCCCCGGTCGAGCATGGTGATGTTGTGCAGGGTGAGGGCCATCTTCTTGAGGTAGCCGAAATAGCCGAACCGCGGGGCGCCGGGCACCGCGCCCACCAGGAGCCCCTTGGGGTGCCGGTGGTAGATGGTGGGCACCTCGCCAAAGGCCTGGAGGGCCTCCAGGGGCGCCCCGAACACGAACAGGGCGTCGGGCCCGGCGGCGATCTGCCGGTCGGTGGCCATGTCGAACAGGTTGGCCAGGGCGCAGCCCAGGCCCACGAACTGCAGGTGCACGTAGATGAAGATCACAAGGGGCCCCACCTGGGCCGGGTAGCACACCCATTCGTCCGGGCTCAGCTCCAGGCCGTCCAGGGGGTCCCGGTCCACTTCGAAAAAGCTGCCGGTGCGGGTGTTGCTGGGGGGATCCAGGATCATGGGCGGGTCGATCCACATCTGGCGGATGAAGGGGATCCCCGCCAGGCGCGGGCGCAGGTCGGCGGGCAGGGGGCTGGCCTTGAGCACGGCGATGAGCCCGGCGTTGCAGCCGGCGGGCACCTGCCGGTAGATGCGGGGATGGTCGCCGCTGATGTTCTCGCACAGGTCCCGGTAGACGCCCCGCACCAGGTGGGTGAAGGCTTCGATGGAGGCGGCGAAGGCCCGGTAGGGGTTGCGGTCGTGCCCGGAAGGGCCGGGCTCCCCGTGCAGCACCATGTAGCGGTCGAAGCTGCGCCAGAAGTTGTAGAAGCCCTCCACGAACTCCAGGAAGGCGCTGCGCCGGGCCGGCGCCAGGAAATCCACCGCCAGGGGCATGGCCAGGGCCGCGTCCTCCAGGCGGGCCTTGGCCACCGCCGCCAGGACCGCCTGGAACCCCTCCGCCGAGAGGGTGGAAGAGCCCCGCTGGCCCAGGGCCTCCAGGAGCGGGTGGTCGGTCTCCCGCAGGTAGTCCAGCCAGGCGCCGAGGAAATGCAGGAAGGTCTCGCTCTGGATGAATTCCTGGGCGTGCACGCACACCGCCCCGGGCGTGTGGAAGATGGCTTGGCGCGCGAACACCTGCAGCTGCTTATCTCGCATGAGGGATTCCCTCAGGGTTGGATGGGCATACTAGCACCGTTGGGAATGTTCCGGCTTTGGGCGCCCGTTCCGGGCACGGGCAGCCGTCAGGTCCGGAACCCGGACACCAGCTGGGCCAGGCCCTCGGCGGTGGCGGAGAGGCGGTCGGAAATGGCGGCGTTGCCTTCGGTGGTGGTGGACAGCTGGATGCTGGCGCTGGCGTTGGCGGCGGCCTTCTGGGCGCCCAGGTCCACCTGCTGGGCCACTTCCTGGCTGGCCTTGGCCTGTTCCTCGGCGGCGGCGCCGATCTCCATGGACATGGCGGTCACCTGGCTGATGTGCTCCCGGATCTCCGCCAGGGAGCGCACCGCTTCCTGCACGGTGGCCTGGCCCTGGGCCACCGCGTGGTCGCTGCTCTCGATGAGGGTGGCGATCTCCCGGGCGGCCTGGGCGCTGCGCTCGGCCAGCTTGCGCACTTCGTCCGCCACCACCGCGAAGCCCTTGCCCAGGGCGCCCGCCTTGGCCGCCTCGATGGCGGCGTTGAGGGAGAGCAGGTTGGTCTGGCGGGCGATCTCCTGGATCACTTTCACCGCCTGCACCACCCGGGAGGTGGCCTGGGCCACTTCTTCCATGGCGGCCATGGCCGCCTGGCCCGAATGGTCCCCCGCCTCGGTGGCGGCAACCGCCCGGCCGGCCTGCTCCTGGCTGGCCCGCACATGGCTGGACACTTCGTGGATGGAGGCGGACAGTTCGGTGATGGCCGAGGCCATGCGCTCCACCGAGACGCGCTGGTCCTCGGCGTTGCGGGCCAGTTCCTGGCTGGTGGTGGAGATCTCGTGGGTGGAACCGGCGAACTGGGTGGCGTTCTCCGCCACCCGCTCGGCGTCGAACCGGATGCGGTTGATGGTGCCCTTGAGCCGGGACTGCATGGCGCGCACGGTGGCCAGGACGCTGTCCTGGTCCCCGGGCCGGGTGTCCACTTCCACCCGCATGTCCCCGTCGGCCACCCGCCGCATCAGCTGGATGGAGCGCGCCGGATCCCCGCCCATCTGCACGTTCAGGACGCGGATGAGCAGCGCCGCCAGGGCCACGCCGCCGGCCAGGCCCAGGAGCCCGCCCGCGGCCAGGATGGTCAGGGCCGGGCCGGACACGATCCCGCCGCCCAGGTACAGGGCCGCCAGCACCGCCAGGAACCAGGCCGTGAGCAGGCCGATGCCCAGGCCCAGGCGGGTGCTGTAGCCCAGGCCCCGGAAGGGGATCCAGGGCCGGCTGGGCGCGGTGGCTTCGGCCCAGGACGCCCCCTGGTTCAGCCGGGCGTAGACCCGCTCCGCTTCCCGGACCTGGCTGCGGCTGGGCTTGCTGCGGATGGACACGTAGCCGGTGATGGCGCCCCGTTCCAGCACCGGGCTGACGTTCGCGTCCACCCAGTAGAAGTCGCCGTTCTTGCAGCGGTTCTTGACGATGCCGTGCCAGGGCTTGCCGGCCTTGACCGTGTTCCACAGGTCGGCGAAGGCGGCCGGAGGCATGTCCGGATGGCGCACGATGTTGTGGGGCTGGCCCAGCAGTTCCTCCCGCCGGAACCCGCTCACCCGCACGAACTCATCGTTCACCATGGTGATGGTGCTGTCGGGGTCTGTCATGGAGACGATGTACGCCGATTCCTGGATCTCGTGCTCGACCTGGGTGATGGGCTGGTTGACGCGCATGCGGCCTCCGGCGATGCTTGGTATCCGTTGCAGAGTCTAGACATTCTACTTGGTTCGGAAAATCCTGGCGGTCCCGTTCAGCGGTATACTCATCCTCCCCGAGGGCAACCGTTGGTCAATAATCGCCTTACGAGGACTTCTCCCCATGGCGACTCTCCCCCCGCTCTTTCCCGGTGACAGCATGAAGGAACCCTTCTCTGCCGCCCGGGCGGAGGCAGAGCTGCGCGTCCTGGGGGAGCGCCTGCGGATCCTGGTGAAGGCCGTGGAGCAGAGCCCGGTCTCCATCATCGTCACGGACAACCAGGGCAACATCGAGTGACGTGAACCCGAAGTTCTGCCAGGTGTCCGGCTACGCGGCGGAGGAAGTGCTGGGCAAGACGCCCCGCATCCTCAAGAGCGGGCTCCTTTCCGACGAATTCTACCGGGAGCTGTGGAGCACCATCCTGGCCGGCGAGGAGTGGCACGGCATGTTCCACAACCGCACCAAGGGCGGGGACCTGGTGTGGGAGCTGGCCTCCATCTCCCCCATCCGCGACGACCGCGGGGTGGTCACCCACTTCGTGGGCGTCAAGGAGGACTTCACGGAAATGAAGCGGCTCCAGGACCGCATGGACAACCTGGCGCACCACGACCAGCTCACCGGCCTGCCCAACCGCACGCTGTTCCAGGACCGCCTCAAGCAGGCCCACGTCGTGGCCAGGCGCCGGGGCCGGGGTTACGCCCTGTTCTACCTGGACCTGGACGGCTTCAAGGGCGTGAACGACCACCACGGCCACGAACGGGGCGACCGCCTGCTCCAGGAGGTGGCCCGGCGGGTCAGCGGCTGCGTGCGGGAGACGGACACGGTGGCGCGCATCGGCGGGGACGAGTTCATGGTGATCCTGGCGGACCTCCAGGACCGGGACACCGCCGCCAGCATCGCCCGGCTGATCACCGAGGCCGTCATCCAGCCCATGGACCTGGACGGCGTCACGGCCGCCATCGGGGTATCCATCGGCATCAGCTTCTACCCTCAAGACGCCGACGACCCGGACCGGGTGGTCGCCTGCGCCGACGCCGCCATGTACCGGGTGAAGAACCACCGCAAGAACGGCTTCGCCTTCTGGGAACCATGAGCACTTGCCCGGATGGCCGGCGGTGCGGGGAAAGCACGACATCATCCTTCGCTATAATCAGGCCCGGAGACCTTTCATGGCCCCAGCTTCAGTACCTGAACCCACGCTGCGCCGCCTGCCCAAGTACCTACCATTACCTCCTGAGGGTGCAAGGAACCGGCCAGGAGATCATCTCCGCCACCCAGATGGCCGAGGACCTGGGCATCCACCACACCCAGGTGCGCAAGGACCTGGCGGCCACCGGAAGCCAGGGCAAGCCCAAGGTGGGGCACCGGGTCGGGGACCTGCTGGTCTCCATCGAGTCCTTCCTCAACTGGAACAACTTCTCCGAAGCCTTCCTGGTGGGCGCCGGCAACCTGGGTTCGGCCCTTTTGGGCTACACGGATTTCGAGAAGGCCGGCATCCGCATCGTCGGCGCCTTCGACAGCAACCCCGCCAAGGTGGGCAGGCGCATCCACGGGGTGCCGGTGCACGCCGTGGCCCAGTTCGAGGAGCTGGCCCGGGACCGGCGCATCGCCATCGGCATCCTGACCGTCCCGGCGGACCGGGCCCAGCAGATCGCCGAGACCATGGTGCGCAGCGGCATCCAGGCCATCTGGAACTTCGCCCCCATCACCCTGGCCGTGCCCGAGGAGATCATCGTGGAGAACGTGGAGCTGTACGCCAGCCTGGCCATCTTCTCCCGCAAGCTCGAGGAGCGCCGCAAAGCCCGGGCGGCGGGGGCGCACTTCCCGGCGTGAGGATGGGCGGTGGGTGCGGGTCAGTCCTTCTCCAGCCGGGAGAAGATCCAGCCGCCGATGGCGGCGCCGATGAGGGGGGCGACCCAGAACAGCCAGAGCTGGCCCAGGGCCCAGCCGCCGTAGGCGAACGGGGCCACGCCGGTGGAGCGGGCGGGATTGACGCTGGTGTTGGTGACCGGGATGCTGATCAGGTGGATCAGGGTCAGGCACAGGCCGATGGCGATGGGGGCGAAGGCGGCGGCGGCCCTGGCGGAGGTGGCGCCCATGATCACCAGCAGGAAGAAGCAGGTCATCACCACTTCGCACAGGAAGGCCGCGCCCAGGCCGTAGCCGCCGGGGCTGTGGGCGCCGTAGCCGTTGCTGGCGAAACCGCCGGCGGTGAAGCCGGGCTTGCCGGAGGCGATCAGGTAGAGGATGGCGCCCGCCGCCAACGCCCCCAGCACCTGGACCACCCAGTAGGGGACCAGGTCCTTCCAGGGGAACCGCCCGCCCACCGCCAGGCCCAGGCTCACGGCCGGGTTCAGGTGGCAGCCGGAGATGGGCCCGATGGCGAAGGCCATGGTCAGGACGGTCAGGCCGAAGGCCACGGCGACGCCGTGCAGGCCGATGCCCAGGGCCGGGAAGGCGGCGGCCAGGACCGCGCTTCCGCATCCCCCCAGCACCAGCCAGAGGGTGCCGAGAAATTCCGCAGCAAGCCGTTTGCTCATGGGCATAAGACCTCCAAGGTATGGGATGGGATGCCCGAGAATAGACCAAGGTTGGCAATCACGGTGTCAAAAAATTTCGTCCGGGCGCCGGATCAGCCCAGCAGGTCCGCCAGGGCCTGGTCCACCTGGGGGAAACGGAACTGGAAGCCCAGACGCTCGGCCGCGCGGGGGTAGGCGAAGTTCCCCTGCAGCAGCATCGCTTCCCCCATCTCCCCCAGCCCCAGGCGCAGGGCCGCGGCGGTGAGCCAGCCCGGCACCGGCAGCATGGGCCGCCCCAGGCGGCGGCACAGGGCCCGGGTGAACGCCTCGTTGGTGACCGGCACGAGCGCGGTGGCGTTCACCGGGCCCCGGCAGGCGGGGTTGGCGGCCGCTTCCAGGACCAGGCGCACCAGGTCGTCCACGTGGATCCAGCTGATGCCCTGCCGGCCGCGGCCCAGCCGGGCCCCCAGGAACAGCCGCGCCGGCAGCGCCAGGCGGGGCAGGGCGCCGCCGTCCCGGGCCAGGACCATGCCCAGGCGCAGCTTCACCACCCGCACCCCGCAGGCCGCGGCGCCGTCCGCGGCCGCTTCCCAGCGGCGGCACAGCTGGGCCAGGAACCCGGTGCCGGGCCCGGCGGACTCGTCCAGGGGGCGCTCGTCCATGGGGCCGTAGTAGCCGGTGGCGCTGGCGTTCACCAGGACTCCCGGCCTGGCCTGGAGCGCCCCCAGGGCGTTCACCAGGCGCACCGTCGGGCCCACCCGGCTCTCCAGCAGGGCTTCCCGGCGGGATGCGCTCCAGCGCCGCCCGGCGATGCCTTCCCCGCACAAGTTGACCACGGCGCCGGCCCCTTCCAGAACCCCCGGCAGGTCCCGCCAGTTCCTGGCCACGACCCCTTCCGGCAACCCGGCCACCCGCTCCGAGCGGCTCAGCAGGATCACCCGGACGCCACCCGCGGCCAGGAACGCCGCCAGGTGCCGCCCGACCAGGCCCGTGCCGCCCGCCACCGCCACCTGGTCCAGCTTGCCGTCCGCGCCCATGCGTAAGCCTCGGCTCAGGTGGCCGCGTGGACCCAGTTCAGCATGGTCACGTAGTCGAACACCGGGAGGCCCAGTTCCCTGCGGATGGCCTCGGAGCAGGGGGGAAGGTCCGTGCATTCCAGCACGATGGCCCGGATGGCGGGATGCTGGCGGACCAGGTTCCGCACCGTCCCGATGACCTCCTCCTTGAACTTGTCCACGTCCAGGACCGCGTCCGGGTCCTGGCGCACCTTCCGGAACTCGCCCACGTCCTCGATCCCGGTGATGAACACCGGCATGGACCGGGTGATGCCCGCCTGCTCCAGGTGGGCCCAGGTCAGGTGCCTCTGGTCGGCGGTGACGATCCCCACCGCCGCGCCCCGTCCCAGCATGCGCAGGACCACCGGCACCTGGAGCAGGCTCGAGGTGCACACGGGCAGGTCCACCGCGTCGGCCAGGTCCTCCTGCATGATGATGTTGAACCCGCAGCTGGCGCTGAGGAACCGCACCCCCGATGCGGCCAGGGCGCCGGCGGTGCTGACGGTCCGCTGGACCAGGCCCGGATCGAAGTGCTCGATGAGGGACCCGTAGTTCGCCCCCGGCACGTCCCGGAACCGCACCGGGAAGGGGAACGTGTCCGGGTGCATGACATTGCCGGGCATCTGCTCCAGCTGGGTCAGGGTCACCCCCTGGCCGCTCTGCCACTTGAGGATGCCTACCGGTTTTCCGGCCCGGTCCTGGCCCATCGGTCGTCCTCCTTCACTAGGCGCAACGGTACACCATCGCGTTGACGTTCATGCCCGCTCCCACCGAGGCGAACACGGCGGTGGCGCCGCCGGGGAGGGCATGCCCGGGGATCTCGCCCCGCTGCATCAGGTCCAGGAGGGTGGGCAGGGTTGCCACGGAACTGTTGCCCAGCCAGGAGATGGTCATGGGCATGACGCCGTCGGGGATCTTGTTCAGGCCGTACAGGCGGAACACGCGCTTGAGGATGGCGTCGTCCATCTTGCCGTTGGCCTGGTGGATCAGCACCTTGTCCACCTGCTCCAGGCCCAATCCGGCCCGCTCCAGGCTCTGCTGCACCACCCCGGGCACGGTGGCCAGGGCATACTCATAGAGCTTGCGGCCCTGCATCTTCAGGCACAGGTGGTCGACCGCCTCGGGGTTGAAGGAGGCGCCCATCCACAACAGGCGGGCGTGGTCCAGGGTGTCCGACCGCACCGCGTGGGCGAGGATGCCCACCGGCGCCTCGCTGTCCCGGGCTTCCAGCACCACCGCCCCGGCGCCGTCCGCGTAGATCATGGAATCCCGGTCGTAGGGATCGGAGACGCGCGAGAGCGTCTCGGTGCCGATCACCAGGGCCCGGCGGGCGTCCCCGGAGCGCAGGTAGTAGTCCGCCTGGATCACCCCCTGCAGCCAGCCGGGACAGCCGAAGGCCAGGTCGTAGCATACGCAGGCGGGGCTGGCGATGCGCAGCTGCTCCTTGACCCGGGCGGCCAGGCTGGGCACCAGGTCGGAACGGCGGTTATCCGCCCGCACGTCGCCGAAGTTGTGGGCCACGATGACGTAGTCCAGGGTCTCCGGGTCGATTCCGGCCGATTCCAGGGCCCGTTCCCCCGCCGCCAGGGCCAGGTCCGAGGCCACCAGCGGGTCGGCCACGTACCGGCGTTCGGAGATGTCGGTGATCTCCTTGAGCTTGGCGACGATGCGCGGGGTGTCGTCCGGGCGCAAGCGCCGGCCGTAGTCCTCGAAGAAGGTGCGGTCCAGGAACGCGTCGTTCCCGACCGTCCGGGACGGGATGCAGCTGCCGGTGCCGATGATCACGGTCCAGGGCCGGCCTGCCCTGTTTGCAGCGGACGCTTGGGCAGAAGCCATGACACCCCCCTCATGGATTCTACCTAAAGATCCGGGAAGAAACTTAGGCCACCCAGCCTTCCCTGCGGATTCCTCCGTCGACGCCCACCACCACGGCCTTGATGGGCGCCTTGCGCCGGGCGCGCTGGGCGGCCATCTGGGCCAGGCGCAGCAGTCCGCCGCAGCAGGGCACCTCCATGATCATCACGGTGATGCTGTTCACCTGGGCCTCGTCGATGAGGGCCGTGAGCTTGTCCAGGTAGATGTCCTGGTTGCCGTCCAGTTTCGGGCAGGCGATGGCCAGCTTCCTGCCGGGCAGGTAGTCCTGGTTGAAGTCCGGCAGGGCGAAGGCGGTGCAGTCGGCGGCCAGAAGCAGGTCGGCGCCCTGGAAGGCCGGGTTCGTGGGGGAGATCAGGTGCAGCTGCACCGGCCACTGGCCCAGCTGGGAAACGGCCCCCGCCGCCGAGGCCGCCGCCGGTTTCGGGGCCAGGGTCCGGGGCGCCGAGCCCGGGCAGCCGTGGTGGTGGGCCTCAGCCGGCCGCGCCTCAGCCGGCCGCGCCTCAGCCGGCCGCGCCTCAGCCGGCCGCGCCTGGGCCCGGAATTCCGGCGCCGGGACGCCCAGTTCCCGCAGGCAGGCCAGGGCCTGGTCCAGGTAGGCGGCCTGGGCGTGGTCGTGCAGGTGCTTCAGGTGCGCCCGGAGGGTGTTGGCGCCCATGGGCAGGATGGTGTCGAGGGTCCTGCGCTCGTCGTACGGCGCCGCCTCCCGGGTCTCCAGGGTGATGGCCCCGCGGGGACACTCGCCGATGCAGGCGCCCAGCCCGTCGCAGGTGATCTCGCTCACCAGCCGCGCCTTGCCGTCGATCATCTGCAGGGCCCCCTCCGGGCAGCCCTGGGCGCACAGGCCGCAGCCGTCGCACTTGTCTTCGTCGATGCGGATGATCTGGCGTTCCATGGGGACCCCCGAAGAACCAAGAATCGCCGGGAAAGACAAGGTTTGCCTTGATTCCGATCAAGAATTCCGAAAAAAGGTTCCGGGCGCCCGGGAGGCTTTTCCTCCAGCGCCGGCGACGGCAAGATGGAAGTCCGGATTTTCCCCCGCTCCATTCCTGGGATCTGCCATGGCCAAAAAGACCGACGACCAGCCCGAAATCATCTACTCCATGCTGCGGGTCAGCAAGTACTACAACAACAAGCCCGTCATCAAGGACATCTCCCTGTCGTACTTCTACGGCGCCAAGATCGGCGTTCTGGGCCTGAACGGCGCCGGCAAGTCCACGGTGCTGCGGATCATGGCCGGGGTGGACCGGGACTTCAACGGCGAGGCGGTGCTGTCCAAAGGCTACACCACCGGGCTGCTGGAGCAGGAGCCGAAGCTGGACGAGAGCAGGACCGTGCGGGAGGTGGTGGAGGAGGGCGCCGCCGGGAAGGTGGCGCTGCTGAGGGAATACAACGAGATCAGCGAGAAGTTCGCGGACCCGGACGCGGACATGGAGGCCCTCCTGGCCCGCCAGGGGGAACTGCAGGAGCGCATCGACCACCTGGACTGCTGGGACCTGGACAGCCAGCTGGAGCAGGCCATGGACGCCCTGCGCTGCCCGGACCCGGACACCCGGGTGCAGGTGCTCTCGGGGGGGGGAGCGCCGGCGGGTGGCCCTGTGCCGCCTGCTGCTGC
>CAWFOJ010000319.1:0-10874 GCA_963816585.1 uncultured Holophagaceae bacterium | reverse complement strand
GCTCCGGGGCCATTTCCCAGGACCTGGCCCGGCGCTACGGCTCACCCTTCGCGGTGGCGACGGCGACGTTCAAGTTCCGGAACTGCAACGTCATCGCCGAGGCGACCCGCTCCCTGTTCGAGACCGTGCGCCAGTACCGTGAGAGCTTCGACGTCTACGGCGACAAGATGGCCCTGGAATGGGAACAGATCGAGGGGGAGGGCATGGCCCTTTACGAGGGCGGCGAGGCCGCCTGGCGGGTGCACGCCCCGGATGCCCTGGAACGCCTGCCCCAGGAGATCGCCAATTTCACCCGCAAGGAACAGATCGACGACCCCACCCACGTTTCCTTCATCCAGGGCGCCGGCCACGGCGGCTCCCACCCCCACCTGGTCCACGAGTTCGTCTCGGCCATCGTCGAGGGGCGGGAATCGGCCATCGACGCGGTGCGTTCCGCCTACTACAGCGCTGCCGGCATCTGCGCCCACCAGTCGGCCTTGGCCGGCGGGGCGCGGATCTTCATTCCGGAATTCGAAAAACTCTGACCGTACAACGCCCCAGGCACGGGGATAGGAGGCTGCCATGAAACTCGGCATCAACACCTGGGTCTGGGTGTCGCCCTTCACCACCAAGGACCTGGACCTGCTGGACAGGATCGCGCGCATCGGCTACGACATCGTGGAAGTGGCGGTGGAGGATACCGCCCACATCGACACCGCCGCCCTGAAGCGCAAGCTGGCCGACACCGGGCTCGGGGTCACCATGTGCGGCGCGTTCGGCCCCAGCCGGGACATTTCCGACCTGGACCCGGCGCTCCGGGCGGAGGCAGGAAGGTACATCGAAGACTGCATCCGCATGGCCGAGAAGCTGGGCTGCCGGATCTTCGCCGGCCCGGTCTACTCCGCCGTGGGCAAGGCCCGGCTCGTGCCCAAGGAGCAGAAGCGGCGGGAATGGGCCAACTGCGTGGAGAGCCTCAAGGCGATCGGGCCCATGGCCCAGGACGCCGGGGTGACCATCTGCATCGAGCCCCTGAACCGGTTCGAGACCGACATGATCAACGTGGCCGAACAGGCCAAGGCGCTGATCGCGGAGGTGGGCAGCCCGGCCTACAAGATGCACCTGGACTCCTTCCACGGCAACATCGAGGAGAAGAGCGTCCCGGGCGCCATCCGCCTGGCCGGCAAGGGGGGCCTGGGCCACTTCCACAGCTGCGAGAACGACCGCAGCGCCCCCGGCACCGGCCACCAGGACTGGCTGGGGATCCGGGACGCCCTGCGGGAGATCGAGTACGACGGCGCCGCGGTGATCGAGTCCTTCACCCCCACCACCATCGAGATCGCCAAGGCCGCCTGCATCTGGAGGCCCCTGGCCGCCACCCAGGACGACCTGGCCAAGGACGGCCTGAAGTTCCTGCGCCAGCTGTTCGGCTGACCCGGACCCGCCTCCGGGCGGGGCCGCGCTGATGCACGGCACCGGCGGCGGGCCCCCGCGGGCCCGCCGGACGGGCCGGGCCTTCGTCATCGACCCTACGACCGCCCAATCGCGGCCCATAACCAGGAGCAACCCGTGAACCCCGAAAAGAACCTGCTCTTCACTCCGATCAAGATCGGCAACCGGATGGCTTCCAACCGGTTCGTCATCCAGCCGATGGAATTCAACGACGGCATCGGCTCGGAAGACCCCGCGCACCGGGGCGACCCCACCGAGCGCACCGTCGCGCGCTACCGCAACCTGCACCAGGGCGACGCCGGCATGATCGTCCTGGAGGCCATCACCGTCAGCGAGGGATTCTACGCCAGGACCCACCAGCTGATCGATCCTGCCCCGCAACGCCAAGGCCCTGGCCAGCTTCGTCGCGGAGGCCAAGGCGGTCAACCCCAAGCCCATCTTCGTCGCCCAGCTGACCCATTCGGGCGAGATCAGCAACCCCGTGATCTCCACCTGCACCGCGCCGCGCCGGTCCCCGGGCTTCGACTCGCGCCTGCTCACGGACGAGGACGGCGACCGGATCATCGAACAGTTCGTCAACGCCGCCAGGGTCGCCCATGACGCGGGCTTCGACGGGCTGGAACTCAAGTTCTGCCACGGCTATCTCGGCGCCCAGATCCTGCGCCCCTACAACGACCGCAAATGGAAGTACGGCGGGCCCAAGGAGAACCGTTTCCGCTTCGGCTACGAGATCTACGAGCGGATCGACGAAGGCGGTCAACGACCCGACCTTCCTCCTCGGCTCGAAGGTCACCCTCTACGAGGGCATCCCGGGCGGCCAGGGCACCGCCGGCCCCGATTCGCCGATGATGGACATCTCCGAATCGCTGGAGTTCATCAAGGGCATCGAGGAACGCGGCGCCAAGTTCATCCTCCAGTCGGCCGGCGGACCCTCCGGCAACACGGTGCTCAACCAGCCGCCCCAGCGCACCCCGGACGAAGCCTACTTCCACTTCTACTTCTCCCATGAGGTGAAGAAGGTCGTGAAGCCCGAGACGGTCGTCATCGGCTCCGCCTATTCGGTGTTCGACAACGGCGAGAACAATTTCCGCTACGTCGACCCGGAGGAGAGCAGGCTCCTGGGCTGGGGCGACAAGAACATCGCGCGGGGCATCACCGACATGATCGCCCTGGGCCGCCAGTCCATCGCCGATCCCCTGATGCCCTGCAAGGTGATTGCCGGCCATCCAGACCAGGTGAAGTGGTGCCACGCCTGCGATGGCTGCTTCGAGCTGCTGGCCCGCCAGCACCAGGTGAGCTGCGTCACCCACAACCTGGAAGGGGCGCAGGAGCTGGCCAAGGTCCGCAAGGAGTTCGGGCCGCTGTTCATTTCCCGTACCTAGGATCGCTCGGACTGCCGGGGAGGGTGGCATGGCGCACGTCATCACGGACGACTGTCTCAAATGCGCAGCCTGCGTGGACGGCTGCCCAAGCGATGCCATCCATCCCCGGCCCGGGGAACCGGATTTCGACCTGGCGCCCCAGCTCCATATTGACGCCAAGGCCTGCATGGACTGCGGTTCCTGCGCCCTGGCCTGTCCGTCGGCGGCCATCTTCCACGGCAACCGGCTGCCCAAGGCCAAGGCCGACGCGGGCCGGCGCAACTACGTCTATTTCCTGAAGGACTAGGGGATGTTCCAATAGCCGCTGGCCGGAGCCGAGGATCGCCGAGAAAAGCAAGGGCACTCTGTAACTTGGGATTCCGATGCCGGGAATGATGAACGGCTGCAGACGGGTGTGCCGACCCGAAGGCATGGCAGGTCCCCATCCGATTGACCGTGCCTGGCTTTCATGGTTTTCAAGCCTTTGCCAATACACCCTCTACCGGGTGCTGAAGCGGTATTCCGTGGCCGTGCGGTAGACCTGCCCCGGCCTGAGGATGACCGGAGGGAAGTCCCCGTGGTTCGGGGAGTCGGGGAAGTGCTGGGTTTCCAGGCAGAAGCCCTGGCGCGCCCGGTAGGGGCGGCCGCACTTGCCGGGCCGGGTGGTGGCGATGAAGTTGCCGGCGTAGAACTGGATGCCCGGCTCCTCGGTCCACACTTCCATCCGCCGGCCGGACACCGGGTCCCAGGCGGTGGCGGCCAAGGCCAGGCCCGGCCCATCCCGGTCGATGATCCAGTTGTGGTCGTAGCCCCCGCCGTAGCGCAGCTGCGGGTCGGACCCGTCGATCTTTTCGCCGATGCGCCGGGGCCGGGTGAAATCGAACGGGGTGCCGGCCACGGGCGCCCGTTCACCGGTGGGGATGAGCCCCGGGTCCACCGGGGTGAACCGCCCGGCGCGCAGGGTCAGCACCTGGTCCAGGATGTCGCCCCCGCCCTCGCCCCGGAGGTTGTAGTAGTTGTGCTGGGTCAGGTTCACCGGGGTGGGCCGGTCGCACTCGGCCCGGTAGTCCAGGATCAGGGCATCGTGGTCGGTCAGCCGGTAGACCACCGTCACGTCGAGGGTGCCGGGATAGCCTTCCTCTCCGTCGGGACTGCGGTAGCGCAGGCGCACTCCGGCTCCCTCGCCCGGCTCCAGGGGCTCTCCGTCCCAGTGCACCCGGTGGAACCCGCCAGGCCCCCCGTGCAGGTGGCATGGCCGGTTCCCGGGTGCGTCGTTGGTGGCCAGCCGGCAAACGGCGCCGTCCAGGACGAACCGGCCGCCGGCGATGCGGTTGCCGACCCGGCCGATGAGCGCCCCGAAATAGGGAGTTCCGCCCAGGTAGTCGGCCAGGGTGGGGTGGCCCAGGACGATGTCGGCGAGCTGTCCAGACCGGTCCGGCACCAGCAGGCGGGTCAGGATGCCGCCGTAGGTCATGATCTCCGCCTGCAGCCCATGGGCGTTGACCAGGGTGAACAGGGTGACCGGACGGCCCGGGCCGTCCAGGCCGAAGGGGCGGCGGGTGACGCCGGCGGAGCGGGACATGGAAGGCTGGTCGGGCATGGCGGCTGCGCGGAGATAGGGGTGGACGTTCTGGATGGGAAGCCCTGGAACGGCGGTTCCCGGCCCTGGCTCTTGGATTATCATGCTAGGTGCTCATCATCTATTGGTCGAGCTTGAAAGGCAATCCAAGGGTTCAGCATTTTGATTATAATTATTTAAATTAATGATACTTACAAAACTAACTGGATTTAGTTCAAGCCTAGAAAAATTTATTAGTTTCCCCCCTTGACTAACTATTGGCGGGTTCCTATGATACGAGTTGATCCATCCCTCAGGGTAGTCCAGACTTTGCCACGACCAATGGTCTTGCGAGCCCCACCCGGGGCGGGCTGCGTTTCCCGGGAGGCGGTGGATGTCACCGGAAAGAGGGAGGCCAGGGTCCGATCGATCAGCCGATCGGATTTGCGAGAAAAAGCCACCTATTAGCCACCAAGAGTTAGTAGCATAATTTTTCCAATCACGAAGGTAGCTTTTACGCCTTTGCGAGCTATTTGGGTGTTGCGAAGGTCCTGCCGGAGGGGCCGTGTTCCTGGGTATCGATCTTGGAACTTCTGAAGTAAAAGTTGTCCTTTTACGCGACAATCATCACGTCCTGGCGACCGCGAGCCACAAGCTCGCCCTGTCCAGGCCCCAGCCCCAGTGGTCCGAGCAGGACCCCGGGGGATGGTGGCACGCCGCCGACGCGGCGGTGGGCGCGGTCCGGGACCAGGCGCCCAAGGCCTTCGCGGCGGTGAGGGCCATCGGCCTGTCCGGCCAGATGCACGGGGCCACGCTCCTGGATCGGGCGGACCAGGTACTGAGACCCGCCATCCTGTGGAACGACACCCGCGCCTGGGCCGAGTGCGCCGAGCTGACTGCCCGGTGCCCGGCCCTGGCGGAGGTTGCCGGCAACCTGGCCATGCCCGGGTTCACGGCGCCCAAACTGGTGTGGGTGGCCCGGCACGAGCCCGGGGTGTTCTCCCGGGTCGCCACCGTGCTTCTGCCCAAGGATTACCTGCGGCTGCTCATGACCGGGTCCAAGGTGAGCGACCTGTCCGACGCCTCCGGCACCCTCTGGCTGGACGTGGCCCGCCGGGACTGGTCGGACCTCCTCCTGGAAGCCACCGGGCTCACCCGGGCCCAGATGCCCAGCCTGGTGGAAGGGAGCGCTCCGTCCGGCACCCTCCTGCCGGCGGTGGCCAGGGCCTGGGGCCTGTCCCCCTCGGTGGTGGTGGCCGGCGGAGGCGGGGACAACGCCGCCAGCGCCGTGGGCATCGGCGCGGTCCGGCCCGGGGACGGCTTCGTCTCCCTGGGCACCAGCGGGGTCCTGTTCGTGGTCACGGACCGGTTCCGGCCCAACCCGGCCTCGGCGGTGCACGCCTTCTGCCACGCCCTTCCAAACCGCTGGCACCAGATGAGCGTGATGCTTTCCGCCGCCAGCTGCCTGGCCTGGGTGACCCGGCTGCTGGGCGCCCGGGACGAGGCGGTCCTGCTGGAGCAGGTGCGGGCCGCCGATCCGGCCTCCCTGGCCCGGGCACCCATCTTCCTGCCCTACCTGTCCGGCGAACGCACCCCCCACAACGACGCGTACGCCCAGGGCGCATGGTTCGGCCTGAACCATGACACCCAACCCCCCCAGTTGGCCTGGTCGGTCCTGGAGGGTGTGGCTTTCGGCATGCTGGACGGCCTCAACGCCCTCAAGGCGGCCGGCACCACGGTGGGGCGCCTGGCCCTGGTGGGCGGCGGCGCCCGCAGCGCCGAGTGGGCCCAGCTCCTGGCCTCCTGCCTGGAGACGGAGGTGGCCACCCTGGAAGGGGGCGAGACCGGAGGCGCCCTTGGCGCCGCCCGGCTGGGGTGGATGGCCGTGGGGGGAAGCGAGGCGGAGGTCTGCCTCGGCCCCGCCGTCCGGCAGGTGTTCCAGCCCTCGGCCGCCCAGCGGGAGCGCCTGGCGCCCCGCTACGAGCGGTTCCGGGCGCTGTACACGCGCGTGCGGGACCTGTACCGACCTTGACATCCCATAGGAGCGCCCATGGCTGAATTTTTCGCAGGCATCGACCGGATCCGCTACAAAGGGCCGGAAAGCACCAACCCCCTGGCGTTCCGCTTCTACGACAAGGACCGGCAGGTGCTGGGCAAGCGCATGGAGGACCACCTGCGGTTCGCGGTGTGCTACTGGCATACCTTCTGCTGGGACGGGGGGGATCCGTTCGGCGGCCGGACCTTCCAGCGCCCCTGGCAGCTCATGGCCGACCCGATGGCCGGCGCCCAGCTCAAGGCCGAGGTGGCGTTCGAGTTCGTGTCCAAGCTGGGGGCGCCGTTCTACTGCTTCCACGACCGGGACGTGGCCCCCGAAGGGGCGACCGTGAAGGAGACCGTGGACCGGCTGCGCCGGATGGTGGATGTGCTGGGGGCCGCCCAGGAGGCCACCGGAGTCCGGCTGCTGTGGGGCACCGCCAACATGTTCAGCCACCGCCGCTGGATGGCCGGGGCCGCCACCAACCCGGACCCGGAGGTGTTCGCCATGGCCTGCCTTTCCGTGAAGGAGGCCATGGACGCCACGGTGAAGCTGGGCGGGCAGAACTACGTCCTGTGGGGCGGCCGGGAAGGCTACGAAACCCTGCTCAACACCGACCTCAAGGCTGAACTGGGGCAGATGGGGCGGTTCCTTTGCATGGCGGTGGACTACAAGCACAAGATCGGCCTGGCGGGCCCGCTGCTGGTGGAGCCCAAGCCCAGGGAACCCACCAAGCACCAGTACCGACTATGACGTGGCCACCGTGGCCGGGCTCCTGTACCGGCTGGGGCTGGAACGGGACGTGAAGCTCAACGTGGAGTGCAACCACGCCACCCTGGCCGGGCACAGTTTCGAGCATGAAGTGGCGCTGGCCTCGGCCCTGGGCCTGTTCGGCTCCATCGACATGAACCGGGGCGACCTGCTCTGCGGCTGGGATACGGACCAGTTCCCCAACAACCTGGGGGAGGTCGCCCTGGTGCTGTACCACATCCTCAAGGCCGGGGGCCTGGCCACCGGCGGGCTGAATTTCGACGCCAAGGTCCGCCGCCAGTCCATCGACCCCGCCGACTTGTTCCACGCCCACGTGGGCGCCATGGACCTGTGCGCCAGGGCCCTGCTCATGGCCGAGCGGATGGTGGCCGACGGGCAGCTGGAACAGGCCCTGCGGGATCGCTACCAGGGCTGGGCCGGGGAATTCGGCCGCCAGGTGCTGGCCGGCCAGCTGACCCTGGAGGCGGTGGCGGCCCGGACCCTGGAACGGGACCTGGACCCGGAGCCCCGCTCCGGGCGCCAGGAATATCTGGAAAACCTCTTGAACCGCTATATTTAAGGGCAAAATCCCGACTCAACGAACCAATCATCCTGATGGAGAGGAGCTGCCATGGCAAGAACCGTCACGCTTTTCACCGGCCAATGGGCCGACCTGCCGCTGGCCGAACTGGCCCCGCTGGCCAAGAAGATGGGCTATGACGGCCTGGAACTGGCCTGCTGGGGCGACCATTTCGACGTGCAGGAAGCGCTGAAATCCAGGACCTACTGCAGGGACAGGCGCAAGCTGCTCGAGGCCAATGGCCTGGTGTGCTACGCCATCGGCACCCACCTGGTGGGCCAGGCGGTGTGCGACCTGATCGACGAGCGGCACAAGGCGATCCTGCCTCCCCACGTGTGGGGCGACGGGGATCCCGAGGGGGTGCGCCGGCGCGCCGCCAAGGAAATGCAGGACACCGCCCGGGCCGCGGCCAAGCTGGGCGCCAAGGTGGTGACCGGGTTCACCGGGTCCTCCATCTGGCATTCCGTCTACGCCTTCCCGCCCACGTCCCAGGAATACTGGGAGAAGGGCTTCAAGGACTTCGCCGAGCGCTGGATCCCGATCCTGGACGTGTTCGAGAAGGAGGGGGTGGATTTCGGCCTGGAAGTGCATCCCACCGAGATCGCCTTCGACATCGCCAGCGCCGAGCGGGCCATCGCCGCGGTGAACGGCCACAAGCGCTTCAACTTCAATTTCGACCCCAGCCACTTCGCCTACCAGGGAGTCGACTACGTGGCCTTCCTGCGCAAGTTCGCCGCCCGCATCAAGCACGTGCACATGAAGGACGTCTGGTGGGGCAAGGGCGACGGCACCGTGGGCGTGTTCGGCGGCCACGTGAGCTTCGGCGACGCCCGCCGGTACTGGGACTTCCGCAGCCTGGGCCGGGGCATGGTGGACTTCGAGTCGATCATCGCCGCCCTCAACGACATCTGCTATGCAGGCCCGCTCAGCGTCGAGTGGGAGGACGGGCGCATGGACCGGATCCACGGCGGTACCGAGGCCGCGGCCTTCACCCGCAAGGTGGACTTCAAGCCCGCCGGCGGCGCCTTCGACGCCGCGTTCGCCCGCTGATCCCCGCCAACCCTCGCATCACGTGAAAGGGATTTCCATGTCAAACAAGCTTCGATACGCCATGGTGGGCGGCGGGCGGGGCGCCTTCATCGGCTCCGTGCACCGCCGGGCGGCTGAATTCCACTGTTCCATGGAGCTGGTGGCGGGCGCGCTGGCCGCGGACCCCGAGAAGGCCCGTCTCTCCGGGCAGGACCTGGGCCTGGCCCCGGACCGGATCCACGGCGACTGGCAGTCGCTGCTCGACGACGAGCTGAAGCGGCCAGCCCCCGAGCGCATCCACTTCGTCTCCATCGTCACCCCCAACCACATGCATTTCCCCGTCGCCAAGGCCTTCACCGAGGCGGGCATCCACGTGGTCTGCGACAAGCCGCTGGTGCACACCAGCGCCCAGGCGGCGGAGCTCATCGAGCTCTCCCGGAAGCGCGAAACCATCTTCGGCGTGACCTACAACTACACCGGCTATCCCATGGTGCGCCAGGCCCGCGAGATGGTGCGCGGCGGCCAGCTGGGCCAGGTCCGCAAGGTGGTGGTGGAGTACAACCAGGGCTGGCTGAGCACCCTGCTGGAGTCCGACGCGGCCAACAAGCAGGCCGTGTGGCGCACCGACCCGGCCCGCAGCGGCATCGCCGGCTGCATCGGCGACATCGGCTCCCACTGCGAGAACCTGGTGGCCACGGTCACCGGGCTGGAGATCGAGTCCCTGTGCGCCGACCTGACCACCTTCGTGCCCGGCCGCCAGCTGGACGACGACGGCAGCGTCCTGCTGCGCTTCACGTCCGGCGCCAAGGGCCTGCTGTTCGCCACCCAGATCGCCATCGGCGGCGAGAACGACCTGCGCCTGCGGGTGTGGGGCACCAAGGGCTCCCTCACCTGGCACCAGGAGGATCCCAACTACCTGGTCTACGACCCCATCGACGGGCCCCGGCAGATCATGCGCCGGGGCGGCGGGTACCTGGCGGATGCGGCCAAGCGGGTCACCTTCATCCCCCCCGGCCATCCGGAAGCCTTCATGGAGGCCTTCGGCAACATCTACCTGGGGGTGGGCGAAGCCATCCGCGCCCGTGAGGCCCACCGGCCCCTGGGGCCCCTGGAAGGAAACTTCCCGACCCTGGTGGACGGCGCCCGGGGCGTGCGCTTCATCGAGAAGACGGTGGAGTCCTCCCTCAGCCGGGAGAAGTGGGTGAAGTTCTAGGAGCCCGACCAAGTAAAGGTCCGGGTTCCTCCATTTCGTCCTGGTTCGCTCAGTTGGATCGCGGATCGCGATCCAACTGAGCGGATGGCTTCGCCGGAAGGTACTCGTCAGCTGTGTTTCACCTCCGGGGTATCGACCCCGCAGAGCGTTTCATAGGCTTCCTGGGCCTATTGCCTGGATTTTTGCCCCTCAGACCGAAACTCTGGCCATCTTCAGGAGGTTGTGGGCGGTGCAGACCAGGCTCCACTCGGCCCTGACCTTGGCCACCCCACTGAGCAGGAACTGGCGGAAGCCCATGGCCTGCTTGATCTGACCGAACACCGGCTCCACGACCTGCTTTCGAAGCCGGTAGGGACTTCGCCAGCCACTCCGCTTCAGGTTCTCCCGCATCTGGGCCACGAGGCTCCCCGGCTTGCCGTTCTTGGCGTGGGTTGCTGCCTTGCTGCCATGCTTCTGGCGGCCGGTGGCGAGATAGGCTTGGATGTTCCGGACCCTCAAGCCTTCCAGGTTCGCTTCCGAGCAGAACCCCGCATCCGCCGAGCAGACCCTTGGCCCCCATCGTTCTCTGAACGCGAAGGCGTTCAGAGAACAATGAACCAGGGCGAAATGGAGGGACCCGGACCTTTACCTGGTCACACTCCTAGGAGCCTGACTCTAGGGAAGCCCGGGGCGCTGCAAGGCGCAGCGCCCCGGGCCCGAGGTGTTCAGCCGCGCCCGACGAACGGCATCTTCGACGCCATCACCGTCATGAAGAGGATGTTTGCCTCGAGCGGCAGGCTGGCCATGTGAACGACGGCGTCGGCCACGATGCGAACGTCCATCCGGTCTTCGGGCATGACCCGGCCATCGGCCTGCGGCACTCCCAGGGCCATCCGCTCCGTAAGCGAGCATATGTAACTGACGAAGTAGAGGAACATATA
>CAWFOJ010000318.1:0-10001 GCA_963816585.1 uncultured Holophagaceae bacterium | reverse complement strand
CCACATTGCTGTACTCTTCGCAGGCCAGGTGGTCGGGACCGGGCGAGGGCCAGCGCGTCTGGGGTTGAAAAGGCAGCCCGTCAGCGGGGCGGGACCCGGATGAGGTCCCTCAGCGCGGCCAGCCTTCCATGCAGGGCGTTGTCGGCAGGGATTCCAGCCCGGCGGTGCCGAACTGCTCGACGGTGAAGCTTGCCAGCACCGTGCCCATGAGCGCAGCCCGTTTCAAGGTTTCCAGGCCGGTGTTCTCGGTGGCGGCGAGATAGCCCATGAAGCCGCCGGCGAAGGTGTCGCCGGCGCCGGTGGGGTCCGCCACTTCCTTCGAGGGGAAGGCGGGCGCGAGGAAATGCCCGTCGGGCGTGAACAGGGCCACCCCGTATTCGCCCCGCTTCACCACCAGGATCCGGGGCCCCATGGGCCGATTTTTTCGTAGACGTCGAGCAGGTGGCGCTCCCCCGTGAGGCTCCGGGCTTCCGCCTCGTTGATGAGGAGAATGTCCACCTCCCGCAGCACCCCGAGCAGCGCCTCCCGGGCGCCGTTGATCCAGAAGTTCATGGTGTCCAGGGCGATCCACCGGGGCCGGGACGCCATCTGCCGGACCACGTCCCTCTGCAGGACCGGATCGATGTTGCCCAGGAAGAGGCAGGTGGCGTGGCGATAGCTCTCCGGCAGGTTCGGGTGGAAATCCGCGAACACGTTCAGCTGGGTATCCAGGGTCCTGGCCTCGTTGAGGTCCAGCCCGTATTCGCCCCGCCAATGGAACGACCGCCCGGCCTTGCGCACCAGCCCGGTCAGGTCGATGGGCCGGCCCCGGAACACGGCATCCTGGTCGGGCCCGAAATCTTCCCCCACCACGGCCACCACCTGGACCGGGTGCAGCCGGCTGGCCGCCAAGGAGAAATAGGTGGCGGAACCGCCCAGGATGTTCACTCGCCTTCCGGAAGGCGTTTCCAGGTCATCGAATGCCACACTGCCGACCACAAGCAAGCTCATGCCATCCCCGCGCTGGTTCGTTTCCAAGATCATAACCGCGGGACGTTCCCCGCGCCTGCCGGGACGGTCTGGTTCAGGCCATCCCGTGCTTGGCCAGAATGGCGGACCGCTGCTTGTCGAATTCCGCCTGGGTGATGAGTTGGCTGTCGAACAAGTCCTTGAGTTCCGTGAGCTCCTCCTTGAGGCTCTTGGCGGGGGCCGCGGGAGGCGGCTGGGGGGCGGCCGCGCCCTGGGGGAAGGGCGCCTGGGCCATCTGCCCCATGGCGCCGCCCATCTGCTGGCCCACCATGTTGCCCATGCCCACGCCGACCCCCAGTCCCACGCCCATTCCCGCCAGTCCGCCGGGGTTCTGGGCCGCCAGGGGCACCGAGTCCGCCACCTGCATCTGGGTGTAGGCGCCCATCATCCGGGGCCATCATGCCCAGGACGTCCGCTTGTCCATCATGGCTTCCACTTCCTCGGGCAGGCTGATGTTCTCGATGAAGAGCTTCGAGCATTCCAGTCCCATGGTCTGGAACTCAGGGTCCATCTTCTGGCGCAGGAGGTCGGACAGCTGGTCGTAATGGGCGGCCAGGTCCAGGGCCGGGATCCGGGCCTCCCCCAGGGTGTCGGTGAAGCGGCTGACCAGGCTCTTGCGCAGCTGTTCGGTGATGTCGTCCCGGGTGTAGAGGCCGTTTGTTCCCACCAGTTCCTTGAGGAACTTCTTGGAGTCCCTGACCCGGATGGAATAGATGCCGAACGCGCGGATGCGGAGCATGCCGAAATCCGCGTCCCGCAGCATGATGGGGTTGGCGGTGCCCCAGCCCAGGTCGTTGCACAGCCGGGTGTTGGTGAAGTACACCTCGGACTTGAAGGGGCTCTCGAAGCCGTACTTCCAGCCCCTCAGGTCGGCCATGATGGGCATGTTCCGGGTGGTGAGGGCATGGGTGCCGGGGGTGAAGGTATCGGCGAACTGGCCCTCGTGCACCAGCGTGGCTTCCTGGCTCTCCCTCACCACCAGCTGGGCGCCGTTCTTGATTTCCTGGTTCCGCACCGGGAAACGCCACGCCAGGGTGTCGTTGGAATCGTCCAGCCACTCGATGATTTCAATAAATTGGGCTTTGCCCCAGTCCATGAGCCCCACGGAGGCCTCCATGCGGCGACTGCCGCCGCTTCGAGTGTACGGAGGGACCGGGAAGATTGCCAGGAACCGCCGCCCGGGACGTGCCGCGGGCTAGGCCCGGCCCGCCTGGGGAAGTCCTAATTCTTGAAGCCAATGCACATGTTCAGTCGGGCGGGAACTCCGTTCGTTGCCCTTGCGCAAGTCCTGCAGCTGCAGGCTGCCGTCCCCGAACCCGAGCAGGACGCCTTCCCCGGTGGCCAGGAAGTGGCCCTGGGGGCAGGGGACCCGCGACGGCAAGGCCCAGCCGACCTTCAGGATCCCCTTCGGGCTCTCGAGGAAGGCGTTGGGCCAGGGGTCCGCCACGGCCCGGACGAGGTTGAAGGCGTCCCGGGCGGAGCCGGCCAGGTCCAGCCGGCCGTCCTCGGGCTTGCGGCCGCCGAAGTAGGAGGAGGGGCCGAGGCTGCGCTGGGAAACCCGGGCGGCGCTGCCGTCCGCCAGCCTGGGCACCACCGAGCGCACCAGGTCCCGCCCAGCCTCGGCGCAGCGCCAGGTCAAGCTCAGGGCGGTCTCGTCCCAGGCGACGGGGATGGCGGTCTGGCCCACGATGTCCCCGTCGTCCGGTTTGGGGGTCATGGCGTGCAGGGTCACCCCGGTCTGGGTTTCGCCCTTGACGAGCACCCAGTTCACCGGAGCCCGGCCCCGGTACCGGGGCAGGAGCGAACCGTGCAGGTTGTAGGCCCCCAGGCGCGGCACCTCCAGGAACCGGGCCTGGATCATCTCCCGGAAATAGAAGCTGAACAGGAAATCCGGGCGCAGGTCCCGGATGGCCTGGTAGACGTGGTCCTCGTTGAACCGCGGCTCCATGAGGACCGGGATCCCGCGCTCCTTGGCCAGGGCCGCCGGCGGGTCGAACCAGCCATCTTCCGGGCCCTGGGGATAGGTGAACAGGGCCAGGATCTCCATGCCGGTTTCCAGCAGGCCCGCCATGGCTTCCCGTCCAACCGGCGAGTAGGCGCAGACGATCGCGGTGGCCATTTTCCCAACCTCCCGGGGTCCAGTTTAACCAGGCATGGAAAGGCCCTTGAGGCGCGGGAATCAGTTCCAGGAGACCGCATGGAGGGGGTATCGTATGCTTGGCGCTCAAGAACCACCGAAACGGGCCTTCCTGGATCAGTTCCTATTGGAGATTACAAATGCCTTGGGTTTCAAGGACATGGATCGGGTTTGCGGCGGCCCTGCAAGTGCTGGCCCAGGACCCGGCCGCACTGCTGAGTTCCGCCCAGGCCAGGCAGGAAAACGCCCCCGTGATGGGTTCCGCCCAGCCGTCCGAGGCGGTGCCCAGGACGGCTCTCCCGGCCGCTCCCAAAGCGGACCAGACGACCCAGGAAAACCTGCAGCAGGCCCAGGACGAAAAGCTGGACGCGCAGATCCGCCGGGCCAAGCTGAAGGAATACGGACCCAAGCGGTTCGCGGCGGACCTGTTCGAACTCCGGCAGGCCGGGGTCTCCCCCACCGACGGGGGCATCTCACCCGACTATGTCCTCGGGGTGGGCGACCAGCTGCAGATGAACGTCGTGGGCAGCGCCACCTTCGAGGTTCCGCTCAAGGTGGACGGCCGGGGCATGGTGGCTATACCCAAGGTGGGCAGCGTGCCGGTGGCGGGCAAGACCCTGGCCATGGCCCGGGACGCTGTGCAAGGCAAGATCGCCCAGATCTTCTCCCGGTCCATCGCCGATCTTTCGGTCACCAAGCTGCGGGAAGTGCGGGTGCTGGTCCTGGGGGAAGTCTACAAGCCCGGCTCCTATCTGGTTCCGAACCTGAGCAGCGTCATCAATGTCCTGGGCCTTTCCGGCGGGCCCACGGCCGTGGGCAGCTACCGGGACATCCAGGTCATCCGGGGCGGCCAGGTGGTCCATTCCGTGGACCTCTACCCCCTGCGCGCCAACGGCATCGGCAACCTCAACTTCGGGTTCCAGAACGGGGACACGGTCTTCGTCCCGCTGGTCATGAACCAGGTCCGCATGGAAGGCGCCTTCATGAGGGTGGCGGCCACCGTGCCGGAAAAACCGGATTGGGAAAACGCGCCCGAGGACACCGACCAGCAGAAGGAGCTCAAGCGCAGGATCCGCACTCTCGAGGAGCGGCTCGGGATGCCCCTGCCCTTCGAGGAGGAGAAGCACCCCAAGACGGAGGAAGCCAAGGACCAGCAGTGGGAAGAGGGCCGCCTCCGGTTCGGCGTCAACCGCCAGCAGGCGGTGCTTTCGTCCCTGCAGACCCAGTCGAGCACCAACACCAACAACCTGGCGAACCTTTCCGAGAGCGCCCAGCTCGCCGCGCTGGGCATGGCCCAGGCCCAACCCAACTCCAGCGTCCTGGGGCTTTCCAAGGGCACGGCGGAGCTGCTCCTGCCCGCCGAACGGGAGGAGCTCGAATACAGCCTGGAAGTTCTGAAAGATGAGCTGAAAGCCAGCCGGAAAGCCAGGACCCGCACGGATACGAGGGTCGGCGACAAGGCGGCGGACAACGAACTCACCGATCAGCCCGCCTGGTTCGCCCAGTGGCTGGCCGAGGGCAAGGCCCCGGTCATGCTTTTCGAAATGCGGCCCGGAGAGACGGTCCGGGACGCGGTGAACTTCGCCGGGGGGTTTGCCATCCAGGGCTTTTCCGGGTCCGTGAGCCTGACCCGGTTCGGGGCCGACGGGTCCCAGAACGTCCAGGAGATCCCCGACGGGGCCGCCATGGCCGGCGCCACCCTGGAGCGGGGCGACGTGCTCACGGCCCTGCCCTTGCGGACCTACCTGGTGAGGTCGGTGGACGTGGCCGGCTGGGCGCGGGTCCAGGGGCCGTTCTCCCGGGAGGAGGGTGAGCGGGTGGGCGATCTCCTGAAGCGCTACAACCTGATCCTGCCGGACACCTATCTGGAGCGGGGCGAACTGGTCCACGTGCAGACGGACGGCACCAAGCAGTACGTCCCCTTCGACCTGTCCAAGGCGCTGGCCGGAGATCCGGCCAACGACCTGGTCCTCCAGGACCGGGACCGGATCAGGCTCTATCGCATCGGCGATCTGCGTCTGCCGCAGTTCCTGAAGGTGGTGGGCCCGGTGAGCCGGCCCGGCAACTATGAATATATTGAGGGAATGCGGGCTTCCGACCTGCTGTTCCGGGCCGGAGTGCCGCTCAAGAAGGCCGACCGGTACTACGCGGAACTGTCCCATCCTGTGGAAGGGCAACAGGCCCGGGTGGTGCGCCTGGACCTGACCCGGCTGCTGTCCACGGAAGGCAAGAGCCCGGTGGACCTGAAAGACGACCAGGTCAATCCGCGGCTGCAGCCCGACGACCAGATTTCCGTCTTCGCCAAGCCCGACTACCGCCCCCACCGGACGGTGATCCTCACCGGCCAGGTGGTCCGCCCGGGAGCCTATGACCTGGAGAATTCCAGCGAAACCCTGAGGGATCTGATCAACCGGGCCGGGGGCCTCACCCAGGACGCCATGCCCCAGGCCGGGATCTTCCTCCGGCACATCCGCGCGGTGGACCCGGACCGCAAGAAGGCCAGCATCCTGGCGGGGCTCAACGACACCAACCTGACCTCCAGCGGGGTCAACGACATCCTCGGCCGGCTCAACGAGACCAAGCGCAACTCCACCACCGGCGCCCTGCAGCCCAATCCTCTGCTTCACGCTTTCCAGTCGGGCGAGATCAACCGCCTGGTGGTGGATGTCCCGGGGATCCTGGCGGGACGGCCGGGTGCGGAAGTGGAGCTCCAGGACGGCGACGAGATCATCATCCCGCGCCACACGGAGGTGGTCTACGTGGTCGGCGAGACGGCCAGCCCCTTCGCGGCCTTCAAGGTGGAGCCGGGCATGAAGGTCAGGGACGTGGTCAACCTGGCCGGCGGCTACACCCGCAATGCCGATACCTGGGGCGTGCGCCTGCTCAAGGCCGACGGCCGGATCGTGGACCGGTGGATCGCCAGCAAGCCGGTGGAACCGGGGGATGCGCTGCTGGTGCCCCAGCGGATCCGCCGCGACGTGAACTGGGCCGAGCAGATGGCGGCTCTGACTCCCATCGCCATCCTCATCAACACATTCAAATAATAATGATGACGCCCCAGGATTTGCATGATTGCACTTGACCGCTACTTCCCCGACGCCCAGGCCTTCCTGGCGGCTCACCCCCGGCGTCCGGCCACCCTCTGTTTCACCAACGGCTGCTTCGACCTGCTGCACCCGGGGCACGTCCAATACCTGGAAGACGTGCGGGCCCTGGGCGACTTCCTTGTGGTGGGCCTCAACAGCGACGCCAGCGTCGCCCGGCTCAAGGGCCCGGGCCGCCCGCTCCAGGACGAGCGGGCCCGGGCCCAGGTCCTGTGCGGCCTGCGCAGCGTGGACGCAGTGGTGCGGTTCGACCAGGACACGCCCCTGGAGCTCATCACCGCCCTGCAACCGGACATTCTGGCCAAGGGCGGCGACTATACGCCGGAAACCGTCGTCGGGCGGGAGGTGGTGGAGGCCCGGGGCGGCCGGGTGGTGCTGATCCCGTTCCTGCCCGGGCACAGCACCACCGCCATCGTCGAGCGGATCCGCTCCGGCCGGGGCTGTTGACGGAATCCTGGAATCCATCAACCGGCTTTGCCGGCACTGCGACCTGATCGGCGTGGGCGACGAGGGCGTGTTTTTAAAGATTGGCAGGTATGGCTTATCCCCCATTGCATCGGTGTATGCGATAGCCAGGGTGAATAGGTCTGATCTGCCCTTGCTCTCAGAGCGCCGCCCCACTCCAAGAACCATTTGGACGCAGAGGCGCGGAGGATCTCGCGGAGGATCGCGGAGAAACAAATCAGGAACGGGAATGGACCACGCGCTGGATGCCGCCTTCCTTGAGGGGCCACTGCCGGAAGTTAAGCAGCAGGCCAACCTCGAAGCCACTGAAGCGAAGTTGGGTGTTGACTTGGGCGAAGAAGGCATCGATCAGCTTATCTACCGTCTTTGCCTCCACGACCACCCGGTCATCGACGATCAGATCCATTCGGTAGGCCCGTTCGACCAGCAGGCCCTCCCACTCGATGTCCAGGTAGACCTCCCGTAGAACCTTGTGCCCATCCCGTCGCAACGCATGGGCCAAGCAGGCCTTGTAAGCCTCTTCAAGCAGGCCAGGCCCCAAGGATTTCTGCACTTTGATGGCCGCTCCGATGATCGCCTGGGTGATCTCCTTGTGGGGATGGTCGTCCCCTTCGAACTCCCCCCAAGAACGAGCCTGCATTCAACCCTCCCGAGGTGGACGTGCGTTCTGGTTGGGCCATGTTCCGGTGTTTTTTTCTCCGCGATCCTCCGCGAGATCCTCCGCGCCTCCGCGTCCAATTGGCTCTCGCATGTGCCGATGCGCTTCCTCTGGACCGTTCAGAGCCGAAGCCAAAGGACGATGCAGGCGATGGCGACCTGGGACGCGCCATCCCGCCCCGCTCTGGAGGCAGGAGGGGAGCCAGTTTTGCCCATATCTCATCAGTCAAGATGGTTCTCGGCATCCGCCATCCAGGTCGAAAACCCGGGTGCACGAGTTTGCCCTTATGAGTACAACCCACTCTTTTATACCAGTTTAAACATTACAAACACGCCTAGGCCCCGGCGCAAGGGGACGCAGGATACGGGAAGTAGGCCAACCACGCCTAGAAGAACCGCCCCCTGCCGGGGCGGTCCAGGCCGACCCTGCTCTGGAACCCACAGGGTGACGCCCCCGAGCCGGTCCTTGCCCAGGGTTGAGCAAGTCTGGAAGAGCGGTAAACTACTAGTTTGCGGCACTGCCGCAGGGGTCACCAAAGAGGATGCCATGCCGTTATATGAATACCGCTGTCAATCCTGCGGGGAGAAAGAAGAAAAACTGCAAGGTTTCGCCGCGCCCACCGAGCACGACTGCCCCAAGTGCGGGAAGCCCCTGGGCATGCGCCGGGAGATTTCCCTCACGTCGTTCAGCCTGGTGGGCGGGGGCTGGCACGCCCAGGGCTATGTGAACGGATCGTCAGGCAAGAAGGCCGGGTCAACCCCGGCCAAGACCGAGGCCTCCGCTCCGGGCGGTTGCGCCGGGGCCTGCGCCTGCCATGCGGCCAAGCCGTCCAAATGAAAGGGGCACTTCCCGGTGGACAATTTCTGTCCTTTTGCTAACATTTAAGATTCCCGGGTCCTCTGGGCCCGCGTAACCTTCTCGCTCGATGTCGGCATCCCCCGGGTGAACGACCTCTTGGGCGCCGGTTCGCACCAACGCGAACCCAAACTAGGAGGATGGTGTGCCAACCATCAATCAGCTCATCCGCCAAGGGCGGAGCACGTTCTTCAACAAGACCAAGAGCCCCGCGCTCGACGCCTGCCCCCAGAAACGCGGCGTGTGCACCCGCGTGTTCACCACCACCCCCAAGAAGCCCAACTCGGCGCTGCGCAAGGTGGCCCGCGTGCGCCTCACCAACGGCATCGAGTGCACGACCTACATCCCGGGCGTCGGCCACAACCTGCAGGAGCACAGCATCGTGCTCATCCGGGGCGGCCGCGTGAAGGATCTCCCGGGCGTGCGCTACCACGTCGTGCGCGGCACCCTGGACGCCACCGGCGTCGCCGGCCGCAACCAGTCCCGCTCCAAGTACGGCGCCAAGCGGCCCAAGGCCGCCGCTGTCGCCGCGAAGAAGAAGTGAGGGTGCCATGAGCCGTCGTTCCAGCCCGACCAAGCGAGATATCCTGCCGGATCCCGTCTACCAGAGCGTGATGGTCACCAAGTTCATCAACGTGCTGATGGAGCGGGGCAAGAAGTCCACCGCCGAGCGCATCCTCTACGGCGCCCTGGAGATCGTGGCCAAGAAGTCCGGCGAGGAGGCCCTCGAGGCCTTCCAGAAGGCCATCAACAACATCAAGCCCTCGGTGGAGGTCAAGTCCCGCCGGGTGGGCGGAGCCACCTACCAGGTGCCGGTGGAGGTGCCCCAGAACCGCCGCCAGTCCCTGGCCATGCGCTGGCTCAAGACCTATTCCGCCAGCCGCGGCGAGCGCACCATGCGCGACAAGCTGGCCGGCGAGATCCTGGACGCCATGAACTTCCGTGGCTCCTCCGTCAAGAAGAAGGATGACGTCCACAAGATGGCCGAGGCCAACAAGGCGTTCGCCCACTTCCGCTGGTAGCAAGCGCAGTCTTTTCAACGGGGCCGATCGGACGTTGATCGGCCCCCCTTTTTGCCCGATCTTATCGTTCCTTGAATCATGAACTGAAGGAGGCCCCCGTGGCCCGCACGACCCCCCTCGAGCGCTACCGCAACATCGGCATCATGGCCCACATCGATGCCGGCAAGACCACGACGACGGAGCGTATCCTCTATTACACCGGGAAGATCCACAAGATCGGCGAGGTGCACGAGGGCGCGGCCACCACCGACTGGATGGTCCAGGAGCAGGAACGGGGCATCACCATCACCTCCGCCGCCATCACCGCCGGCTGGATGCCCCAGACCGGCGTGCTCAAGGACATCGAGCACCGCATCAACATCATCGACACCCCCGGGCACGTGGACTTCACCGCCGAGGTGGAGCGCAGCCTGCGGGTGCTGGACGGCGCCGTGGCGGTGTTCTGCGCCGTGGGCGGGGTGGAGCCCCAGAGCGAGACCGTGTGGCGCCAGGCCGACAAGTACCGGGTGCCGCGCCTGGGTTTCGTCAACAAGATGGACCGCCCCGGGGCGGACTTCCTCCGGGTCTGCGAGATGATGCGCACCCGCATCAAGGCCCGGCCCATGCCCATCCAGATCCCCATCGGCGCCGAGGAGAACTTCCGGGGGGTGGTGGACCTGGTGATCATGAAGGCCCTCACCTTCAGCGAGGAGGACAAGGGCTCCGAGGTCATCTACGGGGAGATCCCGGCCGAGCTGGCGGCTACGGCCCAC
>CAWFOJ010000317.1:0-5222 GCA_963816585.1 uncultured Holophagaceae bacterium | reverse complement strand
TCTGGGAGCCGGTAGGCCTTGATCAGGCCGAACAAGAGCCAATCGTCCTGCAATTCCGGCTCCGAGGGATCCAGGATCATGACCCAGTCGGCGGCGGTCCGCAGGTCGTCCAGGTGGGACAGGGCGAGCCGGCCCCGGCTGGCCAGGAGGAAGGCCAGGCGCTGGGCGGCGATGAAATAGGCGTGGTAGGTGAACTCATCGCTGTGGCCGAACACCAGGAAGTGCTCGGCGGCGGCCATGGCCTCCCGGTAGCTGGTCTCCGCGCCCTGCAGGTCCCCGCTGTCGAATTGCTCGCGGCCCTGGCTGGAAAGGGCCAGGGACTCCAGGGTGGCGGCCTCGAACTGCCAGGGGTGCGCCAGGAAGCAGGCATGGGCGCTGGCGGCGCAGCGCCGGTAGTCCTGCCGCACGAAGGCCAGCAGCGCATCCGCATACTCGCTGGAGCCGTTCTTGGCGCCCCGGGCCCGCGCCAGCAGCGCCTGGACCTGTTCCGCCAGCTGCTCCCGGCCCGGAGGCGGGAACCCGGTGCTGTAGATGGCCGGGTTGGTGGCCATGAGGGCGGCACCGACCAGGCTGCGGGCCAGGTACCAGGCCACGTCCGGTTCCCGGGCCCCCAGGCTCCAGGCCTGTTCCAGGTCCTGCCGGGCGCCGGCGTAGTCCCTGAGCATGAGCTGGGCGCAGCCCAGGGCATAGTGGCCCGGCGCCTGGGCCGCGGGCCCCTGGGCCGCCATCCGCGCCCGGATGGAATCCATGCGCGCCCGGAGGTGCGCGTAGACGGGCCGCATGTCGTGGAGCGGCATCATCTTCTCCAGCCGCAGCTCCTTCTCCATGTCCGCCGCCTCCAGGGCGAAGTACTGCTCCTCCTGGGCCCGCCGGCGCTGCTGGCGAGTGAGCCGGCCCTTCTCCACCAGGCGGCCGGTGAGCACCGCCGCCACCGCCAGCAGGACCGCCAGCACCACCATGCGGGTACTGGCGCAGCTGCCGCCACCGGTGCTCCAGGGCGCTCACCGGCCGGGCTCGGATGGGCGCTCCGTCGGCGAACAGCCACAGATCCTCGGCCAGGGCCATGGCGGTGGGGTAGCGCAGGCCCGGATCCAGCTCCAGGCACTTGCGCAGGATGATCTCCAGGTCCCGGGGCAGGTCGGGGCTGGGGCTCCGGGAGGGGGAGAGGCCCCCGTGGCGGGGCAGGACGGACCCATCCGGGCCCAGGGCCGGCGGATCGCCGAACAGGGCGAAGTGCAGGGTTGCCCCCAGGGCGTAGACGTCCGTGGCCGGGCCCACCAGCTGGCGCTCCCCCCGGCTCTGCTCCGGGGCCATGAACGCCGGGGTGCCCAGCAGGCCCGGCCCGAGGGTGAGGGACGGCTCGTCCAGGGCCATGGCCAGCCCGAAGTCGCACACCACCGGCGTCCAGCGCCCCTCGGGGCTGCGCTCCAGGAGGATGTTGGAAGGCTTGAGGTCCCGGTGGATCAGGTTCAGGCGGTGGGCCGCGTGGATGGCCTCGGCCACCTGGGCCAGGATCACCACCACCTCCTTCACGGTCAGCTCGTGCGCCACCTCGGACAGGGTGGGGCCCCGCACCAGCTGCATGGCGATCTTGGGAATCCCGCCGGAATTGTCCACGTCGTAGATGCGGCAGATGTTGGGATGGGCGATGCGGCTCTGGATCTGGGCCTCGTGCATGAACCGGATCAGGCCCACCGGCTCCATCTTGCGCAGCACCTTCAGGGCCACCGTGCGGCACAGCACCACGTCCCAGGCCTCCCGCACCTCGCCGGCGCCGCCCAGGCCCAGGATGGGGCCCAGCACGTACCGGCCCACGCTCGGCTTATGAACATCGAGCCAATCCGGCTGGGTTGGAGAGGGGTCCTGGTGCATGGAACGGAACCGGTGGACTTGGAGGGGCAGTCCCGGGCGTGGGTAAACTTGTAAAAAGCTATATTAACAATGCCAATCCCTTTGGCTTTTTTTACTTTCGGCGCATTGCGGCTCTGGGAGGAATGGGTATATTTGATTTTGTTCTATAAATTGTTTGTTTATTAGGTAACCAAAATAATGAATAATTTCATCCAGTCGATCCTGGCGGCCGGGCCGGTGTTCCTGGCCGGGTTCCTGGCCGTGGCCGGGTGGCTGGAGCGCCGCCGGCGGCCGGAGGAGGACCGGCGCCGGCAGTCCGAGCTGACCGGCCACGCGGCCAAGCCTTTGGGTCCCGAGCGCCGGTGCGCGGAAGCGGCCCGCTGGACCAGCCAGGCGGGATGGCCCCGGGGACCGGCCGTCCAGGAGCCGCCTCCCAGCGCGCTGCCCGGGGCCATCGGGGGGCTGGATGCCAGGCTGGGCCTGAAGCGGGTGGGCGGGAACCTGGAGGTCTACCGGCGGCTGCTGGAGGAGTTCAGGGCGGGGCAGGCCGCGGCACCGGCCCGGATACGCGCCGCCCTCAAGGCGGGGGAGCCGGCCGAGGCCGAGCGGTTGGCCCGCACGGTGAAGGGGCTGCTGGGCACGCTCGGAGCCGGAGCCCTGCAGGCCTGGGCCGGGGGCCTCGAGGAAGCCATCCGCCGCGGGTGCGCCCCCGAGGCCCTGGGCTCCCTGGTGGACGGGCTGGAGGTGCGCACGGCCCACCTGGTGGTGCAGCTGGACCGGTGGCTGGGGCAGGCGGCACCCGAAACCCTGGCCCAGGAACCGGCGCCCGCCTGGGACCACGCCGGCAAGGCCACCGTCCTGGTGGTTGACGACAGCCGGATCAACCGGTCCCTCATGAGCGCCATGCTGCAGGACCGCTATCGCCTGCTGACCGCCAGCTCCGGAGCCCAGGCCCTGCGCATCGCCGGGGGGGACCCCCCGCCGGACCTGATCCTGCTGGACATCACCATGCCCGGGGCCGACGGCTACCAGGTGATCGCGCGCCTCAAGGCCCAGGAGCGCACCCGGGAGATCCCGGTGATCTTCCTCACCGCCCGCGCCGACGCCGAAGACGAGCAGCGGGGGCTGGACCTGGGGGCGGCGGACTACATCGCCAAGCCGGTGAGCCCGCCGATCCTGCTGGCCCGGGTGGCCAGCCACCTGAAGCTCAAGACGCTGCGCGACTTCCTCCTCAGCAAGAACACCTTCCTGGAGGCCGAAGTGGGCCGCCGCACCCGGGAACTGGGCGCCATCCAGGACGTGACCATCCACGCCATGGCGTCCCTGGCGGAGACCCGGGACAACGAGACCGGCAACCACATCCGGCGCACCCAGCACTTCGTGCGCATCCTGGCCCACCGGCTGCGGGGCCACCCGCGCTTCCGCCACTTCCTCGACGAGGGGACCATCGAGCTGATCTTCAAGTCCGCCCCCCTGCACGACATCGGCAAGGTGGGCATCCCGGACCGGATCCTGCTCAAGCCGGGCCGCCTCACCGCCGAAGAGTTCGAGATCATGAAGCGCCACACCGTCCTGGGCCGGGAAGCCATCGAGATGGCCGAGCACCAGCTGGGCACGCCGGTGGCCTTCCTGGACATCGCCAAGGAGATCGCCGAAGGGCACCAGGAGAAGTGGGACGGGTCCGGCTACCCGCACGGCCGCAAGGGCGACGCCATCCCCATCGCCGCCCGGCTCATGGCGGTGGCGGACGTGTACGACGCCCTCATCAGCAGGCGGGTGTACAAGCCCGCCCTGCCCCACGAGACCGCGGTGGAGATCATGGCCCGGGGCCGGGGCAGCCACTTCGACCCGGACATCCTGGACGCCTGCCTGGACACGGCGGAGCGGTTCCGGGAGGTGGCCGGACGGTACCGGGACTCGGACCTGGAGGTGGCCAAGCTGCGCCGCCGGGCCCTGGAGGGCCTGGGAACTCCGGGGGCGGCGGAATGACCCGGACGCCGGGGCAGGTCCGGCTCCGGCCCGTCATTCCCCGGTCACGGGGCCGGCGTACAGGTCGTTGATGCGGTCGGCGAAGGCCACGTCCACGGCCCGGCGGCGCACCTTCAGGCTGGGGGTGAGCAGGCCGCTGTCGGCGGTGAGCTCCCGGTCCAGGAGGATGATCTTCTTGATGGCCTCGAAGTTGGAGAAGCGGGCGTTGACCCGCTCCACCCGGCGCATGATCTTGGCCCTGGCCTCGGGCAGGGCCACCAGGTCCGCGTCGGTGGCGAAGTGCAGGTGCCGGTGCTGGGCCCAGCGGCGCAGCTCGGCGAAGTTGGGCACCAGGATGGCGCTGATGAAGTGGCGCCGGTCGCCGATGACCACCGCCTGCTCGATGTACATGTCGCCCCGCAGGTCGTTCTCGATGGGCTGGGGCGCCACGTTCTTGCCGCCGGAGGTGACCATGATCTCCTTCTTGCGGTCGGTGATCTTCAGCCGGCCCGGGGCGTCCACCTCGCCCACGTCCCCGGTGCGGAAGTAGCCCTGGCGTCCATGACCTCCCGGGTGGCCGCCTCGTCCTGCCAGTAGCCCAGCATCACGTTGGGCCCCCGGCACAGGATCTCGCCGTCCTCGGCCAGGGCCAGGAACGGCCTGCCGTTCCACAGGTCCTGATGGGGCTGGCCCACGTAGCCCGGGCGCACCTCGCCCCAGGCGCAGAGGGTGAGGATGGGGCTGGTCTCGGTGAGCCCGTAGCCTTCGAAGATGGGCACCCCCATGGCCCAGAAGAACTCCATGATCCTCGGGGTGCACCGGGGCGCCGCCGGAGACGCGAAGCGCAGGCGCCCGCCGGAGCTCGCGCGGATCTTCGGCCAGCAGGGGGTCGGCGACCAGCATGGCCAGGCGCAGGTCCAACGTGGGGCGGCGCCCAGGTACAGGTGGCGCACCACCCGGCGCCCGGTGCCGCGGCCCAGTGGAACACCAGGCGCCGCAGCAGGCCGCCGGCCTGACCTGCTCCTGCATCTTGGCGTACATCTTCTCGTAGATCCGGGGCACCGCCAGCAGCACGTGCGGACGCACCTCCAGCAGGTCCTGGGGGATGGTCTTGAGGCTCTCGGCGTAGTAGATGGAGACCCCGGCGTAGAACATGACGTACTGCCCGCAGGTGCGCTCGAAGATGTGCGACAGGGGCAGGATGCTGAGGCATCCGTCGCCCGGGATGGCCGCAGGATCTTGAGCCCCGCCAGGATGTTGGAGGCCACGTTGCCCTGGGTGAGCATGGCGCCCTTGGGCTCCCCGGTGGTCCCGGAGGTGTAGATGAGGGTCAGCAGGTCCCCGGGCGAACAGCCCGGGCCCGCTCCAGAACTTCCGGGCGGCGGGCTTCCTGGCGGGCGCCT
>CAWFOJ010000316.1:0-27371 GCA_963816585.1 uncultured Holophagaceae bacterium | reverse complement strand
TCGTATCGCTGATATTCCGTCAAAGAAGCCGGTGATGGGCCCTACGAGGAGGCGCTGATAAAACTCGGCCTTCTGGACATAGAGCAGGCATCTAAGGTCGCGGGTTCGAGATTCTTCTACATGAAGGGGGACCTGGCGCTCCTCGAGCAGGCGCTTATACAGTTCGCGATAAAGGAGCTCACGAAGAAGGGGTACACCCTTGTGGCGCCGCCGCTGATGATGAAGCGCGAGTACTACAAGGGCGTGACAGCGATGGGCGATTTCCAGGAGATGCTCTACAAGGCGGCGGAATCGAAGGAGGCTGAGGGGAGCAAGGCGATCGAGCACATCGACGAGGAGCTCTTCATGATAGCCACGTCCGAGCATCCCATATCCAACGGATTCTCGAAGAAGGACCTGCCAAAGAAGTACATAAATGCAGGGTGCAACCAACGGGTGCCAGCCGGTCATGCGACAAAAGCCGGCGACGGAGAAAAGCGGGCAATCCCCTTGCTGCCGTTGCCTTTTGGCGCAAACCGCGTAACGGGTTTTTTTGGGCGAACGCGAATTATGATCGGTGGGCGACTAATTCAGCCATTTTGGGGTTGCTCTATACGGATGTTGAACAGGACGACCAGCAAATCGCATTTTCTCCTGCCGCCCCCAGCACTCCCACACCGGATTGCAATTACTCAAATGTTCTGGCCAATGGCTACGCCTACCGTGCCATCCCTTGCACTCGTGATCTAGAAGATTTCGCCCGGCTGTGGGTTTGTGGCGTAACCTCAAACTTGTTGGCAGCACTGCCGACGAACAGCACGGTGACGTTGAACTGGGGCGACGTGGGCAATCCCAATTCCGCCAATCCGACGATTGATATTTTCCAGGCCGCCGATGTGGACGGCGGCACTGGCTACCAGACCAATGAAACCATTGCCACCGCACAAATCAATGCCTTTCAAAGCCGCTACGTCGGACGGTTAGGCCCGGGGCAAAGCCTTCGGTTGAACAGTAGCCAGCTCAACGGCTGGGCGGGCAATCACTTCATCTGGTGCGGCGTGAACAACGGCAGCGGACAATTGAATTTGACGATTACCGACGGTAACGGCAATGTGCTGGCACAGGCGTCGCAGTGGATTCAAATTGTGGACATCAAGCAAATGTATGAACGATGGACGGTCGGTTTTTTTGGAACTTCCTCTCTTTTTCAGATAAGTAAGGGGGCCGTGGTCCCAAGCGGCGTACCAATGAAACGGCACTTCCCGGCCAGTCGCCAAGAGCGGGTGGCGGTGTTTCTTGAAGCCCAGCAAGCCCGTGGTGTTGCACCGGTGTAAGGGTGTATAGTTGTCCTACTGCTTTGGCTGGGCCAATGCTGCAAGGAGAACCCCATTGGAACTCGCCCCTTCCATTACCGCCGGTGCAAGGTCGAGAGACGGGCGCGCCTTCGAAGCCGGGACACTCGCCTCCCGGGTCGCAGAGAAATTACTGAAAAAGATCGGCGTCGAAGAATTAGCACCGGGAACACGCCTGCCCTCTGAACAGGCTATGGCGCGGCATTTTGGTGTCAGCCGCACCGTGATACGCGAAGCTATCGCCCTGCTGAAAGCCGATGATCTGCTGGAGACGAGAAAGGGCAGTGGTACCTTCATTCGCCAGCCTGAGGTTGGGCAATTACCACGTTGGGAACGACTTCCCGCTGACTCGGTTCAGTCACTTCTGAACCTCATCGAAATTCGACGCGCCATCGAGGCGGAAATGGCAGCGTTGGCAGCGCTCCGTCGCACGCCCGCACAGCTGGTTGAAATTGACTATGCGCTGCGGCGGATAGAGAGAGCAGTTTCCACCGGATCGGATGCCGTTGAGGAGGATGTACAGTTTCACCGGTGCATCGCAGCTGCCACCGGAAATTCTTACTGGATGCGGTTCCTCGAAATTTACTCTTTGGAAATTCATTCAGTGGTTAAAGCTACCCGGGGCATCGAGGCTAGGCAGGCGGAGTACGCGATAAAGGATCGGGCGGAGCACGAAAAAATTGCCAGCGCGATTGCCTCCGGGGACGTGGAACTTGCCCGTGCTGCGGCTGCTGAGCACATGGAACAATGCGCAAAACGAGTGCGGGAGGCCGACCACGACTTTTGGCTCGGCGAGGGCGGCGGTTGAGCATTCCCAGGTATCCCGGGTCGCGAACGATGAGGCTGGGCCCGTACGCCGTGGCCCAACTGGGCACCTGAGCCCGCCCGGTACCGCTGCTGGGCCTGACCTACGCCGATTCCAGTGCAGACAAGCAAGGGAGGATGAACATGACAATACTGCTGGGATGCATCGCCGACGACTTCACCGGTGCCACCGATCTGGCAGGGATTTTGGTGAAAGCCGGCATGCGCACGGTCCAGCTCATCGGCGTCCCGGACGGCCCGGTCCCAGACGGCATCGACGCCATCGTGGTGGCCCTGAAATCGCGCACCATTCCCCCGACCGAGGCCGTCGCCGAGTCCCTGGCGGCCCTGCGCTGGCTGCAGGCAGCCGGCGCCCGGCAATGCTTCTTCAAGTATTGTTCAACCTTCGATTCCACCCCGCAGGGCAACATAGGCCCGGTGGCCGACGCCCTCATGGCAGCGCTGGCCACCGATTTCACTATCTTCTGCCCAGCCTTCCCCGCCAATGGGCGGACCATCCACAAGGGCTACCTGTTCGTCGGCCCCGAACTGCTTAATGAATCCGGCATGCGCAACCATCCCTTGAATCCCATGACCGATGCGAGCCTGGTGCGGGTGCTGCAGCGGCAGGTGCCCGGCAAGGTCGGCCTGGTCGATTTCAGCGCCGTCCGCCAGGGAGCGGACGCCATCCGGGCCAGGTTCGCCGCCCTGCGCGGGCAGGGTGTCCGGTTCGCCATCGTCGACGCAGACTGTGACGGTGACCTTGAGGCCATCGGCGCCGCCTGTGCCGGCCTGCCCCTGGTGACGGGTGGCTCCGGGATCGCCCTGGGTCTGCCGGAAAACTTCCGGCAGCAGGGCCTGCTGGGGTGCGGCGAAGTGGCCGACCGGCTTCCAGGCACCGGCGGCCTCCGGGCGGTCGTGGCCGGCAGTTGTTCCCTCGCCACCCAGAGGCAAGTGGCGGTCATGCGGGAGCAGGCCCCCGCCTTCCAGGTGAACCCTCTGAGCCTAGCCCGGGGGGAGGACGTGGTGAGCGCCGCGCTCAAATGGGCGGCGGCCCGGGTCGCCGAGTCCCCGGTGCTGGTCTACGCCACCGCGGCGGCCGAGACCGTGCGGGAGGTGCAGGCCCGACTGGGGGCTGACCATGCCGGCCGGCTGGTGGAGGAGGCGCTGGGCGCTATCGCCCGGGGCCTGGTCCGGTTGGGGGTCGGGCAGTTGATCGTGGCCGGCGGGGAGACCTCCGGGATGGTGGTCAAGGCCCTGGGTGTCACCGGCCTGAGGATCGGCCCGGAAATCGATCCCGGGGTGCCTTGGACGACCGTGTTGCAGGGCCCGGACGTCGGCCCTCCCCTAGCCCTGGCCCTCAAGTCCGGTAACTTTGGCAGTGAGGACTTCTTCCTGAAAGCCTGGAGCCGCCTGCCATGAGCGCCGCGATCCCTGCCAGCTCCGAGGAGACGCGCCAGCGGGACCTGCTGGCGTACCTGGGACGTTCCCTGTTCGACCGGGGCCTCACGGCCGGTAGCAGCGGCAACCTGAGCGTCCGCCTGAAGGACGGCTGGCTGCTGACCCCCACCAATGCCTGCCTGGGCCGCCTGGATCCGGCCCGACTGGCGAAGCTCGACTGGGAGGGCCGCCTGCTGAGCGGCGACCCGCCCTCCAAAGAGGCTGCGCTGCACCAAGCCATGTACCGGCAGCGGCCGGACGCTGGGGCCATCGTGCACCTGCATTCGACTCATTCCACCGCGGTTTCCTGCTTGTCCGGGCTGGATTCCGCCGACTGCATCCCGCCCATGACGCCCTATTTCGTCATGAAGATCGGGCGCCTGCCCCTAGTGCCCTACCATCGCCCCGGCGACCCCGCGGTGGCCGGAGCCATCAGCGCGCTGGCAGAACGGCACTGCGCCGTGCTCCTGGCGAACCACGGCCCGGTGGTATCGGCCCCGACACTGGAGGCCGCGGTCTACGCCGCCGAGGAACTGGAGGAGAACGCCAAGTTGTTCCTTCTGCTGCGGAACGCCCCGGCGCGGCCGCTCGATGCCCAGCAGATCGATGAACTCAAGTCGGCCTTCGGGCTCGACCTTTGATCCGGAGACGCCCCATGCCCCGATTCGCCGCCAACCTAACCATGATGTTCAACGAGGTCCCTTTCCCCCAGCGATTTGCGGCTGCCGCGGCGGCCGGATTCGAGGCAGTGGAGTTCCTATTCCCGTACGAATACTCGCCCAGAGAGGTCGCCGCCTGGCTGAGGGAGAACAACCTCAAGAACGTGCTCTTCAACCTGCCGCCCGGGAACTGGGCCGCAGGGGAGCGTGGGATTGCCGCCCTGCCCGGGCGTGAAGGCGAATGCCGGGCCGGCGTCGACAGGGGCATCGAGTACGCCCTGGAGCTGGGAACCCCGCGGGTGCACATGATGTCTGGCCTGGTCCCCGCGGGCGGGGACCAGGCGCGGTACCAGGAGACCTTCCTGGAGAACCTGCGCCATGCGGCGCGGGAGACCGGCCGCCACGGCATCGACCTGCTCATGGAGCCCATCAACCAGCGCGACATGCCTGGCTACTTCCTCAACACGCAGGAACAGGCCCACGCCCTGCGGGAGGCGTCCGGAGCCGCGAACGTGAAGGTCCAGATGGACTTTTACCATGCCCAGATCGTAGAAGGCGACCTCGCCACCACGTTCCGGCGTTACCTTCCGTGGATCGGCCACGTGCAGGTCGCCAGCGTTCCCGACCGGCATGAGCCCGACGAAGGCGAGGTCAACTATCCCTACTTGTTCGACCTGATGGACAAGCTCAGCTACAACGGCTGGGTCGGCCTCGAATACCGCCCTCGGGCGCGCACCGAGGACGGCCTTGTCTGGCTCGCCTCGGCGGACAATAAAGGAGAATGACTTGGGCCAGCGTCTGGCGCGGCTGCTGCTCACCCTGGAGTGGTTGACCGACGGCCAGGGCCGGCCACAGGCCATAGACCAGGTGGTGATGGCCGATGTGGCTCCCCCTCCGTATTTCGGCGATCCCCGGGTGCGCGCGGTCACCGGTGACTTCTCCGACGCCGCCCGCCTGGACCAGCTCATCGACGCCCGGATCGAGTCGGTCTTCCACCTGGCCGCGGTGGTCAGTTGTCAGGCCGAAGACAATTTCGACCTGGGCATGCGGGTGCCCACCTCGATCCCGATCAGACCCTTGCCCCGCAGGGGGTTCAGCCGTCGGATGCAGGGCCAGTAGTCCTTGCGCAGGTCCTCCTCGGTGGCTTCCGGCAGTTCCTTGCGTTGCCGCTGGCGCTGTTCCTGGGTGAACGGGTTGAAGCAGGTGATCAGGCGCTCCCCGAGGAAGTCGGGGCGAGTCACCTCGGCGAGGCCCCGCTGGTCGAACAGGCTGGGCTGGATCACCCGGGTGGCGCACAGCTTCTTGATGAACGGGCCGCGGAGCGCCGTCACCCAATCCAGGTCCGCTTCGATCCGGGCCTCCGTGATCATGCCCCGGTCGTCGACGAGGACCACCCGCTCCGAATGGAACCGTCCCTTCAGGTTCTGGACCTGGTTGGGGAGGGTAGCCGGGTCACCGGTCTGGCTTTCGAACACCTCGATGGCCACTGGGCATCCCTCGGCGTTGCAGAGCAGTCCATAGGTGATCTGCAGTCGGTCCGGGCGGTGATCACGGGAATAGGGGGATAGCCAGGTAGCAGGAAAATGTTTCGATCAGGGCCCCTTGAGTTCAACCATGTTCCCTTCGGGATCAAAAATGTACATCGACGGGCCTTCGCCGTCCGCTCCAGACCGCTGGACCACTTCCCCTGGGACCACGCCATGGGCCTCCAGGTGCCTGGCAATGGCCACTGCGTCGAAGGGTTCCACTCGCAGGCACAGGTGATCCATGTTCCGCCCAGCCACTGGCTCTGCGGCAGGTACAAGATCCACCAGGGAACGTCCAGCCCGGAGTTGGATGAGCCCCGGCTGGAACGACTCCGGGGGGCAGCAAAGTGCGTCACGGTAGAAGGCCAGCATCAGATCAATGTCTCCGCACCGCAGAACGACATGGTCGATCTCTCGGATGTTGAACATGGGCTCTCCCCCGGAACATGATGCTCCCGTCGAACCCTGGCTGGAAATGCGGTTCCGGGGCAGGACTGGCAATTCAGCAAGTTCTTCAGTCGGTTCTCGAATCAAGTGAGCCTGCCGGCGGCACATCAGCTTGCCAAATCGGGATTTCACCAAGAATCGTTGCCAAATTACTTGGCGCACCGGCAACAAGGGTCATCGGCCCAGCGAAATTGTCGCCTGCGCTGGAGCCTGACCTAGCACCACGTCCACGGAAGCCATCGGCCGGGGCCGTTCATTGCCCAGCTCGTTCGACGCGTCCTGGAGGGCGATAATAATATTAAAAATATTTTATTGGAGCCCCAACAAATGGGCGATGTGTGACCCGATCTGGTCGGCGACCCCGAGCAGCGTCCCATCAGCCCGCCGGACGTATGTGTCCCGGAGCTTTCCCCTGGAGTGACCCAGCAGAGCATCGATCACCGCCTCGTCGTGGCCTAGGTCAGCACCCACGCTGGCGAAGGTACGCCGGAGATCATGTAGGGTGGCGTTGCACCCGGGCGGGCACAGTTTACGCCAAGCGCCCCTGAGATTCTCCCGATCGAGGCCTAGTGGGACCTGCGGCAGCACCTTGCAAGCGGCGGCGCACAAGTAGATTAGCCGGGTGCCCTTCGCCCCAGGCAGCCGGGCAGGGAAGCGGATCAGGTGCTCGTCAGGGTGCTGATGCTCCTCGGCCATGCACATAACTGCCCCGCGCCGGGCGCCAGTGAGCATGATGAGTACGATGGCCCACCGGGCCCGCCATGCTTTCTGCCCCCATCCCGTCCCGTCACGCAGGGCTTCGCCGACCTGGCGGATCTGATCCTCGGTCAACCTGACCTCCCGAGCATGCTCCTGGTTGCGCTCGTGGCCGACGACCGGGTTGGGCTTGCCCGCCAGGGCCTCGATCCGGCGAGTTGCCCATGTGAACATCTTGGAAAGAACGGACCGGATCTTATTGGCCTGAACCGGGGTGGCACGCAGGGAATCCAGGAACCGAGTGATCACCTGCGGCGTGACCTGATCGACAGGCACGATACCCAGCGCTGGGTTGATCTTCTGTTTGAAGTACCAGCGCACCGTTTCCATCCAACTGGCGGCTAGCCGGCCCTCGGCATCCTGCAGATAGGCTGCCCCTATGTCGGCCATGGTCGGCACCACGGGCTTGGTGACCTTGGTCCTGGCCAGGGCTTTAGCCGCACGCTTGGTCGCAACCGGATCGATCCCAGCGGCGACCTGGCCGGCCAGCAGAGCGGCCTGGGCCTTGGCCTTGTGCAGCGACATGGTGCTCACCCGGCCGACGGTGATGCTCATGTCCCGCCACAGCGGAGCCCGGCCGTGACTGCGAAACACCCAGGATTGGAGGCCATTTGGGGCGACCTGGACGAAGAGGCCCTTGTCGCCGACCGGAACCCGGTACAGCTTGGCCTTCGGCTCCAAGAGGAGGATATCCACTAGGCTGAGCATGGCGTGTCTCCGATTTACCACCACCTTACCACCGCATGGTTCGAAATCGTCAATACTTAGACTTCTTGCCTTGGATAATATCCAATAATATCAACGCTTTCTAGATTAAGCAAGCGCGGCACCCTGGAGAAGGTGGCCAAGGGCATCGAGCACCTGCGCCTGCTCCGGGACGCCGGGGCGGCCTCGGTGAACACCGGGCCCCAGGTGAAGGCGCTGGTGGACCACATCCTGAGCGCGGATCCCCGCTATGTCGCCCACGAGTACTTCACTCCGTACTGGGAGGCCTACTGGTTCCGGCAGGTGCACGAGGACATGCGCCGGGTGGGGCTCACCTTCGTGGGCTGCCTGCCCATCAGCATGAACTACGGGGCCTTGTGCCTGCCCCGGCAGCTGCGCACCGTGTTCGAGAACCTGCCCAGCCGGGCGGCGTTCGAGACCCGCAAGGACCTGGTGCTGAACACGGTGTTCCGCCGGGACGTGTACTGCCTGGGCAAGGAGCAGCCGCCCCGGGGGGACCGCCTGGGCGGCGTGACCCTGGGCTCGTTCCGGCACCGGGAGCAGTTCGAATCCAGATTCGAGTGCAAGGCCAACGTCATCCAGATGGACGGCGAGATCTTCCCCAGATTGGCCGACCTGCTGGCCGGGAGCCGCATGGCCGTGGAGCAGGTGCTGGCCCACCCGTCCCTGGCGGGCCAGGCCCCGGAGGACATCCTGCAGGGGCTGGAGGTGCTGGCGGCTTCCGGCCAGGTGGTGCCCTGCGCCCCCGGCCCGGCGCCGGCCGGAAAGGGGTTGTCCGCCCTCAACCGCCACCTCCTGGAACGGGACGGCGCCGTGGCCAAGGGCGTATCCCTGGCCTGCCCCGGGTACGGCACCGGCATGACCCTGCCCCAGATGGACGCCCTGGTCGCCTACGGCATCCACGAGGCCGGGCCGGAGGGCGCCGCCGGCTGGATCCGCCGGTGGGCCCAGGACCACCAGCTGCGCCTGGCGGCCCAGGACAGCGCCGTGCCCCTGGACCAGCAGGTGCGGGAGCGGGCCAGGGTCCTGCCCCTGGCCCAGCTGGGAGTGTGACCAGGCATGGTCCGGCCCCGCGCTGGCGGCACCGGGCCGGACCATGCCCAGCCACACTCCTGGGCGTCAGCCTTCCCGGGTGAGCACCGCCTGGAGGAACGTGCGGGTCCTGGCTTCCCGGGGCGCCGAGAAGACCTGGGCGGGGGGGCCCTGCTCGATGATGGCCCCCTGGTCCATGACCACCACCATGTCCGCCACCTCCCGGGCGAACCCCATCTCGTGGGTCACCACCAGCATGGTCATCCCTTCGGCGGCCAGGGCCTTGATGACCTGCAGGACCTCGCCCACCAGTTCCGGGTCCAGGGCCGAGGTGGCTTCGTCGAACATCATCACTTTGGGCTTCATGGCCAGGGCCCGGGCGATCGCCACCCGCTGCTTCTGGCCTCCCGAAAGGGTGCCGGGGTAGACCTGGGCCTTTTCCTCCAGCCCCACCTTGCGGAGGAAGTCCCGGGCCTCCTGGTCCGCCTGGCGATGGGTCAGCCGCCCCAGGGAACGCGGCGCCAGGGTGATGTTCTCCAGGACGGTCAGGTGGGGGAACAGGTTGAAGGACTGGAAGACCATGCCCACGTCGGTGCGCACCTGGTTGAGGCGGGCGTCGTCGATCATCCGCCCGTCCTCCAGCAGGGGATGGCCGCAGATGCGCACCGTGCCCCGCTCGGCGGCCTCCAGGCCGTTCAGGCAGCGCAGGAACGTGCTCTTGCCCGAGCCGCTGGGGCCGATGATCACCACCACCTGGGACGTCTCCACGGTGAGGTCGATGTCCTGCAGCACCCGGTGGGCGCCGAAGGATTTGCCCAGTCCCTTCACTTCCACGATGGCCTGGCTCACAGCACCCTCCCCTCGGCGCGCAGGGTCCGCTCGGTGCGGCGCAGGACCATGGTGGTGACGCTGGTGAGCATCAGGTAGATGAAGGCGATCGCCAGGTAGACCTCCAGGGACCGGTAGGACACGCTGATGATCTTCTCCCCCTCGTGCATCACGTCGTCGATGGTCAGCAGGGAGACCAGGGCCGAATTCTTGATCAGGGCGATGAACTCGTTGCCCAGGGGCGGAATCATCCGCACGAAGGCCTGGGGCAGGATCACCTTGCGCATGGCCATGCGGTAGGGCATGCCCAGGGACCGGGCCGCCTCCATCTGGCCCCGGTCGATGGACTGGATGGAGCCCCTGACGATCTCCGAGACATAGGCGCCGCTGTAGATCCCGAGGCCCAGCACCCCGCACAAAAAGGCCGGCAGCAGGATCCCGAACTGGGGCAGGCCGAAGAACAGCAGGAACAACTGCACCAGCAGCGGTGTGCCCCGGATGAAGGTCAGGTAGGCGGTGCAGATGCCGTAGATGATCCGGCGTCCGGGCGACAGCCGGCCCATGCCCACCAGCAGCCCAAGCAGGCAGCCGAGGCCAAGGGAAGCGGCCGTCACTTCCACCGTGACCAGCGCGCCGGTGGCGAGCGCCCGCCAACCCTGCCAGACGGGAGAGAAATCCAGTGCCATGGGAAGCTAGCTCCCCGGCCTCACTGGGCCGAACCGAACCACCGGGCCACCAGGGCGTTGTAGGTGCCGTCGGCCTTCAGCTTCGCCAGCGCCTGGTTCATCTGGGCCAGGAGGGCGGTCTCGTCCTGGCGCACGGCGTAGCCGTAGAGCTCGGAGGTCAGGGCCTTGCCCAGCACCCGGACCGTGGGCTGGGCCTTGGCGAATTCGCCCGCGGCGGGCCGTCCGGTCACCACCGCATCCACCCGCCCGGTCAGGAGCAGGTCGAACATCTCCTGGTTCTTCTCCACTTCCACCCGCTGCACGGCCGGGTAGTTCTCCTTGAGGAAATTCACCGACTTGGTGCCCACCTGCACCGAGACCTTCTTGCCCGCGAGGTCCTCGGGCCCGTTGATGGCCTTGTTGTCCCTGCGCACGATCACCACCAGCCCGCCGGTGAAGTAGGTGTCGGTGAACGCCACCACCTTGCGCCGTTCGTCGGTCATGTAGATGGCCGAAGCGGCCACGTCGAACCGGTTGGCGATCAGTCCCGGGATCAGCCCCTTGAAGTCGATGTCGATCCACTGGACCTGCCGGCCCATCGCCTTGGCCAAGGCCTCGATGAGCTCGATGTCGAACCCCGTGCGCTTGCCGTTCTGCATGAACTCCATGGGCGGGAAGGTGGCGTCGGTGGCCACCCGGAGCGGTTCCGCGGCGGCCAGCTGGAGGCAGAAGGCCAGGGCGAGGGCAGTGGCCAGGACGGAGAACAGGCGGCGCAAGTTCATGGGATACCTCGAGTTCGGGAAGGATTGGCCTTTGACTGGAACTGCAGCCCGTAAAGAAGATCCTCCCAACATGCCAGCCGGGCGACAGTTGATCAATACCAAATTATTTGACGTTCGGGTCCCGCCTGTTCCGTCGGTCTGGACAAGCGCCCCCGGGCCACCGGATGCTCTTGGAGTGGGGGCCCAGGGGCGCTTGTCCAGACCGACGGCGAGTCCACTCGAATGAATCCAGGCCGCGGCCTGACGTGCCGCCTCGAAACCCGGCCGCATCCCGGCGGGAAACGGATCGGAACCGCCCCCGTTGTCCTGGCCAAGTGCCTCTGGGCCCCCACCCCAAGAGCAGACGCCGGCCCAGAGGCACTTGGCCAGGACAACGGAAATGACGGACGAACAAGGGGGACCCGAGCCCTAAAAAAGGTTTATCCCCCCTGCGGCCAGCGCGCCGCGGCGTCTTCGCGGAGCTTGAACTTCTGGATCTTGCCGCTGGCGGTCATGGGGTAGCGGTCGACGAAGGCGATGTGCTTGGGGATCTTGTGCCGGGCGATCCGGCCCCGGCAGTAGTCCTGCACGTCCGATTCCTGCAGCGATGCCCCGGCCTGGAGGACGATGTAGGCGGCCACCTCCTCCCCATACGCGTGGGACGGCACGCCCACCACCTGCACGTCCGAGATGCCCGGCAGGTGGTGCAGGAACTCTTCCACTTCCTTGGGATAGATGTTCTCCCCACCCCGGATGATCATGTCCTTGAGGCGCCCGGTGACCTTGTAGTAGCCCTGGGCGTCCATGATGCCGATGTCCCCGGAATGGAGCCAGCCGTTGGCGTCGATGCACTTCGCCGTCTCCTCGGGCATGTTGTAGTACCCCTTCATGTTCACGTAGCCCCGGCAGCACAGTTCACCCGGCTGGCCCACGGCCAGGATCTCGCCGCTTTCCGGGGCGATCACCGCCACCTCCACCCCGGGCATGGCCCGGCCGACGGTGGTGCACTTGCGCTCCAGGTCCGGCTCGTTGAACAGGGTCTGGGTCATGCCCGGGCTGGACTCGGTCAGGCCGTAGACGATGGTCAGCTCGGCCATGTTCATCTTTTCCACGCATTCGCTCATGGTCTTGGCCGGGCACGGGGATCCGGCCATGATGCCCGTGCGCAGGGTGCTGAAATTGAACCGGTGGAACAGCGGGTGCTCCAGCACGGCGATGAACATGGTGGGCACCCCGTAGAGGGCCGTGCAGCGCTCCCGCTCCACGCTCATCATGACGTTCACCGGATCGAACCGCTCCAGCACCACCATGGTGGCCCCGTGGTTGACGCAGGCCATCACCGCCAGCACGCAGCCGAAGCAGTGGAACAGGGGCACCGGGATGCACAGCCGGTCCCGGCTGGAGAAATCCTGGTTGAGGCCGATCCAGTAGCCGTTGTTGAGGATGTTGGAGTGGGTGAGCTGCACGCCCTTGGGGAATCCGGTGGTGCCGGAGGTGTACTGCATGTTCACCACGTCCTGGCAGCCCAGGGAACGCTGGCGCTCCAGGTATTCCTGTTCGCCCACCGTGACGGACAGGGCCATCACCTCGGGGATGGAGTACATGCCCCGGTGCTTTTCCGGCCCCAGGAAGAACACCCGCTTCAGGTGGGGATAGCGCGCAATGCGCAGTTCGCCCCGGGGCTGGACCTTGAGCTCGGGCACCAGCTCGTACAGGGTGGCCACGTAGTCCGTATCCCGGGTCCCGTCGAAGATGAACAGGTTCTCGGTCTCGGACTGGCGCAGCAGGTAGTCGATCTCCGCGGACTTGCAGTTGGTGTTGATGGTCAGGAGCACCGCGCCGATCTTGGCGGTGGCGAACTGCAGGGTCACCCAGTGGGGCACGTTGGTGGCCCAGATGGCCACCTTCTCGCCCTTGCCCACCCCCAGGGCCATCAGGCCCCTGGCCATGCGGTCCACCTCGTCCCGGAACTGGCTCCAGGTGAGCCGGTAGTCGCGGTCGGCGTAGACCACCGCGTCCTGGTCCGGGAAGGCGGCGGCGGTGGCGTCGAACACCTGGCCGATGGTCAGGTCCCGGGTGACGGCGGCGCCCGGGGGCACCGTCCCCATGGAGGCGGCGACGGCGTAGGGACCCCGGGTGGGGGCCGTCCCCACCGGGCAGGTGGCGCGGAACGGAGTCTGGGTCATGGCGGGCCTCAGGACGGCTGGTAGACCACGGCGTAGGCGGTGGCGGGCCGGCCTCCGCCGGCGCTCACCGAGTGCGGCACCACCGAGTTGTAGTAGGCCGAATCCCCGGGCTCCAGGAGGTGGCGCTCCTTGCCGTAGTGGATCACCAGCTGCCCGGACACGGCGATCAGGAACTCCTCCCCCTCGTGGCTGGTGAGGTGCACCGGCTCGTCCGGGCCGATCTCGATGTACAGCGGCTCCATGTGCCGGTCCGCCTTGCCCCGGGCCAGGGAGAAGTAGCGGATGTTGCCGTCGGCGGTGCCCAGGTGCTGGCGTGAGCCCGGCTTGCGGTCGGCGGCGCGGACGATGAGCGGGTCCGGGCTGGGATGGTCGTCCATGAAGGTGCCCAGGCGCTGGCCCAGCGCCCGGGACAGCTTGATGAGGACGCCCAGGGCCGGGTAGGCGTCGCCGGTCTCCACCGCGGCCAGCAGGCTGGGGTCCACCCCCGAGTTCACCGCCAGGTCCTCCTGGGACAGGCCCAGCCTCTCCCGGAAGGTGACGATGCGGGCGCCGAGTTGCTGGGCATGGGTCATAAGGGCCTCCCTGGGGGGGTTCCCCTTTATCAGGCCTGGTTCCCCGCCGGGTCAAACGATAGGGACATCTATTCGAAAATCAAATGAAAGGATTCCGGGCGGTCCCGCTCAGGGCAGGCCCATCATGGCCTGGGCGAGCCTTCTCAGGAGGTCCCCGCCGTCGCCCCGGAAGGCGCTGCCGTGCATGGTGGCCAGGAGCCCGGGGCGGAGCGCCTGCAGGCGGGCGCAGGCCGCCCGGGCCCGGTGGCCGCTTGAGTAGTAGTCCATGGCCGCCCGCATGGCCTCGCTGGGGCCGAGGACGTCCCCTTCGGTGACCGGCGGCAGGCCGGCCCCCGGCTGGGTGAACAGGTCCCCGCACAGCAGGGTGGCGGTGGCGGCCTCCCAGATCAGGCCCGCATCCCACCCGTGGGGCACGTGCGGGGTGTCCAGCCACTGGATCTTGTGCCCGCCCAGGTCCAGGACCTCGCCGTCGGCCATGGCCCGGGGCGGGCGGTCCGCCAGGTCCTGCATGGACACCATGGCCGCCACCCGGCTGCACAAGGGCACCGCCTCCGGCGCCCAGGCCAGGAACTCGTTCATGGCTCCGGACTCGTCCGCCTCGTGGTGACCGAAGGCCACGTAGCGCAGCGCTTGGGGGGCCACCACCCGGGCCACCGCCTCCCGGGTGGCCTCGAACAGCCCCCGGGGGCCAGTGTGGAACAGAAGCGATTCCCGATCCCTGATGAGGAACTGGTTGAAGCTGAAGCCGCCCGGAATGGCCGGAATGGGCACTCCGGTGCTGATGCGGAACATTCCGTCGGCGATTTCGTCTAGGCGCGTATCCATCGGATGGCCTCCTGGCTTCATGGGCAGCCGCCGATTTTATTTATTAATTGGGCTTTTTTCAATTTGAAGGGTTGCTGGAACATTCTACGTACAATATCCTGTACCAGGTTGTGGAGTCTTTCATGGATGCAATCAGTTACACCAGCGCCCGGGCGAACTTCGCTTCGACCATGGAACGGGTTTGCAAAGACCACGACCCGCTCATCATCACCCGTTCCCACGCCCCATCCGTCGTCATTCTTTCCCTCGAAGATTACCAGTCCCTGGAAGAGACGGCCCACCTGCTCCGGAGCGCCAGGAACGCCCGGCGCCTCCTTGCCAGCATCGAACAGCTCGAGAGTGGCGAGGGTGTTGCCCGGGAGTTTCCGGAATGAGGCTGGTTTTTTCAGACCAGGCCTGGGAAGACTGCCAGTATTGGCAACAGGAAGACCCCCAGAGAGTCGAGAAGATCGATGCGCTGATCAAGGACGTCCGGCGGGACCCGTTCAAGGGGCTCGGAAAGCCTGAGCCGCTCAAAGGTGCCCTCGCCGGCTACTGGTCACGTCGGATCAGCGACGAGCACCGTATGGTCTACAAGGTCTCTGGCGGGGATCTGCTGATGGCCCAGCTCCGCTACCACTACTGACACCCGGGGCCGGCCTGAGGCCCAGCTGCCGCGGCCATCGGCCACCCCAGCCCCGGTTCAGGCCTTCTTGAGCGTCACGGTGAAGGTGCTGCCCTCCCCCGCGGCGCTCTGCACCTTCACCTCGCCGTGGTAGAGCCCCGCCAGCCGGCGCAGGATCGACAGGCCCAGGCCCGAGCCCAGGATGTTGCGGGTCTTCTCGTTCTTGATGCGGCTGAACTCCCCGAACAGCTTGGCCATCTCCTCGGCGGTCATGCCGATGCCCGTGTCGGTCACGGCGATGGCCACCTGGTCCGGGCCGTCCTCCACCTTCACCGTCACCGAGCCGCCGTCCTGGTTGTACTTGACGGCGTTGGACACCAGGTTGTTGAAGACGATCTCCAGCTCCCCCGGGTCCGCCTGCATCAGGACCGGGCCGGCGGGGGCCGGCGCCAGGGTGATCTGGCGCTCGGCCGCCAGGGCCTGGTGGGTCTCCAGCACCTGGGCGGCCACGCGGCACACGTCCACCTGCTCCAGGGTGCGCTTTTTCTGGCCGGACTCGATGCGGGTCAGGTCCAGCAGGTCGTAGATGAGCTTGCGCATGCCCTCCAGGCGGATCATGGAGCGGCTGAGGATGTGGTCGTACTCCCCCAGCTCCTCGCCCAGGGCCCGGTCCCGCTGGATGCGCAGGTTGCCCTCCACCGCCGCCAGGGGCGCCTTGAGCTCGTGGGCCAGCACCGACAGGAACTCGAACCGGATCTGCCGGCGCTCCTCCGGCCAGTTTCCGGGCCGCCCGCTGCACCATGTGGTGCTTGGCGGCCTTGTAGATGGCCGCCTTGAGCTCGTCCGGGTTGAAGGGCTTGGCCAGGAAGTCGAAGGCCCCCACCTTGGTGGCCTGCACGGCGGTTTCCAGGCTGGCGTAGGCGGTGATCATCACCACCAGCACTTCCAGCTTGCGCTCCATGAGGGTCTGCAGCACGTCCAGCCCGGAGATCCCCGGCAGCTTGTAGTCCAGCAGGATGATGTCGGCCGGGTCCTGGCCCATGGCGTCCAGGGCCGCCTCGCCGGTCTCGGCCTTGCTGATGCGGAACGACACCTCCGCCTCGATGTCCTCGAACCAGATGCTGTAGTTGCGCAGCGCCCGCTCCACCGACAGACGCATGCCCATCTCGTCATCCACCACCAGCAGGTGCAGTTGCTCTTTCATCGGGCCTCAGCCTCCCATCCGCTTCGCTTCGCGCGGCAGCCGGACCCGGAAGGTGCTGCCGGTGGGCCCCTGCCCCGGATCCGGGTTGGATTCCACGGTGATCTCCCCCCGGTGCAGCTTGACGATCCCGTAGACCACCGGCAGTCCCAGGCCGGTGCCCTTGCCCATGAGCTTGGTGGTGAAGAACGGCTCGAACAGCTTCTTGAGGTTCTCCTTGGGGATGCCGGTGCCGGTGTCCTTCACGTCCACGGTGAGGGTCTTGGCGTCGGCGTACGACTGGACCTTCAGGGTCCCGCCGTTGGGCATGGCGTCGTAGGCGTTGTCGATGAGGTTCACGAACACCTGGATGATCTGGTCCCGGTCCAGCTCCACCTTGGGGCTGCCCTCCACGTGCTCCACCTCCACGGTGATCCCGTCGGGGGTGGCCAGGTTGGCCAGGGAGGTGCGGATCACCTCCCGGATGTCGCAGGGCTGGAAGGCCACCTTGTTCTGCCGGGCGAAGTCCAGGAGGCCCGCGACGATGCGCTTGCACCGGTTGGCCTGCTCCACGATCATCTCCAGGTCCGGGCGCAGGGACGATTCCTTGTTGCACTCCTCCAGCAGCAGGTGGGTGTACATCAGCACCACCCCCAGGGGGTTGTTGATCTCGTGGGCGACCCCGGCGGCCAGCTGGCCCATGCTGGCCAGGCGCTCCGAGTGCATCAGGGTCTCCTGGGCGCTGGCCAGCTTCTCGTTGGCCTGGGTCAGCTTGCGGATGGTGCTCAGGTTGGTGTCGATGACGAACGGCAGGCACATCTCGCTTTCGGCGAAGCCCTTGGCGATGGCCAGGGCGTGCTCCCGGCAGGTGTGGTAGCCGCAGGCGCCGCAGTTCAGCTCGTGGGCTTCCGAGTACTTGCCCATGCGCTTCATGATCTCGTTCAGGGCCGGCATTTCCAGGGGCTGCCAGCGCTGGTCCTTGGGGGTGAACCGGCGCATCAGGTCCAGGCTCACGAACCGGTCCACGGAGCGCTGCCATTCCTGGTGGTCCAGCTGGTTCTCCCGGTAGCGGGTGTAGTGGCTGACCCGGGCCCGGCGCTTGAACAAGGACTCCTCGCTGGACAGGCCCGGGCCGGCGATGCAGCCGTTGCAGGACAGCAGCTCCAGCAGCCGGGCCTCCATGGTGCCGTTGGCGAACTCCTCCAGCATGGAGGTGAAGCCCTTGAGGCCGTCGGTGGCCACCACCTCGTTGGCCAGCAGGTCCTCGGGGATGCAGGCCGACTGGAGGAAGCCCCGGGTCACGGGGTACAGCCCGCCCAGGGACGGGTGGGGCGGGTCGAAGTCAGAAGGCACCACCCGCTCCGGCCGGATGGACCAGCGCAGGAACAGGTAGCGCAGCTCCCGGAAGGTGATGGCCACGTCGGGCCGGCCGTCGATGTCCGGGTCGGCGGCCTCGGTCTTCTTGGCCACGCAGGGCCCCACGAACACCACCTTGATGCCCGGCTCCAGGAAGCGCAGGGCCCGGGAGATGGCCACCATGGGGCTGACGATGGGGGACAGGAAGGGCACCAGCTCGGGCTGGTAGCGCTCCACGAAGTTGACGATGGCCGGGCAGGTGGTGGCGATGAACTGGCTGCGGGGCTGCTCGCACAAGAGCTGGCGGTAGCGCTCGGCCACCAGGTCCGCGCCGAAGGCCACCTCCACCACCTTGGCGAAGCCCATCTTGCGCAGCATCCCCACCAGCACCCGGAAGTCCATCTCGTCCTGGAACTCCACCGGGAAGCTGGGGGCGATGCAGGCCGCCACCCGCTCGCCGGACTTGAGCAGCGTCTCCACCTCGTACAGGGTGGAGACGATGCGCTTGGCCTTCTGGCTGCACACCTGGATGCAGTTGCCGCAGCCGATGCACCGCTCCGCCACCACCTCCGCCTGGCTCTTGGAGATGCGGATGGCCTTGGCCGGGCAGGTGCGCACGCAGGTGTAGCAGATGCGGCACCGGTTGGGGACAGTCTTGACGAACCCCGAGACCTGGTTGGCCTCGGGGGCCGAATCGATCTCGGGGTCCGACATGGTCCTGCTCCTCCGCCGGGTAGGTCATACCCAGCTATTGTTGCACTTCTATACCTTGAGCAGGCGTTTCACTTCCTGCCGGAGCTGCTCGGGGCGGACCGGCTTGTCCAGGATCACGTCGGCCTTGACCCAGGAGGCCGCCTCGTCCGAACCGGGGCGGAAATCCAGCCCCGTGGCGGACTTGACCGCGGTCAGCAGGATCACCGGGGTATCCGGGAACAGCCGCTTGACGTGGTGGCAGAGCACGAAGCCGGAGTCCATGTTCTCCATCATCAGGTCCAGCACCGCCAGGTCGGGCACGGCGGTGAGCAGGGCCTCTTCGCCCTCCTTCTGGCCCTGGGCGGCGGTCACCCGGTAGCCTTCCTTCTTGAGGATCATGGAAACCTGCTCCAGCAGGTCGATGTCGTCGTCGACGACCAGGATGTTCTTTTGCTCGTTCATGGGCAGCGCTCCTTCCTATTGCATGACTTCGCGGTGGTGGTAGTGGGTGTGGAGCAGCTCGTGGCTCTTGTGGCCGAGGGGCTTGCCCAGGAACTCCTCGTAGAGCCTCTGGACTTCGTGGTTCTTGTGGCTGACCCTCAGGTGGTCCTCCCGGTCGATGGTGTACAGGGCGGCCATGCGGGCCTTCACCGATTCCATGTCGGCGCCGATGGGCTGGCCGCCGCCGTTGATGCACCCGCCGGGGCAGGTCATCACTTCGATGAAGTGCAGGTCCTTGCGGCCGGCCTTGAGCTCTTCCATCAGCTTGCGGGCCTGGCCCAGGCTGGAGACCACCGCCGCGCCCACTTCCACCGGACCGGCCTGGACCCGCAGCTCCTTGGAGCCCTTCATGCCGCGCAGGTCCTGGATCTTGTAGTCCTTCATCTCCTCGCCGGTGAGCAGGAAGTAGGCGGAACGGACGGCCGCCTCCATCACGCCGCCGGAGGCGCCGAACAGCTTGCCGGCGCTGGAGCGCTCGCCGAAGGGCGAGTCAGCGCCCTCGGGCTCCAGGGTGGCCGGGTTGACCCCGACCACCCGGAACAGCTCCGCCAGTTCCCGGGTGGTGAGCACGTAGTCCACGTCGGCCACGTAGTCCCGGCCCATCTCGCCGCGGTTGCACTCGAACTTCTTGGCCGTGCACGGCATGACCGACACGCTGACGATGTCGCGCGGGTCCAGGCCTTCCCGCTGGGCCCAGAAGCTCTTGATCACGGCGCCCATCATCTGCTGCGGGCTCTTGCAGGTGGACAGGTTGGGGATGAATTCCGGGTAGAAGGTCTCCACGAACTTGATCCAGCCCGGGGAGCAGCTGGTGAACATGGGCAGCACGCCCCCCTCGGTGACGCGCTTGAGCAGCTCGGAGCCCTCTTCCATGATGGTCAGGTCGGCGGTGAACGAGGTGTCGAACACCTTGTCGAAGCCCACCCGGCGCATGGCCGCCACCATCTGCCCGTCGATGTCGGTGCCCGCCTTGAGGTCGAACTCCTCGGCGATGGACACGGAGACGGCGGGGGCGTGCTGGACTACCACGGTCTTGCTGGGGTCGTTGAGCAGGCGCAGCACTTCCTGCACGTAGCTGCGCTCGGTGAGGGCGGCGGTGGGGCAGGCCAGGATGCACTGGCCGCAGTTGATGCAGGAGGAGACGTTCATGCCTTCGTTGAAGGCGGTGCCCACGAACGACCTGGAGCCCCGGTTGATGAAGTCGATGGCCGAGACGCCCTGGATCTCCTCGCAGGTGCGCACGCACTTGCCGCACAGGATGCACTTCTCCGGATCCCGGACGATGGCCGGGCTGGAGATGTCCTTCTCCATGCGCTTGCGCTCGCCGCGGTACACCCGGTCGCGGATCCCGTTCTCCCGGGCCAGGTTGGCCAGGTCGCACTTGCCGTTGCGGGCGCAGTAAAGGCAGTCGTCCGGATGGTTGGCCAGGAGCAGTTCCACGATCTGCTTGCGCGTCTTGAGGATCGTGGGGGTGCTGGTATGGACCTTCATGCCCTCGGCGGCGGGATAGGAGCAGGACGGGACCAGCCCGTTCATGCCTTCCACTTCCACCACGCACATGCGGCAGGTCCCGGACGGGATCAGGCCTTCCATGTGGCAGATGGTCGGCACGTGGATGCCGCCGCGCTTGAGCGCCTGGAGGATGGTATCCCCCTTCTTCATTTCGATCTGCTGACCGTTCGCTTCAAGGAATGACATCGCGGACCTCGCTTAAACCGGTTGGGTGAATTCGATGTCGCAGCGCAGGCAGCGCCGGGCTTCGCACAGGGCATGGTCCTCGGAGACGCAGAGGTCCACTTCCCTGAAGTTCTTGGCGCGCGCCTCCACCGGGATCTGGGGTGCTTGGATCCGGGCGTGGTCCCCGCCTTCCTCCTCCTCGGCGCCCTCCACCGGGGGCACATAGTCCCTGGGCAGAGCCACGTTGGGCAGGACCTTGAGCTGCTTGCCCTGGATGTAGCGGTCGACCATGATCGCGGCGTTCTTGCCCGCGGCCACCGCCTCGATCACCGTGCTGGGGCCGGTGACCACGTCGCCGCCGCCGAACACGCCTTCGATGGAGGTGAGGTAGGACTCTGGGTTGACCACCAGGCCGCCCCAGCCCTTGCACCGGAGGCCGTCCAGCAGCTCCCCTTCCGGCTGCTCGGAGATGGCCACCACCAGGGTGTCCAGAGCGGCCACGAACTCGCTGCCCGGGATGGGCACCGGCCGGGCCCGGCCGCTCTCGTCCTTGTCGCCCAGCTCATTGCGCAGGAACTCGATGCCGGTGAGCTTGCCGTCCGCGGACTTGACCGAAATGGGCGCCACCAGGGTCTCCAGGTGGACGCCTTCCTCCAGCGCCGCTTCGATCTCCTCGGCGTAGGCCGGCATCTCGTTGCGGGTGCGCCGGTAGAAGATGGTCACGTCGGTGACGCCCTCCTGGCGCACGGCCACCCGGGCCGCGTCCAGGGCGCTGTTGCCGCCGCCGACGATGCCCACCCGGCCCTTGGCCAGTTCCTTGTGCTGCAGGTTGAAGCCCTTGAGGAACTCGATGCCGGGCAGGATGCCCTTGGCGTCGTCGCCCGGGAGGCCCAGCCGCTTGCTCTGGTGGGCGCCGGTGGAAACGTAGACGGCCTGGTACTTGGCCTTGAGGTCCTTGATGGTGAAATCCTTGCCCAGGGCCCTGCCGTACTCCACGGTGATGTTCTCGTTGAGCAGGCTCTGGATCTCCTTGTCCAGCACCTGGCGGGGCAGGCGGTAGGCCGGGATGCCGGCCACCAGCATGCCGCCCAGCTTCTGCTCGCGCTCGAACAGGGTGACCCGGTAGCCCTTCAGGCTCAGGGCGTTGGCGGCGCACAGGCCGGCCGGGCCGCCGCCGACCACGGCGACGCGCGGGGCGTCGGCCTTGGCGGGGCGCACGCTGGTCTTGAACACGGTGGGATCCACCCGGTCCACCACGAACCGCTTGAGCTCGCGGATGGCGATGGGATCGCCGCCGGTGGTGCCGCAGCGGCAGGCGGCTTCACAAGGATGGTTGCAGACCCGGGCGCAGACCGACGGGAACGGGTTGGCGCCGCGGATGGCCTGGTAGGCGTCGTCGTATTCGCCCAGGGCCACGTGGGCCACGTACTTCCACACTTCGGTGCCCACGGGGCAGCCGGACTGGCAGGGGGCTCCCACCAGGTCCCGGCAGGCGCCGGCCGGGCAGCGGCGCTCGTAGATGTGGGCTTCGTACTCTTCCCGGAACCACTTGAGGGTGGACAGCACGGGGTTCGGGGCGGTCTGGCCCAGGCCGCACAGGCTGGCCTTCTGGACGGCCTCGCCCAACTCCCTGAGCGCCATCACGCCGCGCACCCGGATCAGGGCGTCGATGCCCTCTTCGTGCCGGCGGCCCGAGGTGATGGCCTTGAGGATGTCCAGCATCTGCTTGGTGCCTTCCCGGCAGGGGATGCACTTGCCGCAGCTCTCGGACTGGATGAACTCCATGAAGAACTTGGCCAGGTCCACCATGCAGGTGTTCTCGTCCAGCACCACCAGGCCGCCGGAGCCCATGATGGCGCCGAAGGACTTGAGGGCCTCGTAGTCGCAGACCACGTCCATGTGGGGCTCGGGGATGCAGCCGCCGGAGGGGCCGCCGATCTGCACCGCCTTGCACTTCTTGTTGTTGGGGATGCCGCCGCCCACCGCGAACACCACGTCGCGGATCTTGGTGCCCATGGGCACTTCCACCAGGCCGGTGCGGCGCACCATGCCCGAGAGGGCGAACACTTTGGTGCCCTTGCTGCCCTGGGTGCCCGTCTGGGCGAACGTGGCGCCGCCCATCTTCATGAGCTTGGGGATGTTGGCGAAGGTCTCCACGTTGTTGATGACGGTCGGCTTGCCGAACAGGCCGGACTGGATGGGATAGGGCGGACGGGGCCGCGGCATGCCGCGCTTGCCTTCGATGGAGCCCATCAGGGCGGTCTCCTCGCCGCACACGAAGGCGCCGGCGCCCATCTTGATGACGATGTCAAGGTCGAAGCCCGAACCCAGGATGTTCTCGCCCAGCAGTCCGTATTCCTTGGCCTGCGCCATGGCGATCTTCAGGTTCTGGATGGCCAGGGGGTACTCGGCGCGGATGTAGATGTAGGCCTTGGTGGCGCCGATGGCGTAGCAGCCGGTGATCATGCCTTCCAGCACCCGGTGGGGATCGCTCTCGCACACGGCCCGGTCCATGAACGCGCCCGGGTCGCCCTCGTCGGCGTTGCAGACCATGTACTTCTGGTCGCCGGCGGCGGACAGGGCCATCTGCCACTTCTTGCCGGTGGGGAAGCCTCCGCCTCCGCGGCCCCGCAGCCCGCTGGCCAGGACCTCGTCCACCACTTCCTGGCGGGTCATGGTGGTGAGGGCCTTCTGCACGGCCGAATAGCCGCCCCGGGCGATGTACTCGTCGATGGAGGTGAAGTCGATCAGGCCGCAGTTTTCCAGCACCCAGCGCTTCTGGATGGCCAGGAACGGGTTCTCGCCCATGTCCTTGACGCCCATCCAGGGCTCCTGGCCGTCCATGTAGAACTGGCCCAGGATCTGGTCGGCTTCGGGCAGCTGGCCCTTGAACACCTTGGCCAGCAGGTTGTCCACCTTGTCCTCGGTGACGCCGCAGAAGGAGATGCGGGTGCGCCCGGGCAGCTGCACGTCCACCAGCGGCTCCTCGGAGCACAGGCCGATGCAGCCCACTTCGCGCACTTCAGCGTCCAGGTTGGTTTCCGCCAGGACGGCCTTGATGCGGGCCAGAGTCTTGGCGGCGCCGGCGCCCAGTCCGCAGGTGCCGGCGCCCACGAAGATCACGGGGCGGGACACCTGCTCCCGCCGCAGGCCGGCCAGGAGGGCATCCAGTTCGGCGCCGGTCTTGCCCGTGAAGGGGCCGGCCTTGATGGCCGCCAGCAGTTCCGGAGTCGGCTTGCCGGGGGTGTCCCAGCAAGAGTAGGAGGAGGGGCTATTGCTCGGCATGGGTGAGCTCCTGGTTGCGGCATTCTTCGAGGATCCGCTGCAGCTTCATGGGGGTGACCTTGGCGTGGAACTGGCCGTTGATGTTCACCACCGGAGCCAGGCCGCACGCGCCCATGCAGGCGACCACTTCCAGGCTGAACAGGCCGTCCCGGCTGGTCTGGCCCGGCTGCAGCTTCAGGGTCTTGGTGACCATGTCCAGGACCCGCTTGCTGCCCTTGACGTGGCAGGCGGTGCCCCGGCAGACCATCACGTGGTACTTGCCCTTGGGCTGGAACCTGAACATGTTGTAGAACGTGGCCACGCCGAAGATCTTGCTGGCGGGGAGGTGGAGCTCCTCGCCGACCTTGGCGATCGAGGCCTTGGACAAGTAACCCTCGGCCGCCTGCACTTCCTGCAGGATCGGGATGAGGTGGTCACGCCCCGCGTTGGGGTGACCCTCAAGTGACGGTTTCAACGCTCTTCATGACGGCCATTCCGGCGCTCCTTTGAAGGGTGAAGGGTAAAGTAGGCTAGCTTCGTCAAGTGATTGCCGATGTCGATCTCTTCCAGCGCGATGGTCCGCGGCAGGCGCAGGGCCGCCGTGGAGAAATTGAGGATGCCCTTGATCCCGGCCCGCACCAGGCGCTCCGCCAGGGCCTGGGCCTCCCCGGCCGGCACGCAGAGGATGGCCAGGTCCACCTCTTCCCGGGCCACCACCGTCTCCAGGGCGCCCATGGGATGGCACTTCACCCCCGAGAAGACCCGGTCCGTCTTGGCCGGGTCGATGTCGAAGGCGCACTTGATGCGGAGGTTGGTGCGCTTGGATTCCAGCTTGGCGATGAGCGCCCCCCCCAGGCTGCCCACCCCCATCACCGCCACCCCGTGGATGCGGGCCTGGTTCAGGGTCCGGTTCAGGTCCTGGAGCAGGCGGTGCACGTCGTAGCCGTGGCTGGGCACCCCCCGGGTGCCGATGGTCATGAGGTCCCGGCGCACCTGGGAGTCGGAAAGGCGAATGGCCGCGGCGATCTCGTGGGAAAATAAATGGGTCCGGTCGCCGGGCAGGCGCTCCGTGAGCAGGGTGCGGTAGCGCGCCAGCCGGCTGATGATCTTGTCCGATATGGGTTTCATGAGTTGGCCGTGAAAAATTTCACACCGTTGCGGTTTGTCACGAAGGCTATGTGAAAAGTCTACCCCAACGTCGTCTTTTGGGACGGCCAATTACGTGATTAAAATCACGAATTGAAACACCAATCGTTTCAAGCACTATTTTGTATTTGGGCGTTCTGAAGTGGGCTAGGATGAGCCCACCTTCCCATTACGCCAACCCATTGCCAGCCCAACCCCACACCCGGGTCCTAAGACCCGGCATTAGGAGGCTTACATGGCCAAGATCCTCATCGTGGACGATGACCCGGATATCGTCGAGGCGAGCAGCCTGTTCCTTCAGAAAGCGGGCCACACGGTCACCGGCGCCTACAGCAGGCGCGAGGGCATGGCAGCCATCGCCGCCTCGGCTCCGGACCTGCTGATCCTGGACGTGATGATGGAGCAGCCGGACGACGGCTTCACCATGGCCCAGGATTTGCGACGCCAGGGCCGGAACTTCCCCATCCTCATGCTCACCTCTGTGGCGTCGGCCTCGGGCCTGGCCTTCGGCAAGGACTCGGAGATGGTGCCCGTGGACGAATTCCAGACCAAGCCGGTGGAGCCGGCGGAGCTGGTGCGCAAGGTGGCCAACCTGCTTAGGCGTCGGGAGGCTTGACATGCTGATGACCGAACGTGAGCGCATGGCCGCGGAAATCAAGGCCCTGGCCGACAAGCTGGGGCACAGCCGCACCTCGCTGATCCCCATCCTGCTGGAAATCAAGCGGAAGTACCACCTCATCAACAGCTACGCCATGCAGGTGACCGGCGACCTGCTGGGCATCCATCCGGTGGAGGTGTTCAGCGTGGTCTCCTTCTACGCCTTCCTGGGCGAACATCCCCAGGGGCGCTTCGTCATCCGCCTGTGCCGGACCATCTCCTGCGACATGCAGGGCAAGGAGCGGGTGCGCCGCCAGCTGGAGAACGACCTGGGCATCCGCATGGGCGAGACCACGCCGGACGGCAGCTTCACCCTGGAATGGGCCAACTGCATGGGCATGTGCGACCAGGGGCCGGCCCTGCTGGTGAACGACCGCCTGTTCACCCGCGTCACCCCCGAGAAAGTCCACGAAATCCTTGAGGAATGCCGCCGCGTCTTCGGTGTGCACGCCGCCGAATCGAAGGAGGTGCATCTCGTATGAGCCCCATCCCGACCTACTTCGCCCAGGTGCCTGAGGCCGGCCTGAAAGCCGCCCTGCAGGCGGACCGTCCCGAGATCATCAGCCAGATCAGCGCCTCCGGCCTCAAGGGCCGCGGCGGCGCGGGCTTCCCCACCGCGGTCAAGTGGAACTTCTGCGCCGCCGCCCACGCCGAGCGCAAGTTCGTGCTCTGCAACGCCGACGAAGGGGAGCCCGGAACCTTCAAGGACCGGGTCATCCTCATGGAGCACGCCGACCTGGTGTTCGAAGGCATGACCATCGCCGCCAAGGCCATCGGCGCCAAGGAGGGCATCCTGTTCCTGCGGGGCGAGTACAGCTACCTGCGCGGCTCCCTGGAAGAGACCCTGGCCCGCCGGCGGGCGAACAACCTGCTGGGCAAGAACATCCTGGGCACCCCGCTGGAATTCGACATCCGCATCTTCATGGGCGCCGGCGCCTACATCTGCGGCGAGGAGACCGCCCTGATCGAGGCCCTGGAAGGCTTCCGGGGCGAGCCGCGGAACCGGCCGCCCTTCCCGGTGGACACCGGCTTCCTGGGCTACCCCTCCATCGTCAACAACGTGGAGACCCTGGCCTGGGCCGCCTGCATCATGGCCAACGGACCCCAGTGGTTCCGCAGTGTCGGCACCGAGAAGAGCACCGGGCGCAAGATCTTCAGCGTCTCCGGGGACTGCGCCAAGCCCGGCGTCTACGAGTTCCCCATGGGCATCACCGTGGCCACCCTGCTCAGGGAAGTGGGCGGGGAGAACGCCAAGGCGGTGCAGATCGGCGGCGCCTCGGGCCAGTGCGTCCCGGCCCGGGACTTCCACCGCACGATCGCCTTCGAGGACATCCCCACCGGCGGCTCGGTGATCGTCTTCGGCCCGCAGCGGGACATGCTGGACGTGCTGGAGAACTTCCTGGAGTTCTTCGTGGACGAGTCCTGCGGCCAGTGCACTCCCTGCCGTCTGGGCAACCGCAAGCTCCTCGAGGGCGTCCAGATGCTCAAGGCAGGGGCCTGCTCCATGAGCTACCTGAAGGAGCTCTGCGCCCTGGGCCAGACCATGCAGGTCGCCTCCAAGTGCGGCCTCGGCCAGGCCAGCCCCTGCGCCTTCCTCTCCGTCGTGGACCATTTCCGCGAGGAGATCATGGGCCGAACCCTAATCCACAACTGATCCTGCGAGGTGCAAGCATGTCCAATCCCATCCAAGGCGAAGAAGTGCGCCGGGCCCCGGTCAGCCAGACCGCGTTCAGCC
>CAWFOJ010000315.1:0-6268 GCA_963816585.1 uncultured Holophagaceae bacterium | reverse complement strand
AAAAACCGTTCCCGGCCTTGTTTCGGTGCGGACCCGGCACTGGAGCCGCTAGACTGTTGCCATCACTCTGGACTGCCCGGTCCCCCTGTCCGACCCCGCCGATGAATCTGCCGAACTACCTTACGCTCGCCCGGATCCTCATGGTGCCCATCCTGGTGGTGGTGCTCCTGACCCGGGTCACCAACCACGAGATCATCGGCGTCCTGGTGTTCTGGGCGGCCGGCATCACCGACCTGCTGGACGGCTACCTGGCGCGGCGCCTGAAACAGGTGACCACCCTGGGCAAGCTCCTGGATCCCCTGGCGGACAAGCTCCTCATCAGTGGTGCCCTCATCTCCCTGGTGGAACTGAACCTGGCCCCGGCCTGGATGACCTTCATCATCCTCGGCCGGGAGATGGCCATCACCGGGCTGCGCGGCATCGCCAGCGAGGAAGGCATCACCATCGCCGCCGAGCGGCTGGGGAAATGGAAGCTGGGCGCCCAGATCGCCGCCATCTCCTGCCTCATCCTCGGCCCCAAGCTGGACGCCTGGCTCTACGAGTGGACCCAGGTCGAGATCTTCCGCTTCTTCGTCCGCCTGCCCAGGCCCTTCAGTTTCTTCTGGGGCATGGGCGTGATCCTGCTCTGGATCGCCATGATCCTGTCCGTGTGGAGCGCGGCGGCCTACTTCCGCGCCTTCTGGAAGCAGCTGGGGACCAGCATCCTCAAGAACCAGGGACGCTTGACGGGGTCGCCCGACCGGGCCCGGGAACGATCATGACCCCCTCCCCGTCCACCCTGGCCTGCCAGCGTTGGAGCAACCCATGATCCGAAGGTACCTCCTGGCGGGGTTCTTCACCCTGCTGCCCTCCGTCGTCACCTTCTGGATCCTGCGGGCCATCTTCGTCGCCCTGGTGAACGTCTTCGACGGCCCCACCACCTGGCTTTCCAGCCGCCTGGGCCTGCCCAACCCCCCGGTACTGGGCGCTGGCCCTCGCCTCGGCCGCCGCCACCCTGCTGATGCTGTTCATCGTGGGGGCCCTGGTGAGCAACTTCATCGGCGCCCGGATCCAGACCTGGCTGGACGAACTGGTGATGCGGGTCCCGGTGGTGAAAGGGATCTACGGAGCCACCAAGCAGCTCATGAACGCCATCCAGAGCGGCCAGGGGGGGACCTTCAAGGAGGTGGTCCTGGTGGAATGGCCCCATCCGGGCTCCTACACCCTCGGGTTCGTGGCCAACCGCAACTGCGCCTGGACCGCCCGCCCCGAGACCGAAGGGCTCATCGCCGTCTACGTCCCCACCGCCCCCAACCCCACCTCCGGGTACGTGGTGATGCTGGAGGAGAGCAAGGTCCGTCCCACCCAGGTGGGCCCGGAGGAGGCCCTCACCTGGGCCATCTCCGGAGGCGTGGTGGCGCCCCAGCCCAAGGCCCGCCCGTGAGCGGCCCCGGGCTGGCGGGCAAGACCCTGCTGGTCACCGGCGCCGGTTCGGGCATCGGCCGGGCCGCGGCCCGGCGCTTTTGCGACCTGGGCGCCGCCCTGGTGCTGGCGGGCCGGCGCCTGGACCCTCTGCGCGAGACCCTCCCGTCGGCCCGGGCGGTGGCCCTGGATCACGCGGACGACGCAGCCGTGGCCGCGTTCGCCGCCACCTGCCCGCCCCTGGACGGCATGTTCCTGGCTGCCGGGGAACTGCTCACAGGCAGCGTTGCGGCAAGCTCCACGGCGACCTTCGAGCGGATGATCGCCAGCAACCTGCGGGGGCCCTGGCTGGTGTGCCGCCACCTGGGCCCGCGCCTGCGCGACGGCGCCAGCGTGGTGCTGGTGGGCTCCAACATCGGCCTGCGGGCCATCGCCGACTCCGCCGCCTATTCGGTGGCCAAGGCCGGGGTGCACATGCTGGCCCGGGTGCTGGCCCTGGAATGGGCGCCCCGGGGCATCCGCTGCAACGCCATCGCTCCCGGCCCGGTGCACACCGCCATGGTGGACCGGCGCCTGGCCCAGGCCCCGGACCCGCAGGCGGCCCTGGCGGCCCTGGCCGGGGTGAACCCCCTCCGGCGCCTGGGGCGGGAGGAGGAGATCGCCGAACTGGCCGCCCACCTGCTGGGGGACGGCAGCCGGTGGACCACCGGTACGGTGATCCCCATCGACGGCGGCGCCGACGCCGTGCTGTGACGAGTCAGGAAACCTTGGCGTAGATGTCCATCACCGCCCGCAGCAGCTTGATGGCCTCCGCCTTGGGCCGCTGGAAGGAGTTGCGGCCCATGATGCTGCCGAAGCCGCCGCCGGCGGCGATCTCGGCCACCTCGGCCAGCAGGTCCTCGGTGCCCTTGGCCTCGCCGCCCGAGAAGATGACGATGCGCCGGCCGTCGAAGGCGCTCTGCACCACGTGCTGGATGCGCTCCTTCAGGGTGGCGGTGGGGATCTGGTATTTCTCGTAGGCCTTCTTGGCCTCCGGCTGCTCCAGGAAATTCCTGGGCGGCTTCACCTTGACGATGTGGGCGCCCAGCTGGCAGGCGATCTGGGCGGCGTAGGCCACCACGTCCACGGCGGTCTCGCCCTCCTTGCTCAGCCCGGCGCCCCTGGGGTAGGCCCACACCACGGTGGGCAGGCCCACTTCCTTGGCCTCCAGGATCAGGTCGCTCAAGGCTTCATACTGTTCGTTGCGGGCGCCGCTGCCCGGATAGATGGTGTAGCCGATGGCCGCGCAGCCCAGGCGCAGGGCGTCGGCCACCGAGCCGGTGATCGCCGAGCAGGGCTCCATGCCCTTGGTCAGCGAGTCGCTGTTGTTGAGCTTGAGGATCAGGGGCAGGTCCCCGGCCACCTCCCCCGCCACCGCCTCCAGGAAGCCCAGGGGGGCCGCGTAGGCATTGCAGCCGGCCTCCATGGCCAGGTGGGCGTGGTAGCGCGGGTCGTAGCCCGGCGGGTTGGGGGCGAAACTGCGCGCCGGCCCGTGCTCGAACCCCTGGTCCACCGGCAGGATCACGAACCTGCCGGTGCCCCCCAGCACCCCGGTGTTCATCAGGCGGGCCAGGTTGGCCTTCACCCCCGGATTGTCCGACCCGTACCAGGAGAGGATTTCTTTGACCCGAGCCGTGCCCATGGCATGCCTCCTTGGAAATTCCCTCCATGGTAACCCCGCCGGAAAGGCCGGCCCCTTTCTGGCGCCGACCTGGGTTAAAATGCCAGAACCTTGGAAAGGTCGTGCCATGCCGGTCGTGAACCCTCACCAATACGCAACGATGCTGGAGCGGGCCAAGCAGGAGAAGTACGCCTTTCCGGCCTTCAACGTCACGTCCACCGAGACCGCCAACGCCGTGCTGCTGGGCCTCAAGACCGCCAAGGCCGACGGCATCATCCAGGTGTCCACCGGCGGGGCCGAGTTCATGTCCGGGCTGGGGGTCAAGAGCATGGCCAAGGGGGCCATCGCCCTGGCCGAGTTCGTGCACCATATGGCCGCCAACTACGAGATCAACGTCGCCCTCCACACCGACCACTGCCATCCCAAATACCTGGAGAGCTTCGTCCTGCCCCTCATCGAGGAGACCGAGCGGCGGCGCCGGGCCGGGCAGCCCAACCTGTACAACGCCCACATGTTCGACGGCTCCGAGCTGCCCCTGGCCGAGAACATCACCCGGTCCGTGGGCCTCCTGCGGCGCTGCGCCGAAAGCGAACTCGTCCTGGAGGTGGAAATCGGAGTGGTGGGCGGCGAGGAGGACGGCCACGACACCAGCGGCGTGGGCAAGGAGAAGCTGTACACCACGCCCCAGGACATGGTGGCGGTGCACAAGGCCCTGGCGCCCATCGGCCGCTACCTGCTGGCCGCCACGTTCGGCAACGTGCACGGGGTCTACAAGCCCGGCAACGTCGTGCTCAAGCCCGGCATCCTCAAGAACGGCCAGGACGCCATCCGCGCCGCCTGCCAGGGAGAGACGGCCCTGCTGGTCTTCCACGGCGGTTCCGGCTCCAGCCTGGACGAGATCCACGAGACCCTGGACTACGGCGTCATCAAGATGAACGTGGACACGGACACCCAGTACGCCTTCAGCCGGGCCATCGCCGACCATTTCTTCAAGAACTACGACGGCGTGCTGAAGGTGGACGGGGAGGTGGGCAACAAGAAGCACTACGACCCCCGCTCGTACCTGAAGAAGGCCGAGCAGAGCATGGCCGACCGGGTGGTGCGCGCCTGCCAGGACCTGCGCTGCGCCGGGCGGACCATGGGATCGATCCAGTAGGAGCCCATCTCGCCGAATCCCACCGGCCCCGGGGGCGGGATCCTGGTGGGGCTGCGGGATTGGCTCCTGGCGGGCAAGCCCATCGCCCTGTTCTCCCTGCTGTTCGGAGTCGGTTTGGGGATCCAGCTGGAACGGGCCCGGCAGCGGACCACCGGCTTCGGCCGGTTCGCCCTGCAGGTGGCCTTGAGCCATGGGTGGCTGGGCCGGTTCCGCTTCGGGCCGGCGGAGCGGCTGTGGCGCACCCTGACCTACGGCCGCTTCGAACCCCTGCGCGAAGCTCCCCGGAGCCTCTCCGGATGATCTCCAGCCATTCGGCCGGGGCCCGGCCGAAGAGGCACTTGCAGCCGATCAAGCGGGACCCTCGGTCCGGGGCGTTCCGGATTCCTTCAGTTCGGCTCCAAGGGCGGCATGCAGGCGTCCCCGGCCCGGCGCCGGGACCGCAGGCCGGAAGGCTGCCGGGGTCCGGCCCCGGCGCCTGGCCCACGGGGCGCGCAGCACCCCGTGGGCCAGGGCCACCCCGATGGCCAGGTTCACGAAGGCGCAGATGAAGGAGACCCCGGAACCAAGGTCCTGGCCCCCTCCGCTCTCCTTCACCAGGAACATCACCGGCATGGGAAAACCGATGGCCACGTGGGTGGCGTCCAGAGGCAAGGCCACCATGTCCAGGAACCAGCCCCCCATGACCCCCAGCAGGATGGCCGCCACCTGGGCCGCCATGGGGGGACGGAGGGACGGGCGGGCTCCGGCCCATACCAGCCAGACGAACCAACTACCCACGGCCAGAAGCCCCAGGCCAAGCAAAGGGAAAATATAGGATCCAAGGAACCCGCCCCACGTTCCCGCCATAGCCTTGCCGTCCCTTCCCGGCGCCCTTCGGGCACTGCGCACCGACCGGTTGCATGAGAAAATATAAACAAATTATTAAAGCGTTCAATCCCTTTCAACAGTTTTTTGCGTCTCGATCGCAAAACCCCTTTTATGATGGAGGGGAGGTGAACCATGTCCCTGGACGACCTTCCCGGCGGATCCCGGCTGTGGCTGCTGGCCCTGAGCGAGCCTCCGGATCCGTCCGGGGCGGCGCGCCTGCCCCGGGGGCTGGAGGAGATCCTGGCCCACTGGCGGCACAAGGGACGGGCCTACCAGGCCGCCGGCGCACTGCTGGAGCCCCAGCTCATCGCCGTGGCCGAACCCGTCCTGGCCACTCAGCCTTCCGGGTGCGCCATCGACGGCATGCTGCGCAAGGTGCGCAAGCTATTGGAAAGGCTTGGGTTGGACTTGGTTGACCCGGCCGCGAGCCTCCTGGTGCGCAAGGACGGCCGGCTGGTTCCCATCCCCAAGGGTGATCTTCAGGCCCGCCTTGACGACGGCACGTTGGGCCCACACACGCCCGGTACTGGACCTCTCCCTGTACAGCCTTCAGGATCTCCGGGACGGCGGGCTGGAACACCCCCTGGCCGAGACCTGGGTGGCCCGCCGGTACCGTCTGACCGTGGACGCCTAGTTACCGTACGCAGCCAGGTTCCCAGGGAAAAAGGACGGGCGGCCGTGGAGGCCGCCCGTCCTGGGTGGGAAGTTTCCTCAGAGCTTGATGACGTTGGTGGCCATGGGGCCCTTCTGGCCCTGTCCGGTCTCGAAGGAAACCCGCTGGTGCTCGTCCAGGGTCTTGAATCCGGAGCCCTGGATGGCGGTGTGATGGACGAAGAGGTCCGGTCCGCCACCATCGGGAGTGATGAAGCCGTATCCCTTCTCGGCGTTGAACCACTTGACGATACCTTGCTGTGCCATGACTTGATCCTGGTATATGTCTGGTCATTTCTCCGCTGGTGACATGCCCCCAGACACAGGCCGTCAAAGCGCACTCGTGATGTCCGCCCGGTGCGGTTCACTTGTTAAAGGATGACCGGAAAGGGTCCAAAAGTCTCACGCTTCTGAAAATTTTTTCCCGGCGGCGCAGGGATCCCAGCACTCCGTCCCAGATGGCCAGAAGGGCCCTTTCGCCCAGGATCCCATGGGTAATTCCAGCGTGTCGTCCTTGAAGGCGGTGTCTTTCC
>CAWFOJ010000314.1:0-7205 GCA_963816585.1 uncultured Holophagaceae bacterium | reverse complement strand
AACCAACATCTTGCTTATTGCCAGTTGGTGCGCTTCTGCTCCTGGGCATCGCCCTGGGCCTGGGCCACCCCAGGTTCCAGAAAAGCGGCGCCATGGCTGAAGAGCCTGGGTTCTACTTCTCATCTACTACTTGATATCTAGTACCTTTGAAAAACTCGTTTTATCTCAGAAAGTGCCACACCTCTTCCCGTGCCTTGGCCTCTCTTCATCCTGCCCTTCGCCTTCCGCGCCCGGGTTCACCTGCCGGCTCCGCCCCACCATACCAACCGGTAGCCGATATCTGGCCTCCGTGCAAGCGGCCCACCTCTGGCTCCAGTCGGCGCCCACATCACCTGGGCGCTCAAGCACCTGTGGACGCTCTACCGGCCCCTGGTGGGCATGTCCCGCCGGCTGGTGTCCCGGGCCCCGGGATCCAGGCCGCCCGCCCCGGGGAGTCCTGACCGCCTGGACCAGGGAATCGTGGTGGCGCAACTGGGGTTCGGTGGCGGGCATCTTCCTGGCCCTGAGTTGCCTCATCGACTATGCCAGCCTGGCTGGGGACCTGGTGCACAACCATGTGTCGAGCCTGGTCTTCCTGCGCTATTGGCCGTGGAACCTGCCCACCTTCCTGGCGGTGGTGCTGCCCTTGGCGTTCCTGCTGGGGGGGGCGCCGTCCCTGTCCGAGCCACCGTGTCCGGGAATGGGTGGCCATGCGCGCTGGCGGCGTCAGCTTCCTTCAATGTGCCGGGCGGGATTCCGGGGCTGGGGGGCGGTGGCGGCCCTGACCTTCCTGCTCGAGGGGCGGGTGGCGCCCCCGCGCTTCCAGCGGGCCGATCCCCTCTACCGGCAAATCATCGGCCGCCCCGCCCCGCTCCTCAACACCCGGCCGTCCTGGATGAACCTGGGCTCCACCGGCGTGGCGTGGTTCCTGATGGCACCGTGCGCTGGGTCTTCCCCTCAAGCCGGCCTGACTGACAGTGCCGGTCCTGCGCAAGTGGCAGATGCAAGGACCAGCACTCCATGGCCCTGCCTTGGAACGCCCTCAAGATGGTTCCAGGACCCTCAACCTCTCAACTGCTTCCCGTCCCGGGCCCTGCAGGATTCCACCTCAGCCGAGGAGACGCCCACCCGGGACCTGTTCGAGCGGCAGAAATGGGTCTGAACCCGGGGTTCCGGCCACCATGATCTGGAGCCGCCTGTTCGGGTTCCTGGCGGGACCCGACTCCGTTCGCCATGCTGTCCTACGCCTTCCCTTCCCCCCGGGGCGGCCGGGGCCAGGCCCGAGCGTCAGCCCCTGTGTTCATGGGCTCCAGGCCCTGTTCACCGGGCCCGCCACCTGGCGAGTTCCCGCCCCGGGCGCCGTGCCCGATCCTGCTGGTGGCGGGTTTCGGGCTCATGCAGCTGCACCGCCTGCGGACCTGACCTCCAGGTCAGGCCGGGAGCACCCAGGGGGCGCTCCGCCTGGTCGCGGAGGCTGGAAATGGACGCGGCGCCGGGCGCCGCCTGTTTTCCGACGGCGAGCTTGTTCAGGGGAGGCCTTCTTGAGGTGGGGGGCCATCTTGTGGGTCGCGGCCTTGGCGGGGGTCCCCCCCCCCCCCACGCGGCTTGCGAAGGTGGGAACCACCAAAGCGGAAGCAAGGAGAAGAAAGCTCTTTGCCGTTCTCCTTGCTTCCGCTTTGGTCGTTCCCACCTTCGCCATGGCGAGCGGCGTGACCCAGCCTGAGGACAAGACCCCCGCCAAGCCGGCCGCGACCGCGAACATGGCTCCCACCTCAAGAAGGCCTCCCTGAACAAGCTCGCCGTCCAGAAGCAGGCGGCGCCCGGCGCCGCGTCCATTTCCAGCCTCCGCGACCAGGCGGACGCCCCCTGGGTGCTCCCGGCCTGACCTGGAGGTCAGGTCCGCAGGCGGTGCAGCTGCATGAGCCCGAAACCCGCCACCAGCAGGATCGGGCACAGCACCCCCCACAGGGGCGGGAACTCGCCGGCCTTGGCGGCACCGGTGAACAGGGCCTGGAGCCCCATGAACACCAGGCCCGCCACCAGGCTGGAGCCCAGGGCCTGGCCCCGGCCGCCCCGGGGGGAAGGGGGAAGGCGTAGGACGAGCATGGCGAACAGGAGGCAGGGTCCCGCCAGGAACCCGAACAGGCGGCTCCAGATCATGGTGGCCCGCTCCGGGTTCGGAGCCCATTTCTGCCACTGGAACAGGTCCCGGGTGGGCGTCTCCTCGGCTGAGGTGGAATCCTGCAGGGCCCGGGACGGGAACAATTCGGCGGTTGAGGGTCCTGGAACCATCTTGAGGGCGTTCCAAGGCAGGGCCATGGAGTGCTGGTCCTGCATCTGCCACTTGAGCAGGACCGGCATGTCGGCGCTGGCCGGCTTGAGGGGGAAGCCCCAGCGCACGGTGCCATCCAGGAACCACACCACGCCGGTGGAGCCCAGGTTCATCCAGGACGGCCGGGTGTTGAGGGACGGGGCGGGGCGGCCGATGATCTGCCGGTAGAGGGGATCGGCCCGCTGGAAGCACAGGGGCGCCACCCCCGCCTGGAGCAGGAAGGTCAGGGCCGCCACCGCCCCCCAGCCCCGGAATCCCGCCCGGCACCACTGGAGGAAGCTGACGCCGCCGGCGCGCATGGCCACCCATTCCCGGGACACGGTGGCCTCGGACAGGGACAGCACCCCCCCCAGCAGGAACGCCAAGGGCAGCACCACCGCCAGGAAGGTGGGCAGGTTCCACAGCCAATAGCGCAGGAAGACCAGGCTCGACACATGGTTGTGCACCAGGTCCCCAGCCAGGCTGGCGTATTCGATGAGGCAACTCAGGGCCAGGAATGTGCCCACCACCGAACCCCAGTTGCGCCACCACAATTCCCTGGTCCAGGCGGTCAGGACTCCCCGGGGCGGGCGGCCTGGATCCGGGTTCCGGGACACCAGCCGGCGGGACATGCCCACCAGGGTCCGGTAGACCGTCCACAGGTGCTTGAGCGCCCAGGAGATGTGGGGCGCCGACTGGAGCCAGAGGTGGGCCGCTTGCACGGAGGCCAGATCGCTCAGCCGGTTGGTATGGTGGGGGCGGAGCCGGCGGGAAAGGAGGTAGAACCCGGCACCCAGGAAGGCGAAGGGCAGGATGAAGAGGCCAAGGCGCGGGAAGAGGTGTGGCACTTTCTGAGATAAAACAAGATTTTCAAGGTACCTGAGTATCAAGTAGTAGATCAGGATCACCCCCAGGCTCTTCACCATGGCGCCGCTTTTCTGGAACCTGGGGTGGCCCAGGCCCAGGGCGATGCCCAGGAGCAGAAGCGCACAACTGGCAATCGGCAAAGTAAATCGGCGGTCAAGTTCAACCAGGCTCTCAGGTGTGTGCTGGGACAGCAGGGCGCCGGTGGGCTGCACCCGTCCCCGGGTGGAGGTGAGCAGTTTGGGCACCGGCGGCACATCGATGGTGTACGTGTGCTCCTGCTCCTGGATGAGGGTCACCGTGCCGTCGGTCTTGTGCATCGCCATGCCGCGGAGGTCTTCCAGCTTGAGGTTGATCTGCGTGCGGTCGAGCACCTTGTCGGACTGTTGTCCCCATTTCATGGAGGCGGCCACCAGGTGCTGGACCCGGTCGTTGGTCACTTCCATGAGGTGGATCTGCCGGTCCGGAGCCACCCAGACCGCGTTGCGGGGAGCCCGGGGCGGGAACCACGGGTCCGCCCCGGGCTTCAGGAAGCGGGTTCGAGCCTCTTCGAACATGCGCGCCTGAACCACCTGCTGGGTGGCGTTGGCCCATGGCACCAGGAGGTGCGCATTGAAGGTGGCCAGCACCAGGACCACGGCTGACAGCAGCAGCCATGGCTTGATGAGCACCCGCTGGCCCACCCCCAGGCCCTGGGCTGCCACCAGTTCGGAACCTTCCGCCAGGTGCTGGGTGCCCATGAGCCCGGCCAGGGTGGCCGCCATGGGCAGCACCATCCCCAGGTTCTCGGGCACCGCCAGGAGCAGCAGCGGACCGACCCACCGGAACGGCGCCCCGATGGAGAAGATCTCCTTGGTGACGCCCACCACCTCGTAGGCCATGAGCATGCCGCCGTAGAACAGCAGCGCTCCCAGGAGCGGCAGGGTCCAGCGCTTGAGCAGGTACTTCAGGAGAATGGAGGGCACGGTCGGGCTCGGGGGAAACGGGGCAGGCGGGCTTCGGACGGACCGGGACCGCCCATCCGGATGCGGTCTTCAGGCCGCAGGTTCGGGCCGGACATGGGCCGGTTCGCCTCCGGATTTAGGTTTCGATAATGTATATTATGTAACCTTGGATCTGCAACAAAGCAAACCGGCCGGCCAACGGCCGGCAGCGGCTGATGCAAGGCGCCACGACGGGTCAAAGGGTCACCCTCAAGGGATTGACTTCGCTTATGCTACCAGCCCTGGGGGGTGGCCATGGGCTGGAGATCCGCCGTCAACCTCGGGAACCCTCCTGGACCAGACTTTGATCCTGCGGCTTTGGGCGAGGCGCCAGCTCCGTCCCACCCCCTGGAACGGCTCCTGGGGCGAGATCGGTTCGCAACGGAAAGCCGTCACCGAGGTGCGTGTCACGGTGGGCACCGGCCGAATCTCCCCTTGAGCCCCGGCGGTCCCCAACCGCCGCCCTGCTCCCTCGGCGATCCCCTGGGAAGCCCGGTCAGATGACCTTGGCGGCGAACAGGTCGTGGATGTGCAGCACCCCGCAGGTGCGGGCGCCATCCTGCACCACCAGGAAGGTGATCTTGCGGGCCTCCATGCTGCGGGCCGCCTCGGCCGCCAGGGTGTCCGGGGCCACGCACACCGGCCCGGGGGTCAGGATGTTCCGGGCGGTGAGGCTCAGAGGGTTGCTGCGCATGCGCTGAGCTCCCTCCAGGGCCCGGCGGATGTCCCCGTCGCTGATCACTCCCAGCAGTTCGCCCCCTTCCATGACGGTGGTCATGCCCAGCTTGCCCCGGGTCATGGCGCCCAACGTCTCCACCAGGTCGGCGGCCGGGCTGACCTGGGGGAATTCATCGTGCATAACTTGCTTGACCTTCAGAAGCTTAGAACCAATATTCCCAGCAGGGTGGAATTGGGCGAAATGCTCCAGGGTGAAACCGCTTTCCACCATGTGGTAGGCGGCCAGCAGGTCGCCCCACACCAGCTGCAGGGTGGTGCTGGCCATGGGGGCGAAATTCAGGGGGCACCCTTCCCCGTCCGGGAGGGCGTAGGTGAAACACCAGCGCGCCGCCTGGCCCAGGCGGCTGTCCGCCCGGGAGGTGATGGCGCCGATGGGCACTTCCATGCGGATCAGGCTGGGCAGCAGGCGGATGATCTCTTCGCTTTCGCCGCTGTTGCTGAGGATGAGCATCGTGTCTTCGGCCATGACCATGCCCAGGTCCCCGTGCAGGGCGTCCGCCGGGTGCAGGTAGAAGCTTGGGCAGCCGGTGGAGGCCAGGGTGGCGGCGATCTTCTGGGCCACCAGCCCGGACTTGCCCATGCCCGTGAGCACCAGGCGCCCCTTGCTCCGGGTGATGTGCCGCGTCCAGGACTGGACCAGCCCCTCGTCCCAGGAGCCTTCCAGGGCCTGGATGGCCTTGCGGGTGGCGGCCAGCACGTGCCGGGCGGCCTCCAGGGGGCTTCGGGGCGGCATGGGGGACATGGGCAGGTCGGGGACCACGAGCGCTCCTGGGATGGCATGGCTGCCTGGACCATCCTACCAGTCGGGTGCCCGGATGCATTTGCTCGAACCGTAAGCGTTCATTTTGCTAAAATTTCGTGCCGCCCTGCGGACCAGGAGCCGTCCGTGCCCGAACCCCCTTCCCCCCCTCCTGCCCAAGCCCACGCTCCCTGGGTTGGCCGGCGCATCGCCCACCTGGACATGGATGCGTTCTTCGCCTCGGTGGAACTGCTCAGCTTCCCGGAGTTGCGGGGACAGCCGGTGGTGGTGGGGGGCGGGCGGCGGCACCCCGGGGAGCCGCCCCGGACGCGGCGCCTGCGGGAGTACGCGGGGCGCGGAGTGGCCACCACCGCCACCTATGAAGCCCGGGCCCTGGGGGTGCACTCGGGGATGGGGCTGATGAAGGCGGCCAGCCTGGCCCCGGACGCCATCCTGCTGCCCGCCAACTTCGAGGAGTACCGGCGTCTTTCCAGGCTGTTCAAGGCGGCCGTGGCCGAACTCGCGCCCACCATCGAAGACCGGGGCATCGACGAGATCTTCGTCGACCTCACGGACGTGCCGGGGGAGACCGTGGCCCTGGCCCGGCGCCTCAAGGAGGCGGTGCGCTCGGCCACCGGGCTGTCCTGCTCCATCGGCGTCACCCCCAACAAGCTGCTGGCCAAGATCGCCTCTGACCTGCAGAAACCCGACGGGCTGACGGTGCTCACCCTGGGCGACCTGCCGGGGCGCATCTGGCCCCTGCCCGCCCGGGTGGTGAACGGCATCGGCCCCAAGGCCAGCGCCCGCCTGGAGGCCATGGGTTTGCGCACCATCGGCGACTTGGCGGCGGCCGACCCGCGGGACCTGGTGGCGGCGTTCGGGCACAGCTACGGGGAGTGGCTCTGGGAGGCGGCCCATGGGCGGGACGACCGGCCCGTGGTCACGGCGCAGGAGATCAAGTCCATCAGCCGGGAGACCACCTTCGAACGGGACCTTCACCCCAAGCGGGACCGGGAGGTCCTCACCGGGATCCTGGTGGACCTGTGCCAGCGCCTGGGCGGCGATCTGGAGCGCAAGGGCCGCCTGGGGCGCACCATCGGCATCAAGCTGCGCTACGACACCTTCCAGACGGTCACCCGGGACCACACCCTTGACGAACCCACGGCCGATCCCAAGGCCATCCTTGATGCGGCCCGCTCGTGCCTGCGCCGGGTGCCTTTGGACCGCCCCCTGCGCCTGCTGGGCGTCCGCATCGGGTCCCTGGAACGACCGGACACCGGGTCGGCGCAGGAAGCCGGGGACCAGGGCCGGCCGGGTTGGCTTTTCCCGTTTAATTAATGGCATCAAATCTTCGATTGCCCATCCTTGGCGGGTAACCGGGCCAGGCTTGGCGCGGAGCCCCGGGGGGTCTTCCATGAGTTCCCGCACCCTGCCCTTGGACGACCACCTCTGGCACTACCTGCTGGACCATTCGCTGCGCGAACATCCGGAGTTGGCGGCCCTGCGGGCGGCGACCCAGGGCCACCCCCGGGGGCAGATGCAGATCTCCCCGGAACAGGGGGCGCTCATGCAGTTGCTGGTGAAGCTCCTG
>CAWFOJ010000313.1:0-3167 GCA_963816585.1 uncultured Holophagaceae bacterium | reverse complement strand
GAAATCCTCCCGGATGATGGTGAGGGTGACGCCGGAGGGGCCGAGGTTCTTCTGGGCGCCGGCGTAGATCAGGCCGAACGGGGTGACGTCGAAGGGACGCCACATGATGTCGCGGACATGTCGCAGACGTAGGGGATTCCGCCGGTCTCGGGGTAGTCCTGCCACTGGGTGCCTTCCACCGTGTTGTTGGAGGTGAAGTGGACGAAACTGGAATCCTTGTGGATGGTCAGTTCGGAGGTCTTGGGCAGGCGGGCGAATTTCAGGTCCTTGGTGCTGCCGCCCAGGCGCACGTTCTCCTCGCCCCCAACCAGCTTGGCTTCCTTGTACGCCTTCTCGGCCCAGTTGCCGGTGACCAGGTAGTCGGCCTTCTGGCCGGCCCGCAGCAGGTTCAGGGGGATCATGCCGAAGGACAGGTGGGCGCCGCCCTGCAGGAGCAGGACCTTGTAGTTGGCGGGGATGTTCATCAGCTCGCGGGTGAGGGCCAGGGCTTCCTCGTGGACCGCGTCGTATTCCTTGGCACGGTGGCTGATTTCCATGACCGACATGCCGGTGCCGGCGAAATCCAGCAGTTCTTCCTTGGCCCGTTCCAGGGCCGGCAGGGGCAGTCCGGCGGGGCCGGCGTAGAAGTTGATGGTGCGGGTCATGATGGGCTCCTATCTAGGCTTTGCAATGGGAAAGGATTTCCACCACGATGTCGCCGATGCGCAGCAAGTTCTCCTTGCTGCTGGCACCCAGGTGGGGAGACATGAAGACGTTGGGGGCGGAAAGCAGGGGGCAGTCGGCGGGCGGCGGATCGCTGAACCACACGTCCGTGCCGTAGGCCCGGACCTTGCCGGACTTGAGGGCCTCGGCCAGGTCCTCCTCCACCACCACCTTGCCCCGACCGGTGTTGATGATGATGACCCCGTCCTTCATCTTGGCGAACACGTCCTTGTGGAACATGCCCTTGGTCTCGGGGGTGAGGGGCGTGTGGATGCTGATGACGTCGGCCTGGGCGCACACTTCATCCAGGCTCTTGAGCTGGGCGATGGAGTGGCTGGTGAGGAAGGGATCGTAGGCGATCACGTTCATGCCGAAGGCCACGGCGCGCTTGGCCACTTCCGAGGCGATGGCGCCGGCGCCGATGAGGCCCAGGGTCTTCTGGTACAGCTCGGTGCGCTTGAGCTCGTTCTTGAGGAACTTGCCTTCCTTCATGCCCATGTGGGCTTCCACCAGGCGGGCGGGGATGGCCACCATGAAGGCCATGGCCATTTCCGCCACCGAGACGCTGGAGGCCGCGGCCGTGTTCATCACCTCGATGCCCTTGGCCTTGCAGGCGGGAAGGTCGATGGTGTCGAGGCCGACGCCACCGCGGATGACCAGCTTGAGGTTCGGGGCCTGGTCCACCATCTCCTTGGTGACCTTGGTCTTGGAGCGGACCAGCAGGACCTTGGCGGTGCCCAGCTCACCCATGTCGCTGGTCACTGCACCGAACTTTTCGAGGCGCTTGGGCAGGGATGCGTCGAAGGCATCTGCGATCAGGATCTTCATAGTGTGTCTCCTGGAAAAACGGTTGGAATGGCAGACTTGGAACCAGGTCTCCTGGTAGGTCCGGACCAGCAGCCCGGACCGCAGCTTGGGCTCGAACCAGGTGGACTTGGGCGGCATGATCTGGCCGGCGTCGGCCACGGACATGAGCTGGTCCAGGGAGGTGGGGAACATGGCGAAGGCCACCTTGTAGCCGCCCTTCACCCGCTTCTCCAGCTCGTCCATGCCGCGGATGCCGCCGATGAAGTCGATGCGGGTGTCGGTGCGGGGGTCCTGGATGGCCAGGATCGGCGCCAGCACGTTCTCCTGGAGGATGCTGACGTCCAGGCTGCGCACCGGGTCGTCGGCGGGGTAGGAGCCGGGCTTGGCGGTGAGGGAATACCACTTGCCGTCCAGGAACATGCCGAAGCTGGCGGGCGCGGAAGGGCTTCGCGGGGCGGACGGGGCCACGGTGAACTTCTTCGCCAGGGCGGCCAGGAACGCTCGGAGGTCAGGCCGTTCAGGTCCTTGACGACCCGGTTGTAGTCCATGATCTTCAGCTGGTTGTGGGGGAACACCACGGCCATGAAGCTCTCGAACGGCTCGTCACCGGTGGGCTCGTGGGCGGCGGCCCGGCGGGCCTGGCCGTAGCGGATGGCGGCGGCGGTGCGGTGGTGGCCGTCGGCGATGTACAGGGCCGGCACCGCGTCGAACAGGTGGTTCAGGGTGTAGATGTGGGTCTCTTGGTCGACGATCCACACGGTGTGGCCGATGCCGTCGTCGGTGACGATGTCGTAGACCGGCGTGGTGGCGCGGATCTTGTCCACCAGGGAATCGATGTAGGGCACCGCCCGGTAGGCCAGGAACACCGGCTCGGCGTTGGCGGCCTGCTCGGTGACGTGGCGGGTGCGGTCGTCCTCCTTGTCCTTGCGGGTGTACTCGTGGCGCTTGATGGGCCCTTCCTCGTACTCCTTCACCGACACAGGCCCACCAGCCCGGCCTGGACGTGGTCGCCCATGCGCTGCTGGTAGATGTACAGGCAGGGGGTGCGCTCCTGGAACAGGGTGCCTTCCTTCATGAGGCGGTGCAGGTTCTTCACGCCCATGGCGTACACCTCGTCCGCGTGGATGTCGGTGGTGGGCGGAGGTCGATCTCCGGACGCCCCACGTGGAGGAAAGAATAGGGATTGCCAGCCGCAAGCTGGCGGGCCTCCTCGGTGTTGATCACGTCGTAGGGCACCGAGGCCACCTTCCCCGCCAATTCAGGCTTTGGGCGGTAGGCCTTGAAGGGTTTGAGTTGAGCCATTATTTCCCCCCTTCAGGTGTTTTTTTTACGTCCGGCACATGCCCATTCGCTATGGCCTATCTAGCAAAGCTCCGCCCGGAGGAAAAGCCTTGTTATGGCTTTGGAGGACCTCCCTCGATGGTGTGACGATAAGCACAACATCAGCGGTCCCGTGGTTCGGGGGGAGGCTGGATCTGGGCGGGAGGCGGTTCCCTCCGCTCCTGGCGGTCCCGCAGCAGGGCGATGTTCATGAGCAGCTCGGCGATCGGCAGCACCATGGTGGGCTGGACCCGGCAGGTGCTGACGAACTCCACGTGGGCCCCGTCCCAGCCCAGGATCCGCAGCGCCGCCGGGAGGCCCTCCTCCTGTTCGCAGGC